>NZ_JASOZC010000009.1:0-102603 GCF_030228725.1 Corynebacterium sp. UMB10321 | reverse complement strand
GGATCCGGATCTTGACGGTGGCAAGCAGGATGTTGAGGTTGAGGTCAACGGCCACAAGAAGGGTGTTGACGACAACGGCTCGGAGAAGCAGCCGGAGACGCCGAAGACCACAGTCGACGAAACTGGTACAAAGCCTGTTAACCCGACTGACGACAAACAAGACACCGGTATCAAGGTCCACAACGAGGACAAGGACACAGAGGTTACCGCGAAGGACGAGGATGGCAAGGACATTCCAGTCGAGATTGATGAGAACGGCAACGTCCACGTCACTCCAGGTACCGATGTTGATGGTCCAATCAGGGTGACGGTCACCGACCCTGACCTGCCTGGTGGCAAGGTCGAGGTCGAGGTTGAGGTCAACGGTCATGAGAAGGGTCGCGATGACAACAACTCTGACTTCAAGGTTGATGATTCCGGCAAGAAGCCGGTCGACCCGACCAACGAGAAGCAGGACACTGGTGTCAAGGTTCAGAATCCTGACAAGGACACCAAGATCTCCGCGAAGGACGAGGATGGCAAGGACGTCCCGGTCGAAATCGACAAGGACGGTAACGTTGTCGTCACGCCTGGTGAGGACGTTGATGGCCCGATTACGGTGACAATCGAGGACCCACGTCTTCCTGAAGGCAAGACTCAGGTTGAGATTGACGTCAATGGCCACGAGAAGGGTCGCGACGACAACGGCAAGGCAGAGACCAACGTCAACGCTGACGGCAAGAAGCCCGTCGTGCCGAACGGAAAGGAGCAGGACACCGGCGTCATCATTAACAACAAGGATGGCGACACCAAGGAGTCTGCAACCGACAAGAACGGCAAGGACGTGCCGGTCCGCGTCGGCGACGACGGCAAGGTCTACGTCACACCTGGTAAGGATGTCGAAGGACCGATTAAGCTGGTCGTCGAGGATCCGGACCTGCCTGGTGGCAAGGCTGAGATCGAGATCGAGGTCGACAAGGCCCAGAACCCAGGTGGCGAGGAAAACAAGCCGGGAACCGGTGACCAAACCGACCCATCCGAGGGTGACAAGCTCGGCGAAAACGTTGTTGCGTCCTACCCGAAGACTGAGGTCAAGCCTGGTGACAAGGGTATTGCCAAGGTTCAGCTGAACAAGAAGGATGGCGAAAAGGTCGGAGAGGCCGTCGATACGCCGGCGGACACGACGGCGACGATCACCGACCGCACCGGTGGCGAGCTGCATGGTGCGAAGTGGGACATCAACACTGATGCTTCCGCGAATGTTACTGGTCAGGCCCCGTCGACGGAGGACCTCATGAAGGCCTTCAAGACGGCTGACGCTAAGGGCTGGGACGACTTCACGAAGAAGTTTGCACCGCTTGCAAACCCATCGGTGGATCTCACAGTGAAGAACAGCACTGGCGAGCACACTGGTGTGAAGGCGTCCTTCACCCTGGTTGGCCAGGACGGCAAGTCCATCTTCGATCCGAACGGTGACTTCGATGGCGACGGCGTGAATAACGGCGATGAGCTGAAGAAGGGCCTCAACCCATTCGACGGCAATGATGGCAAGATCAACGCTGGTCGCTGTGCCGCATCCGCCGTGGGCTTCGGTCTGCCGCTGATCGCGCTGCTGCCACTGGGTCTGGCTTCCCAGATTCAGATCCCTGGCCTGAGCGATTTCGCCGCACAGGCAAGCGCTCAGCTGCAGGCTGCGAACACCCACATCCAGCAGCAGGCTGGCATCTTCAACCCGGAGATGGCACGTCAGGTCGAGCAGATCAATGCACAGCTGCGTACCGTTGGTGCGGATCTGGGCATGGTCGCTGCGGGCATCGTGCTGATTGCTGCTGGCATTCTGGCTGGCACGGTCATTTACGACAACTGCAAGCCTGGTGGTCCTTCGTCCTCGGTCAAGGACCTGGAGCTGAAGGGTTCGTCCGGTAAGACCGTGCAGTTGTCCTCCAAGAAAGAGCAGAAGTAAGGGACACGTTTAGCCCGCAGCGACCCCTCGCGGGTGACCGCGAGCTAAACGCTTACTGATCGCTCTTTGAACAGTGAAACGCTGCTGTCCGCCATTTGTGGCGGGCGGCAGCTTTTTGCATTCTTACGGGCGTGGTAATGGCTCGTCGCGCGCCTGCGCCTCAAATTGCTCGAAGCGTGTGATTAGAAGCGTGCGATGCAGGTCGCACATTCTCACCGGCTAGGGGCGGTTTTCGGCGACCAGCGTCGCACTACTTTAGCACCTCGACACGAACGAGGATCACGCGAAAACAGCACGAAAGTCACGCGATGACCGCGCGAATTGAGGAGGCGGAGTGCGGTTTCCACAGTGCCGTACGTGCTCAGCGGCGTTATAGCCTGGCTCGAGCACATCCCAAATTGCTCAAAGCGTGCGATTGGAAGCGTGCGATGCAGGTCGCGTATTCTCACCGGCCAGGGGCGGCTTTCGGCGACCAGCGTCGCACTCCTTTAGCACCTCGACACGAACGAAAGTCATGGACCGCCACCCCGCCAACCCCGAAAAGTTCCCAGGCTCAACTGTGAACGGGGATCAATCTTCGTAGACAGGCGTCCCAACCTGGGGAAACATAAGCGTTGGTCGACCGAAACCGGCCTAAAACCGAAAATGGTTCCCAGGCGCGGGAACTTTCTTGAAGGCGCACCAGCGAGCTAGCGAGCCAGGGAGCCAGCCACCGCCACCGCTACAACTGAGACCCAGCGCCAGAAAGCAAACAAATGTGAACTAGGCCCCATTTTACTGCCCGCGTGTCGTGATGGGTCTGTAGAATGATACGCATTTATGTCCGCCACGATCGTAAAGGTTGGGTTATGGCTCATCATCTACTGCTTACCTGCACTAACACGAACCTCGGCAGTGCTGATGCTGACGCGCTCGCGGCACGGCACGGCCTTCAAACCATCCACGTCACGGGGGAGACACTCGCCGGGGCGTACGCCGCCTGCGAGGGCCAGGAACAACCCACCTTGTTCGTGGGCCAGGGGGAGTGCTCGTTTGATGCGGAGCTCGCCGCAGCGCTCGGCGCGGCAGTCATCGTGCTTATCGACGCCCCGCAGCGCGCCACCCTCGCGCAGCGGATAGTGGAACGCCACGGTGCGACGCTGCTCGCAACGGTCACGGACGTGCAGGAGGCGGTCGACCTCGCCATCCCGGAGGTCGCGCCGGTGATGTCCCCACTGGTCTTCGGCTCCCACCTGTTGGACCAGGCCCGCGAGGTCGGCGCGCACATCGTTCTGCCGGAGGGTGAGGACCCGCGCGTGCTCGAGGCGGCGCACAGATTGTTGGCGGGGGGCGTCGCGAAGCTGACGCTGCTGGGGGACGTGGACGCGATCACCGCGAAGGCGCAGGAGCTTGAGCTGGACGTTTCGGCGGCGACGCTGCTGGACCACCGCACTTCCGACCTGGCTGAGGAGTTCGCGCAGACCTTCGCTGAACTGCGCAAATCCAAGGGTGTGACCCTGGATCAGGCCCGCGAGACAATGCAGGACGTCTCCTACTTCGCCACCATGTTGGTGCACACCGGGCGCGCGGACGGGATGGTCTCGGGCGCGGTGCACACCACGGCGGAGACAATTAAGCCTGCGTTCCAGATCATCAAGACGCGCCCGGAGGCCTCCGTGGTGTCGTCGATCTTCCTGATGGTGATGCAGGGCCGCCTCTGGGCGTTCGGCGACTGCGCCGTAAATCCCAACCCGTCCGCGCAGCAGCTCGGCGAGATCGCCGTCAGCTCCGCGTTGACCGCCGCTCAATTCGGTATCGAGCCGAAGGTTGCGGTGCTCTCCTACGCCACCGGCAGCTCCGGCGCGGGCCCCGACGTGGAGCGCGCGGTCGAGGCCGTTGCCGCCGCCCGTGCTATTAATTCCGACTTAATTATTGACGGCCCCCTCCAGTTTGACGCTGCGTGCGATGGGGGCGTCGCGAAGCAGAAAGCACCCGATTCACCCGTGGCGGGGCAGGCGAACGTGTTCATCTTCCCCGACCTTGAGGCGGGCAACGCCGGGTACAAGATCGCGCAGCGTACTGGTGGCGCGCTGGCGGTTGGCCCGATTTTGCAGGGGCTGAACAAGCCGGTCAACGACCTTTCGCGCGGCGCGACGGTCGATGACATTGTAAACACTGTGGCCGTGACTGCGATTCAGGCAGGGGTGAAGTAGATGAGCTACGTACTGGTAATTAACTCTGGTTCTTCCTCGGTGAAGTTCCAGATCGTCGACCCGAACTCGGAGGCCTCGGATGCGCCGTTTGTCTCCGGGCTTGTCGAGCAAATCGGCGAACCCCAAGGCCGCATCACCATCAAACACGGCGAAGACCGCTGGGTGCTGCAAAAATCCATCCCCACGCACAAGGACGGACTGGAGGAGGCGTTCCACCGTCTGGCGCTGCGCGGCGTGAGCCCGAAGGACCTCGACGTGGTGGCGGTGGGGCACCGCGTGGTGCACGGCGGCATGGTGTTCAGTGAGCCCGAAATCATTGTGGATCCCGTCGTGGACATGATCCGGGAGCAGGTGCCGCTGGCGCCGCTGCACAACCCGGCGAACATTGACGGCATCGAGGTGGCCCGGGAGCTGCTGCCGGACATCCCGCACGTCGCGGTGTTCGACACTGGTTTCTTCCACTCCCTGCCGCCGGCCGCGGCGCTGTACGCCATCAACGCCGAGGTGGCCAGTCAGAACCAGATCCGCCGCTACGGCTTCCACGGCACCTCCCACGAGTTCGTCTCCAGTCAGGTACCGGCGCTGATTGGGACGGACCCGAACCACACCCGGCAGATCGTGCTGCACCTGGGCAACGGTGCTTCGTGCTCTGCGGTGGCGAACGGGCACGCGATCGATACGTCGATGGGGCTGACCCCGCTCGCCGGCCTGGTCATGGGGACGCGCTCGGGGGATGTCGATCCGGGTGTCATCTTCCACCTGGCGCGTCACGCCGGCATGAGCATCGACGAGATCGACGAGCTGCTGAACAAGCGCTCCGGGGTGAAAGGCCTGGCCGGTGTGAACGACTTCCGCGAGCTGCGCGCCATGATCGAAAACGAGGACGGCGACGCCTGGCTCGCCTACAACGTCTACATCAACCGGCTGCGCAGCTTCATCGGCAGTTACATGGTGGCGCTGGGCCGAGTGGACGCGATCACGTTCACCGCGGGCGTCGGCGAGAACGACAAGTTCGTGCGCGCGGACGCCCTGGACAATATGGAGGCCTTCGGTATCAAGATCGACCCCGAGCGCAACTCCCTGCCGAACGACGGCCCGCGCATCATCTCCGCCGACGACTCTCGCGTGAAAGTCCTCGTCGTACCCACGAACGAGGAGCTCGCCATTGCGCAGAAGGCGGCGGCGCTCGCGCGTCGCGCGTAGCTTATTGGCGGCGCTGTGAGCTGCATCCCGTCATTGTTCAACACCTTTGTTGTACGGCCGTTATTCGTTAGAATTTAAAACGGCATGTCAACAGCTGTAAAAGCAAATGTCTGCATAGTGAGTACACTGAGTAGCGTTTAGCAATTTACGGACAGTTTTAAGAAGGAACGATGATGGGCAACGTGAGCGGTCGCAACGGGGCGAAGCGGCGAGGTGGGGTGTCGGTAGCGGCATGCGCACTTGGGGCATCGTTAGTAATCACAGGTGCGCCGGTGGTGGCAGGTACAGCCACGGCGCAGGAGCCCACTGCTGAGTCCACATCATGGAAAACGCCACGCACTGAGGCGGCCCGTACGGACGTCACGTTCCCGGACCTCGTCGTCGCGCCCGGTGAGACCGCCACGTCGAGGCCTGAACTGAAGCGCAACTTCTGGACCGCCGCCTGGAACAAAATCGGCACCCCCGTGAAGTGGGAACTCTCGGAGGGCTTTTCGACGCCCACCGGCTGGCACCTCACGTTTTCCGACGACGGCACCCTCAACGCCACCGCCGGTGAAGGCATCGACACCACCACGTTCAAGGTCCCGGTAAAAATCACCTTTGCTGACGACTCCGTCAAACACGTCGAAGCCAACGTCACCCTTGCTGACGGCCCAACCATCGAGCCGATCAAGGACCAGAAGTACTGGCAGAACCGCCTGATCCAGCCGCGCCGCGTAATGGCGTGGAACGTCCCGGCTGACGCCGTCATCGAGTTTGAGGGCCTGCCCGCGGGCCTGAGCACCTCCGCCCAGACCCGCCTTGGCTCCGGCTCCTATCTCTTTATCAACGGCCGCCCAACTGAGACCGGCACGTTCAACGTGACTGCGCGCGTCACTGGCGCAGGCGACCCGCTCGAGGAAACGTTCACCATCACGGTCGCCGACTCGGCTGAGCTCGGCGAGCCGGAGGACGCCGACATCGCACCTTCCGAAGTCCCGCCAGTGCGCCCCGGCACCGACGTGTACATCCCGCTCGACGTCGAGGACGCTTCCTCCGTGGAGGTCGAGGGCCTGCCCGATGGCCTGAAGTACGACGGTGAGCAGAACGCGATCGTCGGCACGCCGACGAAGGAGGGCACCTCCGAGGTCGTCGTGGACAAGGTCACGGAGGATGGCACGCACAAGCGTGATTCCTTCGAGTTGACGGTGGACGAGAACGCACCGGAGCCAAGTGAGCCAAGTGAGCCGTCCGAGCCCGCAGATCCGTCGGACCCAGCAGACCCATCGGACCCAGCAGACCCATCGGACCCAGCAGACCCATCGGACCCAGAGGGCCCCGTTGCCCCGGACCAGTTCGAGTGGAACCCCATCAAGGTCCGCGCAGGCGAGGAAACCGGCGTGACCCCTGTCCGCTCCACGCAGGGCGTGCGAGTGCTCGCGGAGCCCGGGAACCCGGACTGGTTCACCGTCTTCGCCAACGGCGCCGTGTACGCCGCCCCGTCGCGTGACGCGAAGCCGGGCACCTACACCATGAAGGTTCGCACTGAGAAGGGCGAGCAGGACACCATCACCGTCGAGGTCACCGCAGCCGTCAAGGACTCCGTACGTTACGAGTCCTCCTACGCGGACACCTACGTCCGCGCCGGCGGCACCGCCACCTCACCTGCGCCGTACGCCCGCCTGGGCTACAACGGCATGGTCTTTGAGCGCCAGCCGTTGCCGAAGGAGGCGTCGTTTAGCACGAAGTCCGAAGGCGTGAAGCTGAACCAGCACACGGGCCAGATCACCCTTTCCGCGGACCTGACCGCGGAGGCGGGTAGCACCATCGAGGTGCCCGTCACCGTCACCTACCCGGACGGCAGCACGAAGGAGATCATCGCGCACTTCCAGGTGCTTGCGCCGCAGTTCGCGCAAACGCAGAAGTTTGAATACGAGCGCCGCGAGGCCTTCGAAGGCGAAACCATCAAGGTCAACCTCACCGAGCCTTTCGACCCTGCCTCCGACCCCGAGTTCGCCATCCTGACGAAGGCCTCCAAGCTGCAGGGCTGGGACCTGTTTATCGACGCCACCACCGGCACCATCACCGCCACCGCCCCAGCGCAGGACGCGAAACCGCTGAACGTGGAAGTCGTTGCGCGGTACGCGGACGAGTCCCACAAGACGGTCGTGGCCGTAATCGGCGTGCGCGACGCGAAACCGCAGGCCTACACGTCCAACCTGGACTTCGAGGACGCCGTCGTCGGCGACGACGGCACCGTCACCATCACCCCGAAGGGCGACATCCCGACCGGCGTGAAGTTCGAACCGGAAGGCGCAGCTGCGCTCGGCGGCGTTGCTGGTCTGCGCGTTGACGTCGACGAGAAGACCGGCCAGATCAAGGTCACCCTGCCGAAGGACGCCAAGCCCGGCCAGGGCTACGACCTGGGCGTGCGCATCAACTTCCCCGACGGCGGCTCGAAGGTAGTGCAGCTCAACGTCGCCCGCGACTCGCAGGCCCACCGCGAGCAGCCGTCCTGGACCCCGATCGGCGTGGCCATCGGCGCCAACGCCGTAACCCAAGAGCCGAAGGTCGCACCGAAGGGAGCCACCTACGCCATCTCCGCCGACTTCGCCGCGGAGGGCTGGAAGGCCGCCGTCGACGCGACCACCGGCGCACTCACCGTCGCCGCCCCCGCGTCGGCGCATGTCGGGGACCGCACCATGATCCCGATCGTGGTCACCTTCGAGGACGGCTCCCAGAAGCTCGTCGAGGCGCAAGCCACCGCCGTCAAGGCGATGGGCGGGGCAGTCTCCAACGCGTACGACCCAACCCAGGTCCGCGCAGGCGAAACCACCACGCTCACCCCGACGCTGAAGGGCGCGCACTACTCGCTGCTCAACCCAGTCGGCGGCCTCGATACCCGTATCGACGCCACCACCGGCGCCCTCACCGTCGGCGCCCGCCCGAACGCGGTCCCCGGCGTGCGTGAAGTCCCGGTGCGCATTAGCTTCCCGGACGGCTCCACGACCATCGCGAACGCACGCATCTCCGTGCTGACCAGCGACGGCAAACCATCCCTCGCCGAGGCGACCCCGGAGTTCACCGACACCATCAAGGTGCACCCAAGCAAGGCCACCACCTACGTAGTGCCGAAGCCAGCCGGGGCCGCCAAGGAGGCGTTTGCCCTCGGCCAGCTACCGAAAGCGCTCGCCAACTGGAAGATCGACATCGACGCCACCACCGGCGCACTCACCATCACGCCACCTGCTGGCACGGCGCCTGGCATCGTGCCAGTCCCAGTCGTGGTCAGCTTCGCGGACGGCTCCCAGGCCACCAAGCTCCTCCGAGTGCAGGTGGTGAAGGGGCCGCAGGAGGTGGAGAAGGGGTCGTCGACAAGCAGTGAGATTCCGCCAGGCGCGAAGATCGCGGGCTTCGTGTTAGGCCTGCTCGCCTTCCTGGGCGGGCTGGGCTACTCCCTGTACGAGCACCGCGACTTCTTCCGCACATTCCTAGCATTCCCAATCAACCAGCAGCGCTGAGAGGACAACGACAGTGACCGGCAAAACCAACAAACAACGCATCGCAGCGATACTCGCAGGCGTTAGCGTCGCCGCAGGCATCGTCGTGGCCCCACACGCGGATGCGGCCATTACCCCAGGCAGCTTCGCCATCGGCGTCAACCGCGACTCCAACGTCGGCAACTTCCGCGTCGACGTGAACAAAGCGCGCGTGTCCTGGATGTACTTCAATCACCCAGAAAGCACCACGCGCCTGCTGCAGAACGCCTTCTACATCGACGGCGCCGTCAACGGCTCGCCCATGAGCTACGTCGGCAACGCCACCGAAGTCGTCGAAGCGAAGCCCGTCGGGAACACCGACCGCGTCGTGCTGCGCCACACCGACCCCAACTCGGGCGTCGAGATGACCCGCACGTTCGTCGTCGGCGACGACTCCATCCAAGTCACCGTTGACCTGCGCAACACCACCGGCCAGGCCGCCAACATGCGCGTCGAGATGGCCAGCGGCATCATCGACCGCGACTTCCAAGTCACCGGCGTCCCCCGCGGCGACGGCTACCACGTCGACGTCAGCAACGCCTACAAAATCAACGTCGACTTCATGGGCGCCACCAGCAAGGGCAAAGGCGAACAGCGCCACGACGCCATCAACGGAGGCACAGGTGACGACGCCCACTTCGTCGCCGGCGTCTGGGAACAAGACGTACCCGCCGACGGCACGCTGCGCGCCACCACCGCCATGACCCTCGACGTCGCCCAAGGCACCATCGACACCGACGGCGACGGCTTCCCCGACGAATGGGAAGAAAACGGCTTCACCGACGAAAACGGCAACGTCTTCCCGCTCCAGAAGTGGGGCGCCGACCCCAAGAAGGTCGACCTCTTCCTCCAGCTCAACTGGATGAAGTCCGAATGGGAAACCAAGAAGTGCTCCGAGCAGCGCAAATACGCGCCAACCGAGGAAGACTTCCGCAAGTTCCTCGACTGCTCCGAAGCCAACACCAACGTGTACCGCCCGTCGCGCCAAACCCTCAACGACCTCGTTGACGCCTTCGCACAGCAGAACATCAACCTGCACATCGACGCCGGCGACTACTACAACCCAATGCGCCTCGAGCACCCACAAGGCGGCCCGACCGAAGACTTCACCCCGTACTACTTCGAAGGCAAAGTCCCCGGTATCAAGATGCTCGAGGACCGCGACCGCCTCCTCAACGGACGCCAGACCGTGTTCCGCGTCGGCGTCATCGGCGACCAACAAACCCGTACCAACTTCTCCTCAGGCAACGCACTGATCGGGGACGGCGCTTTCTACGTCGCAAAGAACCGCATGATGACCTCGCAGGACCAGCTGCGCAACACCATCCTGCACGAGTTCGGCCACAACCTCGGCCTGACCCACTCCGGGCCACTCGCCGACACCAGCCGCCCAATCTCTGACTACGTGCCCGGCTACCTCTCAGTCATGAACTACCTCTACCAGTTCACTGACTTCCGCTACTCCAACGAGCGCTCTCGTCCGACGGGCAAGCTGCCGAAGGCATGCCAGACCGTCCAGTGCTACACCGGCGACTACGACATCGACCCCGACTGGCCAAACCTCGCCTTCATCGGCGGCCAAATCGGCCGCGCCAACGGCACCACCGGCACCCCCGGCCACGACGACCACGAACACGCCGACGACGAACCAACCGTCCGCGAACTCGAGGTCTACTCCGCCGAATTCAACAACGGCAAGGCCGGCCTGCGCGTGCGCAACGAGGAGCGCGCTGGCAACATCATCATCGCCAACCGCACCGACTCCAAGATCGCCTTGGAGCTGTCCAACCTGGGCATCGACATCCACAAGTTCCGCCTCCAGGCCACCTACCCAGGAGGCCGCTACGAGCAGGAATACACCATCGAAGGCGCCCTCAGTGACGAGTCCAAACTGCCCATCAGCGTCCCGATCACCAACACCGCCGGCTACACCGGCTCCACCATGCCGATCACATTCCGGGTGTTTAACCAGGACAACGATATTGTTGCCGACGAAACCATCGAGTTCTCCGCCCTCAACTACAACGGCGAAGACACCGCGAAGCTCATACGGGAACTTCGCAAGAAGAAGTCCGACCTGCTCAAGCGGGCAGAGCAGACCGTGGGCAAGGCGAAAGGCGGTGCCGGGCCACGCCCAACCAAGCCGCTGGCAACCCAGGCCAACGCCGTCATCCCGACCCGCGCCGGCCAAGCACCAGTGACCTCACTGAACGCCGCGCCGAGCGGAACCTACGACGCCCCGGCTCCCGCGCGCCCTGCCAAGCCGACCACTCGCCCAACCGCCCACCCTGCGCCTTCGACTGCGCAGCAGCAGAACCCAGGCAAGGGTGGGGAAACGGGTGGCCTGTCCGGCGGTGCCATCGCCGGCATCGTTGTCGGCCTGCTGGCGCTGCTCGGTATTGTGGCCGCAGCCGTCGGCCTAGGCGGCTTCTAAGCTCGCTGATTGGGTTTGTACCAAATTCCCCCAGGTCCAGATTGTGACCTGGGGGAATTTCTTTGGGGTAGGGGAAATTGAGGAATTTGGTGTCGGGCCGGGTGGGATGCGAACCAAATTCCCTCCCGAGAAACCCGCGACCTGGGGAAACACAAAACCTGCCCGCCGAAATCCTGGAATGTGGTGCGCCTTGCTAGGAGGCGGTGCCAAGGGACGCAACTCGAATTGGACCAGATGTTCAAACGTGCTGGTAGTAAAAGGACAAGATAAAAGGCGAATGCGTCTTTTGGCACCGGCGCCTCAGGCGGAGACACCAAATTCCCTCCCGGGAAACCTACGAACTGGGAAAACGTAAAACCTGCCCGCCGAAATCCTGGAATGTGGTGCCAGGTAGAGACGGAAAAGCAATGACCCCAGCGATTTGCAACTTAATGCAGGGATCGTCCTGGGGCCTTCGTTGGTCGAGGCTATCGGATTCGAAGGAGTAAGTCAATGGAGTGACACTAACGCCAATATCGTTTGGTATATATACTTCGCGCTATGACTGTACGAGAGAACCAGCCGATCTGTCAGAACCCGGAAGTCTCCGCTTCGCTCGCTGACCTAGAGTGTTGGTTCTCGGTTCCGCGTATGGAGACCTTTTCGGGCCAGAAAAATCCTGTCGACTTATACCTTTGGAATGCACAACTGGCCAAAGCATTCCTTGAAGACATTGAGCATTTTGAAGTACTGCTGCGCAATTGGATTGATCGATGTGTTGTTAAAGCTTGGGGGGGAGAGGTGGTATGGCAATATAAACTCTTCGTCGAATCCCGCTGGGCTGAACTTTAATAGCATTGACAAGCGGGGGTATAGCAAAGGCTAAAAGGCGTGCGGGAGAAGTGGATCCGCCTCCGGGGCGGGTGATTGTAGAGTTGGCACTCGATTTCTGGGTTCACATTTTTGATAACCGACATAGTGCGACTATCCACCCGAAGCTTATCTCGGCCATTAAACATCGTCATTCTATTGAAGAGTTTGTAAGCGAGATACAGATTGTTTATCGGTTGAGGAACCGGTGTGCCCATCACGAGCCCCTAGTCAAGGCGGATCGCGAGGTGGAGCTTGAAAATGTTGATCGCGCGTTGCGTGCAATTGAAAATGTGACCAGCTGGATAAGTCCTGATGCGGGTAGGTGGATAATGGGAAATTCTCGGGTGAGAGGGGTGTACGCTCGACGCCCCTAGTGGGGTGCGCACCAAATTCCCTCCCGAGAAACCCACGACCTGGGGAAACGCAAAACCTGCCCGCCGAAATCCCGGAATGTGGTGCAGGGCCGAGTGAGGCGCGCACCAAATTCACTCCCGAGAAACCAACGACCTGGGCAAACGTAAAACCCGCCCGCCGAAACCCTGGAATGTGGTGCGCGCAGCACCCGAAAGCCTAGAAACCCAAGCAAACCCTAGAACCACGTCACGGGACGGATCTTGTTGGCCATGTCCACGAGGTCGAAGCGGTGTTGGAGGTAGGGCGCCACTCTGGCCAGGGCGCGCAGGGTCCTGGCGAGTTCGTTTTGTAGCTCGTGGGCGGTGAACCTCGTGTCCAGGATGGGGGAGGGGTCGGGTTGGTGGCCGTCGAGGGTGTAGGTGAGGGCGGCGCGGAGGATGAAGACTTTGATTTGGAGGTAGCGGGGTTCGGTGTTGGGGATGCGTTGGAGGCGAAGGGCGGCCTCGCGGATGCGGTCCTCGGTGGGGTCGGTGACCAGGCGGAGGATGGAGGTGAGTTGGGCGAGGCGGTTGTGTCGGGAAGCGACGGGGACGCGGTCCAGGGCTGCGGCGGCAAGCTCGGGTTGGTTTTCGTGCATGAGTTGGCGGGCCAGTCCGAAGGCGGAGGAGACGGTGGTGGGGTTGGTGCTCCAGACCAGGGCGTAGAGGCGGATGGCGTGGAAGCGCAGCATGGCGGGGTTGGTGGTGACCATGGACCAGTCGGGGTCGAGGGAGCCGGTTTCGTGGAGGTGCTCGAAGACGGTGTTGGGGAGTTCGTCGAGGTGGCGGTTCATGCCGGCGGCGCCGCGGGCGACGCGGGGTTCCAACAGCGCGGTGTCGTGGAGGTCGGCGGATTGGAGGAGGAGTTCGGCGACGGCGGCAAGCGCCAGTTTGGTGGCGGATTCGCCGGGCAGGATTTGCAGGACGCGGGAGAAGGCGACCTGGGCGTCGGTGTATTTGCTGGTCAGTAGGTTGGTGATGCCGGTGTACCAGTGGTAGCGCCAATTCTTCCGCAGGCCCTCGTCAAGTGAGTCGAGCCAGGTGCGCGCTTGGGTGGTGAAGCCGAGGTCGAGGAGGGTGCGGGCGACGGCGAAGGGGATTTCGATGGAGTCGGGGTGGCGGTCCTCGGCGAGGGCTTGGCGCAGGGCGGCAAGGGTTTCGGAGGGCTCGGAGTAGGTGGTGCTCTGCAGGGTGGCGGCGCCGGGGTCGGTGGCGTCGACAAGTGGGACGGGCAGGGCGATGTTGACTTCCTGGGGCGTGATGGTGACGGTGCGGGTGATGCCGTCGATAAGTTGGTCGGTGCGGAAGACGACGTGCTTGGTGCCGAACGTGCGGCGCTGCGGGGAGAAGAGTGAGTGTTGGGCGGGGAAGGTGCGGCCGTCGCGGATGGCGAGCACTTCGCGCAGGACGCCGAGGAGTTGGGCTTCGAGTTGGGTGACGGAGTCGAAACGGTCGTCACGGTTGGGGGCGCAGCAGCGGGCGATGAGTCGGTAGAGGGAGATGTAGCGGCGGAAGAGGGGTTCGGTGGTGGGGGTGGGGATGTCGGCGTCGTGTGGGAGGTCGATGATGAGGGCGGCGAGGGTGCGGCCGATGGTGTAGATGTCGGATTGGACGGAGGGGCCGTCGGCAGCTACTTCGGGTGCTTGGTAGCCCTTGGTGCCGTAGATGAAGCCGTAGGAGCCGATGCCGGAGACCGCGCCGAGGTCGATGAGTTTGACCTGGTCTTCGGTGACGATGATGTTGTCGGGCTTCAGGTCGTTGTACACGACGCCGCGCGAGTGCAGGTAGTCCAGCGCGGGCAGCACTTCGAGGATGTAGGCGATCGCGATGTCCACCTCGCACCTGCTTATCGACGGCCCACCTACGTACTCCATGACGATGAACCCGCCGGGCACGCGCGGGTCGTCGATGAAGTTGAAAATCTTCACGATGCCGGGGTGGGTGATGTCGGCGAGGAACTCGCGCTCGGCGACGGCGGCGGCCTCCTCGTCCTTGTTGCGGGCCGAGTGCAGCCCCTTGAGCACGACGTTTCGCCCGGAGACGAAGTGGTCGGTGGCCAAATAGATCCAGCCCATGCCTCCGTGTGCGATGGTGCCGAGCACCTCGTACTGTTCGGCGACCAGGTCGCCGGGCTTCAGCGCCGGGGCGGGGACGCCTTCGAAGGTAGAGGGGTCCCGAAGGGCGTCGGTGGGGTTGATGGGGTGGACCCAGGGCAGTTCGACCATGCCGTCGGCAACCGTGCGGGTTTCGCGCTTCGTGCCGCGCAGCTCGCGGAAACGGTCGAGTGCGCGGCGCCGCGAGCGTTGCGAGGTATCCTCCTGCCGCTTCTCCTGACGCAGCGCCTCGAGGTCCTCGAGGAGGGCGGACATGGAGTCGTCGTACTCGAAGAGGTCGTCGTCATCGTCGTCGTCGGCGAAGGGGTCGAAGGCGACGGCCTCGGTGCCTGGGTCATTCGTGCTCATTGGGTTCCTCCCGGTACATCAGCGGTGGGGGGTAGGGGTCTGTGGTGGAGTCGGAGAGCCACTCCTGGAACATGCGGTGCCAGGTGCCGTCGGAGCGGATGCGCTCGATGGTCGCGTTGACCTGCCGCACTACTGAGTCGTGCTCAAGCGGGATGCCGACGGCGTAGTACTGGGTGGCCAACGCGTCGGGCAGGATGTCGGTGTGCGGGTCCTGGGCGAGCATGCCGGCGAGGATGGCGTCGTCGGCGATGATGGCGTCGGCCTGGAACTGCTGGGTGGCCATGAGGCAGTCGGACCAGGAGCGGGTGCGCAGCACCGGGGAGTGCGGAGCGAGGGTGCGCACGATGTTGAGCAGCGTCGTGCGGTCGACGACGCACACGGTGCGCTCGGGCAGGTCGTCCATGCTCGCGATACCGCGATCGATCGGGGCCAGCACCCTGACCTGGGACTTCAGGTAGGGGGTGGAGAACGCCACCTTGGAGGCGCGCTCCGGGGTAATGGACATCGTCCTGATCACAATGTCCACGCGCCCCTCCCGGAGCAGCTCCGCGCGCGAGGCCGAGTCCACGAAGCGGAAGTCCACCGCCTCGGGGTCGTCGAAAAGGTCGCGGGCGATCTCCCGGGCCAGCTCCACCTCGAATCCGCGAAGCTGCCCGCGCACCATATCGCGGTAGGACAGCAGGTACTGGGACTGCTCCACACCCACGATGAGCCGACCGCGCTCCCGGATCTGTTCCAGGGCGGGGTCATCTTCCGGGGCGGATGGGCGCGGGCGCAGCGAGCCCTCCCAGTCCAGGCCGTGCGGCACAAACTCGATCGACGGCTGCTTGCCCGCCCCGTCCAGCAGTGCGCCGGGCGGCAACGGGATCGCCTCGTGCGCCGTGGACGCCGCCCCCGTCGGTAAGTCTTCCAGTGCGGACCGCGGCGCACACCCCACAGTGCCCGCCGCCACCGCGAGCGCCACCAACAACGAGCCAGCTCTGCGCATCATACGTACTCCCTGAATCGCCGCTGCGCCCCGAACCACATGCTGATGACCGCCAGCAGCGACAGCAGCGCGACCACCGTCGACACCAGCCTTGTCGCGTCCAGGGAGGTGTGGATGTAGTTGCGCATCTCGGCGCGCGCCGACTCAATCAACTCCACCATGTTCGCGTCCAGTTCCGTGTACGCGGTGGATGCGCTCGGGTGGTACGCACTATCGACCATCAGCACGTCGACGGCGCGCTCAAACCGGCCGGCATCGAGCGTCGAGACGAGTTCGCCATGCGCCTGCGACCACTGCTCCAGCGCCCTTCTTGCCGACGCCACCTCCGGCGCATCCGACGCCGTATCCAACGCCGCGCTCACCCCCTGGTACGTGGACTCGAAGGACTCCGCCGACTCCGCAACGGACTGTCGGCGAAGCAGCGCCATCGTCTCGTCGGTGCGGGTCTCCTGGGCGCGGAGGCGGGCGTCGGTAAGCTGGCGCAGCGGCGCCGCGGCCTGCTCAAACCCGATGACGCCCGAGCGCCACGAAATGAAGTTCGAGCCCGCAACCCACGCCAGCGCCACCACCATCGCCGCCGTCGCCGCCACGAAGCCCTTATTCCAACGGCGGCGGAACGTGCGCCACAGCCACCACTGCGCCCCCGCCAGCAGCAACAGCGCCGCCACCAGACCCGAAAGCGGCACCCACTGCGGCGCGTTGAGGCGCACCATCTCCACCGCCACCTGGCGCTGCGTCAGCGCAAACAGCGTGTTCGCCGAGGTAATCATCCGCTCACGCATCATGCCGGACGCCTCCGACATATAGGACACGCCCACCGGGTTGCCCAGGCGCTGGTTCACCTTCGCGCGCTCCATGAACGCCACGTACAGCGGCAGGTCGCGTTGGATGGAGCGCACCAGGTTCTGGATTCGCTCCTGGTCCTCCGGCCGCGTCAGCTCCGAGGCACCCTCGTAGATGTCGCTCGCCGCGATCACCGCCTGATCTATCGACGCCAAGTACGCCTTCACCTCATCCGGCGTCATCAACCCTGCCTGCACGAAGCCCGTCGTGGCCACCGTGTCCGCCTGCGACAGCGACGTGAGCAGCACGTGCGCGTAGTGGTTCATCGGCTCCGTGGTCTGCACCAAGACGTCGAGCGCGTGCTGGCGCTTACTCATCGACTGGCTCTGCGCGAACCCAATCGCGCCCACCGCCACCGTCAACACCAGCATCATCGCCAGCATCTTGCCCGGCGTGGTGATCACGAAGTCCGCCAGGCGCCGCGCCGCGCGAATCGGCCCACTCGACGCGCGCTGCTGCGGATGCAGCGCAAGATCATCCAACCAGGCGTCGCTGGGAGGTGGCGTCGTGACAGTCATTCCTCAACCATAACCACCGGGCCCGACCTATTTCTAGGAAACGACCTACAGTGGAACACATGCAAGGAGACGGCAACGGATGGGTCGAAGGGCCCAACGGACAGAAAATGTGGGGCAAACACGGCGCCGCGGGGCTCTTCCTGCAGGCCACGCACGGCGGCGAGCCGGTCGTGCTCATGCAACACCGCGCCCCTTGGACCGCCCAAGGCGACACGTGGGGCATCCCCGGCGGCGCCCGCGACTCACACGAAACGGCCTCCCAAGCAGCGCTCAGGGAAACAGCAGAAGAATGCGGCATCGATGGGGGCGAAGTGGACGTCGATAAGGAGCTCGTCACCTCCGGCCCCGCACCCAGTGGCTGGACCTACACCACCGTGCTCGCGCGCGTGCGCTCCGGCGAGCCACTCGAGACCACCGCCAACGAAGAAAGCGTTGAGCTGCGTTGGGTTCCCCTGAAAAAACTCGAAGAACTCGCCCTACACCCGGGGCTGCGTGCCGCGCTGCCGGACATTCTCAGGCATACTGTTTCGCATGATTGAAGTCCAAAACCTGTCAAAGGTCTACGGCCCCGTCCGCGCCGTCGACGACGTGAGTTTCCGCGTCAAACCCGGCATCGTCACCGGGTTCCTCGGCCCCAACGGCGCAGGCAAATCCACCACCATGCGTATGATCGTCGGCCTGGATAAGCCCACGTCAGGCAGCTGTCTTATCGACGGCACCAGCTACCGCAACCTCAAGCGCCCCGCCCAAAAAGTCGGCGCGCTCCTCGACGCCAAAGGTGTACACCCCAACCGCTCCGCCCGCGCGACGCTCCTGTGGCAGGCGCAAGCATCCGGCATCCCCGCCTCCCGCGTCGACGAAGTCCTCTCCCTCGTCGGGCTGACCGACGTGGCGGGCAAGAAGGTCGGCGGGTTCTCCCTCGGCATGGGGCAGCGCCTCGGCATCGCCGCGGCCCTGCTCGGCGACCCCGAATACCTCATCCTCGACGAACCCGTCAACGGCCTCGACCCCGAAGGCATCCGCTGGGTCCGCTCCCTGCTGCGCGCGCTCGCCCAGGAAGGCCGCACCATCCTGGTGTCCTCTCACCTCCTCGCCGAGATGGCGCAGACCGCCGACCACCTCATCGTGATCGGCAAGGGCAAACTCGTCGCCGACACCTCCGTCCACGACTTCATCAAGGCCCACTCCGGCTCCCGCGTTGTGGTGCGTGCCGCTGATGATGGGCTTTCTCGTTTGCAGGTGGCCGTGGAGGCAGGCGCGCCGGGCGCCAGCATCAGCCCAGGCACCGACGCCGACGGCCGACCCAACCTCACCATTAACGACGCCACCCCCGAAACCATCGGGCGCATCGCCTTCGAAGCCGGCGTCATCCTCACCGAACTCAGCGAACACCACGCCTCCCTCGAGGACGCCTACATCCAATCCACCGAAGGCACCGAACAGTTCGCATCCCGCACAGTCCAGGAGGGCAAGTAACCATGAACCTCATACTTTCCGAGTGGACCAAACTCCGCAGCACCCGCTCCTTCTGGTGGACCAGCGCCGCCATGATCATCGTCGCCGGCATCTACGGCGCACTCTTCGGCTGGCTGGCCAACACCTCCGGCATGCCCTACACACCCCTGACCGTCGTCTCGACCGTCTCCATGACCATCGGGATCGTCGTCATCGTGCAAGCCGCCATGACCGTCACCACCGAATACCGATTCGGCATCCCCGCCACCAACTTCCGACTCACACCGCAGCGCTGGCAAGTCGCCCTGGCCAAAGTCGTAGTGGGCGTCGTCGGCGTTGTGGTTGCGACGCTGCTAGCCGTGGTCGTGGCGTTCATCCTCGCCGACCTCACCACCGCCGTCCCCGCAGGCTGGACCACAAATAGCGCCACCCAGCGCGCCCTGTGGGCAGTACCCCTCGGCATGGCGCTGCTCACCCTGTTCACCCAGGGCGTCGGCTGGATCGTCCGCAACACGTCCGCCGCCATCGTGATCGGCCTGTCCATGATGCTCCTCCTGGAGACCATCGTCGGCTTCATCCCCAAATACGGCCAAGACGTTGCCAAGTTCCTGCCCTTCAACAACCTCATCGCCTTCATGATGAACCAACCCACCCAACACTGGGAGCTCGGCGCCTCCCTCGGCATCTTCGCCGTGTGGGCCGTGGCGTTGTGGGTGATCGGCGTGCTGTTGACGGAGGCGCGGGACGCGTAGCTTGATAGCAGTGCCAGAAGACGCAATCTCCTAAGAGTACCCCATTAAAACCGCTGGTTATAAAAGGGCTATATTTATAGGCTTGCGTCTTTTGGCACTGTTCACATTCGGTCAAGTAATTCTTCCATCCGGGGGACCACCTCATGGAACGTGGCGGCGGCGAACCTGACCACGGTCCAGCCCTCCAACGCCAGATCCAAGTTGATTCGGGCATCCTTCTGACGCTGGTCATACTCCCAATGGTGCTGGCCGTCATACATGATCCCGATTTTGAGCGGTTCGATGGCGAAGTCGAACGTCGTTACGAGGCGGCGGCCCCTATATACAGGGACTTGCTCACTCAGCTTCAGTCGGCGTTGCTTTGTTACGGCGTGGAGTAGCAGGCGCAGCTCGGTTTCGCGCGGCGAGTCGGCGAGCTTGCTGGAAAGCTTGAGTACCTTGTTGAGCCATCGCTTCTCCACGCGCCAGTCCGCTGCTTGGCGCAGCGAAGATGTTGAAACGTTGAGGTGCCTGCGAACGCAATCCACCAGCTGCACTGCCCGTACTTGGAGGGGGTCGAGCCCCTCGGGCGTGATGACGGCAGGAGAGTGCTCTCCGCTTTTTAGCATCTGGATCGCCTGAATCGTGGCGTACGCGGGGGCCGCTGCGTAGATCGTGTGTCCGAAGTGGTGCACTGTTGTGAGTGCGATACCGTCGGCTCCCCGGCGTTTGAGTCCGGGCGTTGTTGGGGTAGGGGAGCGGGTCTTACTGGTCGGGCCGATGAATGTGACGGGGGCTGCGTCTGTAAGGTAGGGCAACCTGTAAAGGGTGAGAGCTGAGTAGCCGCTGGCGATGTGGGTCGGCCACTGTTGTGCGTAGTCGAGGATCATCTGTAGTGCCTCCGGTTGCGGTGTTTGTCTGTAATTCATATTTGTTTAGACGCATTGGATGGGCGCCTGGTTTCCTTGTTCTTCCACAATTTCTGTTTACAGTGCCAAAGGACGCAACCAATAAGCTCTAGCACTTTTGTGACCAGGTGTTATGGCGGTGTCTGTTTTGGGAATTGCGTCTCTTGGCACTGGGCAGATTTGGTGGGGAACTTTCTTGACCCACAAACCACACCCGCCACATGAGAAAACATTTAGAAAGTTGCGGAGGTTTAGGCAAAACGAATAATGGGGACTACCCTGGGAGTGTCATTGGCTTTTGCTGCAGAAAGGATTCGTTGTGGCGAATAATCGCGGCCGGGCAGCAGGTGAGGCTCGCCGGGCGGGTTCGCGTGTGCGGACCCGGTTGCGGAGGGGTGTGGTTGTTGCGGCGGCGGCGTTGATCGTGACGCCGTTGGTGCAGGTTGCAGGGCCAACAGAGCTGCAGGTGCAGGCAAATGCGCAGGCGCAGGGCCCGGCGCTGGCCGAGACGAATCCAATCAAATACAAGCTGTTGGAGGTCAGGCCCGGGAAGCTGGGCCGCAGTGAGCTGGAGTCGGGAGACCTGGCGACGATATCCAGGGTGGAGAAGCTTTATAAAAAGATTGGTTTTTCAGGAGTGGCGTGGAGGCCTTCGCCCACCAGCGGCGCTGATGCTCCGCGTCGCTACCAGGTGAGCGTGTGGGCCCCGGAGACTGGGGTAATCGCCGGGGTTTATGACAGAGAGGTGCTGTCGGGGAAGGACTCCATTTATAAGTGGAATCCTCAGAAGTTTTTGGATGACCAGTCGAAGATCAACGAACTGGACTTCGACATTAAGTTCACGGATGGCTCGGTGCAGGAGCGCGCGGTGTTGCCGCTGCGTCTCTTGGGTCTCGACGGCCGCCTCGCCAACGATCCGGATGGGGATTTTGATGGCGATGGTGTGTCGAATGGCGAGGAGGCCAGGAAGGGGGCGAACCCGTTCGACGCCAGGGATAGGGGTGTCGCGAAGAATCCGTTGCCGAAGCTTCCGGAGACGACAACGCCGACGCCTACTTCAACTACGACGAGCGCAAAACCGCAGCCAAAGCCGTCGCCGTCGAGCATCACCTCGCAGCCGCAGCCGAAGCCGAAGCCGAGCAGCGCGCAGCAGACGAGTACTGAGGCGAAGCCGACGTCGACAAGTGTGAAGCCGACTACGACGACGCGGAAGCCATACATGGCTGAGCAGTACGACCCGTACCCGGGCGAGCTGCTGGTGCGGCTGAAGCCAGGCCAGGAGTTCCGAAGCGGGACGCCGTTCGGCAATGCTGAGGTGAAGGTGCGCTCGATTCGGTATAAGGGCGAGCAGAACGGCAGGAAGTCGCCGGCGCTGGACCACGCGCTTGTTGACGCCTCCGACGGCAACCGTTTCGTTGTGAAGGCGAAAGGCCTGGAGGCGTTCGCGGAGGCCTACGAGCAGGAGTTTGGGAACTCGAAGCCGGAGTTTGAGCGGGTTTCGAAGTGGTTCATGAACACCTTCATCACGCATGCGCGCGTGGAGGTGGACTACCCGGATAACTCGTCTGATGCGAAGGATTTCTTGATCGGGTTTGTTGGCGAGGACGAGCGTGTGTTCTCCATCCCAGCCGCGGACTTCGACGGCGATGGTGTGAGCAACGAGGACGAAGTGAGCTTGGGGACGAACCCCTTCTCGCCGGACAGTACTCCTCATGAGAAGCCGAAGTTCGCGATTACCTCGAAGAGCGTAAAGCCTGGCGAGGTGTACGAGTTCGTGCCGTCGGCGAAGTTGGACCCGAATACCAAGTTCCTGGGTGCGGAGGGCTACCAGGTGTCGCTGACGCCGGATGGCAACGTGCGTGTTGTCGGCAGTAGTGACAAGTGGAATCACAAGTTCTCCTTCAAGGTGTGGGACCCGCTGTACGAAGAGCTGGCGACGCTTCACGTCGAGTCTGATTTCTCGGAGGATTGGACGCCGATCAACGTGAAGGCGGGGACGACGCTTGAGACGAACGTGATGAGCCCGGATGAAATCGCGAGCGGCATGGAGATCGTCTCGACGAAGGATGAGCTGAAAGCCGGTGGGGTGCCGGATTGGGTCTCCATCGGTAGGGACGGCGAGGTGTTCTTGAAGCCGCCGCGCTCCGAGGGCGGATCGAAGGGTGAGCGCAGGTACTGGGTACGGCTCTCCACCGGCGAGCAGCGCGTGATTAAGGTCAACGTGCTCGACCCAACCCCGTACGCCGAAGGGTACAAGCTGCAGTACCCGGACGTGTTCGTCCGCCTGGGCGAAGAGACCCGCAGCCACGCGCCGCTGGCGACCCTGACGCAGGGCGCCGAGGTGTTCTTCAACCAGCCGATCCCGGAAGAGGCGCAGGTCTCCTACTCGATCGAGGGCGAAACTGACGCGAGCGTCGTTGAGCGGGAGGGCACCGCCGAGGACGGCGAGCAGCCAGGCATGGTCACGTTCAAGGCCACTGGCGACGACCTGGAGGCCGGTGACGTCGTGCAAGTGATGGTAAAGGCCAGCTTTAGCGACGGCTCCACCCAGCACGTCCCCGTTTACTTCAACATCCTGCCGCGCCAGATCGCGGGCAGCTACAACCACGCCTATGAAACTGGCCGCGAGGTGCTGCCGGGGACGCCGATCGTCCTGCATAGGACGGATGTTCGCAACGTGCCGGAGGGCACCGACTTCGTGTTCTTCGAGGACGCCGAGGGCAACAAGAACCTCAATGGGTGGAAGGTGTCCGTGAACCGTGACACCGGCAACCTGGTCGTGCGTGCGCCGGAAAATGGTGCCCGGCCGCTGGACGCGGTGGTGACGGTGTCCTACCCGGACGGCAGTTCCACCGATGTGCCATTCCACGTCGGGGTGAAGCACAGCAAACCGGACGCGGAGACATTCACGCCGAGGTACGCGCCGGAAACGCTGACCGGCGGCACCCGCACGTCCTACGAGATGCTGACCCCGGTGCCGGAAAACACCACGTTCTCGATTGAGGAGAACGCTGGGTTGGATGTGAGCGTCGATACGAAGACGGGCCGCATCACCGCCGTGCTACCGAAAGACGCGCCGGGCGGCGCCAAGTACAACGTGCGCGTGCGTGTGAAGTACCCCGATGGCTCCGAGGAGACTATCGACGCCGAGCTGCGCAAGAAGGCCATCGCCGACGAAGAGCGCCCGCGCTGGAGCGACATCTACGTCAACGCCGGCGACTTGGCTTCCACACCGCAGGGCCAGCGCGTCCCGCCTGAGACCACCTTTGGTATCGACGCCAGCTTCGCCGCCAAGGGGTGGCAGGTGCACGTCGATAAGTATTCGGGCAGGTTGCAGGTGCTGCCGGACGCGTCGGTGAAGCCGAAGTCGAAGGTTGAGGTGCCGGTTGTGGTGACCTACCAGGACGGCTCGCAGCGCACCGTGAAGGTGCCGGCGTACGTGCGTGAGCCGCGCCAGACCGCTGCGCCGACACCATCGACAGAAGCACCCACGTCCACGCCGACACCGACCCCGAGTACCCCGGCGCCAACGCCGGAGCCGGACCCAGCCCCCGAGACTGGGAGTTCGGCAGCGGGGTGGATTACTGTAATTCTCGGTGCACTTGGGTTCCTGGTAGGCGCCGGTTTGCTCGCGCTGCAGGAAGTCCCAGTTGTTCAGTCGAATCTCAGACACCTTATGCGTGACCTGGGCTTGAGGAGGTAAAAGGATGCGTTTTCACAAGACAGTGATTGCAGGTGCAGTGACGCTCGCGCTCGGCATGGGCGCAGTGTCGGCCGTGCCTGCGACGGCGTCCCCCGTCAATTCAGATGATGATGCCATCCAGACCCAGCTCCACATCCGGAAGAGCTACCACGAGGCAACCCTGACCTACATGAACCCGAAGTCGGTTGCGGGCAAGTTGGAGAACCAGGTCGGTGTGATCGGCTGGGCCGATGGGCGCGTGGTGGCGCCGATCGCGAAGAGTACGACTGAGAGCTCCCCCGAGGACGGCGTCACGGTGCTGGAGCACACCGACCCGCGACGCGAAGTCACCATGAAGCGCACCTTTACCGTCAAAGGCGACGAGATCAACGTGGTCACCGAGCTGACCAACAACGCCGGAACCGCCCGTGAGCTGGCGATCCGCATGTACAACCACGCCAAGCCAATGAAGGGCACCATGACCGCCGCGCAGTTTGGGGACAGCCTGCGCGGGGAGGACAAGTCCGCCTACCGAGTCGACGCGAACTTCCCGGGTGCGACGGCACTTGCCACCGCTCAGGATCCGGCGACTCTCCCAGAGTGGAACGCGGGCTCTGACAACAAAAACATGGAACGTGGTGAAGTCCTCAGCGGCACCTGGGTCCAGACCGTCGAGCCTGGCGCGACGATGAAGGCCGAGATGACGGTCAAGATCGAAACGCAGCTGGGGGCGCTGGACTCGGATGGTGACGGCCTGCTAGACATCTGGGAAATGCAGGGTGCGAATGTAAATGGCGTCGATATGCCGTTGCACCGCTGGGGCGCCAACCCGTATGAGAAAGACATCTTCCTCCAGATGAACTGGATGAAGTCCGAGTGGGAAACCGAGGGCTGCCAGGAAGCGGCGCGCTTCGCCGTCAACCCCGAAGGCTTCGCCCGCTACGACGCCTGCTCAAAGATGAACACGAACGTCTACCGCCCGTCCGGCCTGATCCTGGACCAGCTGGTGAAGAAGTTCGCCGCACACGGCTACAACCTGCACATCGACGCAGGTAAGGGTTACTCCAAGAACTTCGAAGCCCGCGACGACGAATACCGCGGCGGGCCGATCCTTGACTACAAGGACCACTACTTCAACTCGCCCGAAACGTCCGGCTCGGAGCTGATCACCACGTCGGTGGACCTGCTCAAAGAGCGCGAAGGCATCTTCCGCTCCGGTGTCATCGGCGACCTTATGGACGCCCCCTCCGCCAACGGCTCCATCAACTACGCCACCGGCCGCGCACTGATCGGCGGCACGAGCTTCTACGTGTCCAAGAACGCCCGCATGGGCGCCGAGGACAAAGTACGCAACACCATCATGCACGAGCTCGGTCACAACCTGGGCCTGAACCACAACGGCATGTTGTGGGTCGACGGCAAGCGCCAATCCGTCTACGAATGGACCAAGTACGGAGACTGGCTCAGCGATCGCCCATCCGCCATGAACTACGCCTACCAGTTCGTCACCTTCGACTACCAGGAGGAAGACAAGAGCGGCAACCAGGAGGCCCCGCACCCAGGCTGCGCCGGCGCCCCCGACTGCTACGTCGGCGAATGGTCAGTCCCGTCCGAGTGGAAGAACCTCAACGTCAAGGCCGGCGGCATCGGTGATGTCTCCGTCAAGCCCGCCGAGTCCGACTCCGAGTCGGACAAGGACGCCGAGAAGCGCCGCGGCATCGAACGCGACGCCCGCGAACTCGACGCCGCCGCTGCCCTCAAGAACGACGGCAAGGCCGACTTCTACATGGCCGACGAGAACAGCATCGCCACCGTGCGCACCGACAACAAGGTTGTGGGCACCATTGGCAACCGCGGCTACCACGACCATGAGTTCACCGTGCGCGCCTTCTACGGCAAGGAACTTTCCCGCATCTCCCCAGTCCAGACCATCAAGGTCAAGGGCATCGGCGACGCCAAGGAAGCCGGGCCGCAGTCCCGCAAGGAAATCCAGATCCCAATCCCGGACACGCAGCGCCTGTACGGCTCCTACGTGCCGGTCTACATCCAGATCGAAAACGAGTCCGGCGAAATCGTCTTCAGCGAGCTTTTCGACATCAGCCTCCTCGACTACACCGAGGACGAGCTGCGCCAAGTCAGCACCCAGCTCGGTGACTCCGTGCTGGGCCAGCGGGCATCCGCACTGCTCTCCCAAGGTAAGCTCGGCGACTTCCAGGACACCAACCGCCGCAACCTCGCGGACACCAAGGAACTGAAGCAACCTAAGCGGCCATCGACGCCACCAACCACGTCAGCGAAGCCGTCGCCTTCAGCGGCCCCGAGCACCGCGGCGCCAGCTGACCCAACCACGCAGGACGCCAAAGCCACCGACGACAAGGGCGGCGTCGACGAGAAGACCCGCAACACGATCCTGATCGTTGTCGGCGTGCTGCTCGGCATCCTGGGCCTGGGCGGCGCGGCCGCCGCCGTGATGGCGAACAAGTAGGTCGCTTATTCGCCCGACGCACCAAATTCCTTGGTTTCTGGCTAGGGTCCCGGCGTTTTCCCAGGTCGCTGGTCAGTTGTGACGGAATTTGGTGCGCCTGGCTGTGGGGCAGTGCCAAAGGACGCAACCAGTTTTCCGTGACCTGGGCTTTTGCCGGGTTTTTCGGATGTGGTTGCGTCCTTTGGCACTGCCAGTGAACTACTGCAGCGCCGAGGTCAGCTTCATCACGTTGTCGATGTAGCGGCGGTACCACGGCCGCGTGTTCCAGCGCTCCAGCGTCAGCTCGCGGGTCACCGACAAGTACGTGGTGGCGAGTTGGTTGAGGTTGCGGAGGAGGGGGCCGTCGCAAATTAAGAGTGAGCTTTCGTAGTTGAGTGAGAAACTACGAATGTCCATGTTGGAGGACCCAAGCACGCCGACGGCGGCGCCGGGCTCCTTCGAGGTGGGGTCGACGAGCAGGAACTTGGTGTGCAGGACGTAGGGGGCGGGGAACTCCCAGATGCGCACACCGGCCTCGAGGAGTTGTTGGTAGTAGGAGGACTGGGCGTGCTGCACCATGAACTGGTCTGCCTTCTGGCCAACGAGCAGGTCCACGCGCACGCCGCGGTAGCAGGCGGTGGTGATGGCCTCCAGCAGTGAGTCCTCGGGGACGAAGTAGGGGGAGCACAGCACCAGGTGTTCTTTGGCGTGGTGGATGAGGGTGTTAAACATCCGCAGGTTCGGTTCGGCCTGGTAGCCGGGCCCTGATGGGATGAGCTGGACCAGGTTCGCGTCTGCGGGGGCGCCAAGGTCCAAGGGGGCGGTCAGCTCGATGGGTTCGCCGGATTCGGAGTACCAGTCCACGGCGAACAGCGCCTCGATGGAGGTGACAATGGGCCCTTGGAGTTCCACGAAGGCGTCGACCCATTGGCGTCCGGCGGCGCGGTGTTGGCGGGTGAGGTAGGTGCGGTCGATGAGGTTCATGGAGCCCATCATGGCGGTGTGGCCGTCGATAATGATGAGTTTGCGGTGGTTGCGCAGATCCGGGCGGCGGAAGCGGCCCTTGAGCAGGCTCAGCGGCAACATGAGGTGCCAGTGGATGCCGGCCTTCGTCAGGCGCCGTTTGAGCGCGCGGAAGCCGGGGTATTTCATGGAGCCGATGTGGTCGAAGAGGAGGCGGACGTGGACGCCGCGGGCCACGGCACGCTCCAACGCCTCAAACACAATGGCGGTGGTGTTGTCCCAGGCCACCGCGTAAATCTCGATGTCGACGTATGCTTCCGCCTTATCGACGAGCTCCGCAATCCGCACCATCGTCTTCTCGTAATCCGCCCACATGGCGACCGCGCTGCCGTGCACGGCGGGGAAGCCGGTCAGGGTGCGGTTCAGCGTGATCATCGAGGTCACTTCTGGGTTCGCCTGCTGACCGGCGGGAATGTCGGGGATGTCGGAGTAGACGTCGTTGAGGACGGCGTTCGCTTCCTTCTGGATGCGGTGGCGCCGCTGCGAGACGTACTTGGACCCCATCAGCAGGTACAGCGGCAGGCCCACGAACGGGAGCAGCAGAATGAGTAGCAGCCAAGCGTTCGCGCTCGACGGCTTGCGGTTCGACGGCACCACGCCAATCATGACGAACTTGATGGCGTAGTCGATGCCCATGGCGATGAGCTGCCACAGGGAGAGGCCACTGAACAGAGACAACATGGCTACCGCACCTGGTCGAGTGCGAGGTCGGCGGTGTCGTAATCAGCGATGACGGGCGCGTGATCCGATGCGCCCTTGCCGTCGCGCTCCGCCACGTCCACCCGAGCCTGTTGCAGGCGGCGGGCGAGAGGGGGCGTCGCTAAGTGGAAGTCGATGAGCATGCCTTCGTTCTTGGGGAAGCGCATGGACTTGTAGTCCCAGAACGAGTAGGGGTCCGCGTGGCGGATCTCCTCCAAGCCGGACTCCAGCAGCATCTGGAACGCGGCGCGCTCCGGCTCCGTGACGTGTGTCTTGCCCTCAAACCAGGCGATGTCCCACACGTCCTCGTCGCGCGGCGCAATGTTGAAATCGCCCGTGAACAGCTGCAACGTTTGCGGGTCCACGGTCTCGCGCAGGGAGTAGAGGAACTCGAGTTTGTAGTCGTAGTGTGGGTCGCCGATCTCGCGCCCGTTCGGCACGTACAAGCTCCAGATATCGACGCCCCCACAGCTCGCCCCAACCGCCCGGGCCTCCACAACCGGATCTCCCTTCTTCGCGAACGCCGGTTGGCGCTCAAAGTGTGTCCGCACGTTCTCCAGCCCCACCCGCGACGCGATGGCCACACCATTCCACTGGTCGTAGCCCACGTGTGCGACCTCGTAGCCCGCCGCCTCGAACGTTGAGTAGGGGAACGTGGCGTCCTTCGTCTTCGTTTCCTGCATGGCCAACACGTCGACGTCGTTGCGGTCGAGGAAAGCGGCGATCCTCTCCGCCCGCGTACGTACAGAGTTCACGTTCCAAGTGGCGATGCGCATGCCAATACCCTAGCGCAGACGCAGGACACGCCGCCGATGGTGGTCATCGTCCACGATCTCCTCCGGGCCGACCTCCCACAGCTCCGGGTGTCGCGCCGCGTGCTTCTCCGCCGCCTTGCCGATGCGCTCCGGCACCAACAGGCGCACTGGGAGGGAGTGGGCGTCGTAAAAATCTTTGAGCTCGGTGAGTGGCAGCGGTGCGAGTGCCGCCGACGGGCCCAACGGCACTGCCGTATTATCCTGCGGGTTCGCGGCGCCCGCGCGGGCCAGCCACCCCTCGACCCACTCCTGCACCGGTGCCGGGTTCGCCTCCGCGAGCTCCACCTCTTTTCGACGAATCTCCGAATTCCGAACCGTCTTCGGCGCCAGCGAACGCACCGCCACCGGTTCCGTGATCGTCACCTCGCGCCCATCGCGGCGGCGCACCCGCAGCGGGTCCAACCCCACGACCTCCCCGA
Source organism: Corynebacterium sp. UMB10321 (assembly GCF_030228725.1). NCBI lineage: Bacteria > Bacillati > Actinomycetota > Actinomycetes > Mycobacteriales > Corynebacteriaceae > Corynebacterium > Corynebacterium sp. UMB10321. The sequence continues at coordinate 73,063 of NZ_JASOZC010000009.1, read as the reverse complement.
TCGCCTCATTGACCCCGGACTCCGTGCGGTAGCGAACCGTCACCCTGCCCCCGACAGCGGGCGCTTCTTGGCGGAACATCTTGCTGTTAGTGCCTTAGTGCCCGAACGGGTCTTCGTCCGTGCCCGGCAGCCACGTGTTGCCCGGCTCCGTCCACCCGTTCGCCTTGATCGCGCGCTTCGCCTCGCGCTTGTAGCGGCCGGTGAGCACGTCCGTGTACACGAAGCCGTCCAGGTGGCCGACCTCATGCTGCAGACACCGCGCGAAGAACCCAGTGCCCTCGACCTCAATCTCGTTGCCGTTTTCATCCAGGCCCGTGACCTTGGCCCAGTCCGCGCGGCCGGTGGGGAAGCCCTCGCCCGGAACGGACAGGCAGCCTTCGTCGTCCTCGCCGTCGTCGCGAGGCATGGTCTTCGGGATCTCGCTGGTCTCCAGCACCGGGTTGATCACGGTGCCGCGGCGCATCGTGTCGCCGTCAGGGCAGTGGTACACGAACAGGCGCAGCGGCACACCAATCTGGTTCGCGGCCAGGCCCACGCCGTTGGCGGCGTCCATGGTTTCGTGCATGTCTGCAATGAGTTCCTGCAGCTCCTCGACCGGTTGCTCCACAGGCTTCGTCGGGTTGTGCAGGACAGGGTCGCCATAAATAACGATCGGTCGAATGGTCATGGCTACCATAATAGGCATGCCTGAGCAGCTTTCAGATTCGGACCGCGCCATCCTCACCTTCGAGGCCCACGCCCCGCGCGCCATCGGCGCCAAAGAAGAGGCCATCACCACCCAGCTCGGGCTCACACCGGTTCGCTATTACCAAAAACTCAACCTCCTTCTCGACGACCCCTCCGCCCTTTCCGAATTCCCACAACTCGTACGCCGCCTGCAGCGCCTCCGCGACCGGTGATCGTTTTCCGCTCGCTCTGGCCCCTCGTGCTTTGAAAAAGTTCCCGCGCCCGGGAACCATTTTGCGTTTGGGACCGGCTCCGGTCGACCAACGCTTTCGTTTCTCCAGGTCGCGACGTTTGTTTACGAAGATTGTTCCCCGACCCGGCGTGATCGCGCACCAGATTCCGGGTTTTCCCCTAGCGACCTGGGATTTTCCAAACGTGCCCGCCAAAAACCAGGAATCTGGTGCGCGTCCCTCCCACTCAGACACCACATTCCTGTTTTTCGGCAAGCGGATCTGCGAAAGTCCAGGTCGCATAATTCCATGCAGGAATTTGGTGCGCACCCGGCCCGCTCCTCGCCCCAAACTGCTCGTAGCGTGCGCTTAGAAGCGTGCGATGCAGGTCGCGCATTTGCACCCAGCCCGGTCGATTTCCGGCGACCAGCGTCGCACTCCTTAAACACCTCGACCGGAACGAAAGCGACAGGAGAGAGCACTGTATGTAGCGCTCAACTTGCGGCCGACACGGGCTCGCAACCGCCAGGTTTGATACCTTTTTCGCTCGTAGCGTGCGCTTAGAAGCGTGCGATGCAGGTCGCGCATTTTCACCCAGCCCGGTCGATTTTCGGCGACCAGCGTCGCACTCCTTAAACACCTCGACCGGAATGTACTGACGGTTGGCGAAACCGGGAACGCGGTGCGCGTGGGAAGGTGTAAACGTGTGCAAAAACGTTTAGAGTGGCGCATGTGACTAATGTGAATCCTGAGAACGAGTACCAGGGCGCCCACCGCCGCGCCGAAGAGGACGACTACGACCAAAACTACGAAGCGGCGCCGGCGGCGGCGTTCCCGAAGCGGGGCGTCGCGATGATCCTGCTGGCCGTCGCGGCACTTCTGCTGCTGTGGGGCATCTACGCCATGAACAAGGGCGACGGAAACCAGGAGGCAGCCGCGCCGGGCACCACCGAAGCCACGACCGCCCAAGCAACCCAAGCCACCCAGGCAACAACCGCGATCTCGGCGCCGGCGAGCCCGTCAGAGCAAGCCACCGAAGAGCAAAAACCCACCGAGCAGGAAAAGCCAGCTGAGCAGACACAGCCAGCCGAGCAGCCAGCGCCAGCCCCCGCCGGTCTGGCTCGCGAGCAGGCGCAGGTGTACGTCTACAACAACTCCGGCATCCCGGATCTGGCGAACCGCACCGCCGGTGACCTCGCCGCCCAGTACAACGTGGCGAACCGCTCCAACGATGCCGCCGCGATGAACATGCCGGAGCAGACCTACGGCGCGTTCCCACAAACCTTCGTGTTCTTCAACCCGAACACCCCGGGCGCGGACGCCATCGCTGCAGAGTTGGCGCAGCGCATCGGCGGTACGCCTCGGGCGACGACGGATGTGCCGGCGAATACGAGTTTGCCGCGAGAGGCCGTCGAGAAGCCGGAGGCGATCACTGTCGTCCTCGCGGGAGAATAAAACCCCCGCGCGGGCCCAGCGCAGCGTTTAGACTGGCTACTTATGGATCCATACCGCGAGTTCGCCCGTTCCCCCGAGCCAACACTGGGAGTGGAGTGGGAGATCTGTGTCGTTGATAAGGAGACGCGGGACCTGGTACCCCGCGCCCCCGAAATTATCGACGCCATCTCCGCCACCAACCCCAACGTGCACCTCGAGCGGGAGTTCCTCCAAAACACGGTCGAGCTGGTGACGCCGGTATGTAAGAACACGAAAGAGGCCGTCGACAAGCTGGCGGAGAGCTTGGCCGTCGTGCGCGCTGAAGCTGACGCCCGCGACCTCGACCTGTGGGCCAGCGGTGGCCACCCATTTTCCGACTTCCGCGAGCAAACCCTCAGCCCCAAAATTTCCTACAAGGAAATGATCAACCGTACTCAGTACTGGGGTCAGCAAATGCTGCTGTGGGGAATTCACTGCCACGTCGGCATCAGTCACGAAGACCGCGTCTGGCCAATCATCAACGCGGTGATGACGCACTACCCGCACCTGCTCGCCATCTCCGCATCCAGCCCAGGCTGGGACGGGCTGGACACCGGGTACGCCTCCAACCGCACCATGCTCTACCAGCAGCTTCCCACCGCCGGGATGCCGTACCAGTTCCAGAGCTGGGCCGAATGGGTCCAATTCATGGACGACCAGCGCACTTCCGGCGTGATCAACCACACCGGCTCCATGCACTTCGACGTCCGCCCCGCCGCCAAGTGGGGCACCATCGAAGTCCGCATCAGCGACGCCACCTCCAACCTGCGCGAACTCGCCGCGGTCGTCGCGCTCACGCACTGCTTGGTCGTCTACTACGACCAGCTTCTCGACGCCGGCGAAGCCCTCCCAACGCTCCAGCCCTGGCACGTCGCCGAAAACAAGTGGCGCGGGGCCCGCTACGGCCTCGACGCCCTAGTAATCACCAGCCGCGACACCGACGAACGCTGGCTCCGCGACGAACTCGTTACCTTGGTGGACACCCTGCAGCCTGTGGCTGCGCAGCTTGGGTGCACGCGCGAGCTGAACCTGGTGCTGGAGATCATGCAGCGCGGCGCCGGCTACCAGCGGCAACGCCGCATCTACGAGATGACCGGCTCTTGGCATGACGTTGTCGCCGCGACCTGCGCGGAGATGCAGGAGATGACCTGGGGGTAGCTTGTTTGGGCCTAGTGCACCACATTCCCGCGGGGAGGTTGCGCGACCTGGGGGAATGCGTTGGGGTCTTCGCGGAATCCAGGAATGTGGTGTGCGTGCCAGCTGGGGTGACACCAAAATCCTGGATTTCTGCAGAGCGGGCTGGAATAAGCCCAGGTGGTTGGAAGCTCGTGAGGGAATGTGGTGCGCGTAGGGGCTGGTTGATGCTTGATGGGGTAGGGTTGGCGTCGATAAGTGTTGAGAGGGGAACAGCATGGCAAACGTGAATGATGTGGCGAGATACATTTTGGAGCGTCAGGGGGAAAGCCTGAGTACCATGAAGCTGCAAAAACTCGTTTACTACGCACAGGCTTGGAGCTTGGTCTGGGACGAGAAGCCGCTGTTTAACTCCCGTTTCGAGGCCTGGGCGAACGGCCCAGTGTGCCGTGAACTATACAACCAACACCGTGGGCACTTCACCGCAACTCCCGAAATGTTTCCCGGCGATGCTCACCGGCTCACAAACGATGAGCGGGAGACGATCGACACTGTGCTCGACGCATACGGACATCTCACTGGCCAACAGTTGAGCGACCTCGCGCATGGCGAGCGGCCGTGGCGGGAAGCCCGTGAAGGCGTTGCAGTGGGGGCACCTTCCACACATGAGGTGAGTCAGGAAGTCATGCAGGATTTCTACAGTTCGATGCAGTCGGCGTCTGCGGTCTAGTTCGCGTGGGTGGGGGAAAGCGTAGTCGGAAGAAGCTTGCGCGTCAGCAAAACAACTTCGGGGGTAAGCGTGTTCCGCACTTGTCGCCGGTGGCAAGCGATAAAAGTGTGCCCAGTGAGGCGACACAAAGTGCCTGGCGGGAAATGCCTGTTCGGTGGACAGTCGCTGAATTGGACATCCCTCCCAGTGAAATCTGGTGCCGATGGTCGCTGGAGGCCAAAGAGACGAAAGAGCTCTTGACATTTTTGGAGAGCGTTTCACGGAAGACATGGAAAGAGTGCCTTGCTGAGACCGTCATGTCCGGCCGGAAGAAACGACCCCGAAACCATGACCAACACGTTTCGACCCTAAGTGTCGACGCCCAAAAGCGCATCCAAGCGCTGCCCTCTGCGGAGGAGTGCGTGTTTCGATTCCGCCTATCTGGCGAGACCCGATTATGGGGCTTCCGATCCGGTGACCTATTCCGGGTATTGTGGTACGACCCTCACCATGCCGTTTGCCCTGTAGAGAAGCAAAGTACCTAGTGGGTCTGGACCTTGAGCACCACATTCCCACGAGGGGTGCGCGCGACCAGGGGAAACACCTTGGGGCGTTCGCGGAATCCAGGAATGTGGTGCGCGCGACTCGCGCGGGAGCGCCAAAAACCTACTTCTTGGTGGGGTCGACGCGCTTGGGGTGGTAGGCGGCGGGTCGGTCGTTGCGGCTGAGGGAGTCGGGGTTGCCGTAGAGGCCTTCGCGGCGGGCGACGCGGCCGAGGCGCTGCGCGGTGACGGGGTTGGTCATCAGGGCGAAGATGAGCAGGATGAGGATGACACCGATGTCGTGAAGTTCGTGGGTGCCGACAGCCTCGCCGGTGCCGGCGGCCCCTCCGGCCTGCCCATTCGAGAGTCGAATAATCGTGCCGATGATCATGAGGACCAGCCCCGTGGTTTGGGGCTTCGTGATGGCATGGATGCGCGCCATGGTGGATTGGAAGCGGGCGGTGCCGATGGCGGCGGAGAACACCATGAATGCGCCGGGGAGGATGAAGACGAGGGAGGCGGTGTCGAGGAAGAATGCGAGTGTCATTGGTGGGTCCTTCCTAAGAGTTGTCGCGTTTGCGGAAGCGGGCGACGGACAGGGAGGCGATGAAGCCGAGGAGCGCGATCACCATCATGACGTTGACGACGGTGGTGTCGAGCGTCCAGCAGATGTAGAGGGCCAGCATGCATTGGAGTGATGCGGTGATGGCGTCGTTGCCGAGGACGCGGTCCATGGAGTCGGGGCCGACGATGACTCGCCAGGCCAGCACGAGGAAGCCGATGGCGAGGAAGATGCCGGCGACGATGAGGAATGCGTTGTATACCTGGGGGTTCATGGGCTATCGCCTGCTTTCGAAGATGTCGATCATTTGGCGCTCGAGTTTGGCTACGTTGGCGATTTCGCGGTCGATGTCGGTTTGGTTGTCGGCGTGGAGGACGTGGATGGTCCATTCGCGGTTGGCGATGTCGATGTCGGTGACACTGCCGCCGGGTTGCAGGTTGTAGGCGCAGGTGGCGAGGTAGAGGACCAGGTCGTCGGAGACGCGCATGGGCACGCGGAGGATGGCATTTTTGGGCGGGGCGGCGGGCCGCAGCGCGAGCCAGGAGACCTTGGCGGAGGCGACGATGAGGTCGGCGAACCACTGCAGTACGAACAGCAGCAGTTTGCCCCAGTGGATTTTGTTGCCGCTACGGGGGATGTTCGGCAGCGGCAGCACGAGCACGATCAGGACGCCGAGCGCCAGCCCGGCGGCGACGTTGCCCCAGGTGAGGTCGCCTTGCATGAGGACCCACATGAATGCGAGCCAGAGGACGAAGGCGCCGCGGAAGCGGTTTCGGATGCCGGTGAGGAGGTGGTTCATCGGTGTGCTCCTGTCGGTTCGGCGGTTGCGCTGGCGGGGAGGGGGACTCGTTCTGTCGTGACGACGTCCTCTCCGTCAGCGGAGCGCGCTGACTTGCGGGCGAGCGCGTCTTTGCCGCCGCCGGAGTCGGTGGGTTGGCGGAAGGCGTCGAGGTCCCGGGTCGGGTTGGTGGGGTCGCCGGAGAGGACGGCGTGTTGGTAGATGCGTTGGTCGCTGGCGGATTCGGCGGCGCGGTCGGTAATGGCGGAGATCGGGCCGGCGAGGAACGTGATGGCCACGGAGGTCGCTACGAGGAGCGCGGTGGACAGCAGCATACCGACGGGGATGCGGCCGACGTCGGCGCGGTCGTCGACGGCGATGGTGTCGTGGCGCTCGGTAAGCGAAGAGGGCCGCGCCATGGCGACGGACTCGGGGGCGTCGGCGCGGTCGCGGAGGAAGCCCTTGGACCAGACGAGGATCATGGCGTAGAGCGTCAATAAGGAGGTGACGACGGCCCCTGCGATGAGCACCCAGGCGAGCCAGGAGCCTTCGGCGGCACCGGCCTGGATGAGCATGATCTTGCCGAGGAACCCGGAGAACGGCGGGATGCCGCCCAGGTTGAGCGCCGGGATGAAGTAGAGCAGAGCGATGAGCGGCGCGGTGTAGAGCAGGGAGCCGAGGCGGCGCAGCTGCGCGGACCCGGCCTGGCGCTCGATCAGGCCGACGACCAGGAAGAGCGAGGTCTGCACCAGGATGTGGTGGACGGCGTAGAAGATCGCGCCCGACAGGCCGGCGACGGTGCCGAGTGCGATGCCGAAGATCATGTAGCCGATGTGGCTGACCAGAGTGAAGGAGAGGAGACGCTTGATGTCGTTCTGCGCGAGCGCTCCCATCACGCCGATGACCATGGTCAGGAGTGCGACCCACATGAGGAGGGTGTCGAGGGAGCCGTCGGTAAAAATGGTGGTGCGGACGCGAATGATGGCGTAGACGCCCACCTTGGTGAGCAACCCGGCGAACACCGCGGTGACCAGTGAGGCGGCGGTGGGGTAGGAGTCGGGGAGCCAGGCGTCGAGCGGGAAGACGGCGGCTTTGATGCCGAATGCGACGAGCAGCGTGGCGAAGATCGCGGCGCGCGTGCCGTCCGGGACCTCGGCCATGCGCTGGCCGACCTGCGCCATGCTCACCGTGCCGGTGGAGGAGTAGATCAGCGCGAGCGCGAACAGGAACACCATCGAGGACGCCATGGAGACCATCACGTAGCCGATGCCGGCGCGCACACGCCCCGGCGAGGCGCCGAGAGTGAGCAGCACGTACGAGGCCACGAGGAAGACCTCGAAGCCGACGTACAGGTTGAACAGGTCGCCGGCGAGGAAGGACAGGTTCACGCCCATGCACAGCAGCATGTAGACGGGGAGGAAGACGGCGACTGGGTCGTCCTCGTCGCCGTCGCGAAGCCCTTGGGAGATGCCGTACCACATGACGGCGAACAGCACGATGGAGGAGACGAACACCATGATGGTGGACAGGCGGTCCGCCACCAACGTGATGCCGATGGGTGCTTCCCAGCCGCCCATCTGGACGGTCTGGATGCCGTGGACGTCTGCGATGATGATCATCGCACCCGAGATGACGGCCAGCGCGAACAGAGTCGTCAGCGCGATGGTGCGCTGCAGGGTGACGGCGCGCCCGGTGACCAGGATCAGCGCCGCTGCCAGCGCTGGCAGCAGCAGCGGCATGACGGTGAGGATCGGCATGGCGGGCAGCGCCCAGTGGGCGAACTCGAACAGGTTATTCGTCATCGTCGGCCTCCTTGACGGGGTCTTCAAAGGAGCGTGGGCCGAAGGCGTCGCCCTCGGAGCTCATGCGTCCGGTCTCTGGGTCGTCGGAGGCGTCGTGGTCGGGGGCCGCCGCCGGGGTCTTCGGACGGGCGGCGATCGCGCGGTCTTCCTCGTCGCGCTCGATGATGTCGTCGGTGCGGTAGCGGTACTGGCGGTAGGCCAGGGCCAGCATGAACGCGACCATCGCCATCGAAATGACAATCGCGGTGAGGATCATCGCCTGCGCGAGCGGGTCGGCGGTGCGCTCGCCGAACAAGGTAGACATGCGCCCAATGATCGGCGGGGAGCCGGCCTGCCCGCCGGATTGCAGCAGCAGCAGGTTCGCGCCGTTGCCGAGCAGCAGCACGCCCATGATCATGCGGGTCAGTGCCCTATCGAGCATCAGGTACACGCCGGTGGCCACGAGCACACCCGACCCGATGAGCAGGAACAGGTTCGCTTCCATTACTCGCTCCTTTCGCGGCCACGCGCGGTGGTGTGCACCGGCGCCCCAATTGTCGACGCCCGGCCCCGCCCTGCCGTCGCGTCACCGTCACCAGTGACCGCTTCTCGACGCCTCTTTCGCGCCAACCGCTTCGTTGCCTGCGCTTCGCGGCGTCGTTTATTCTTCTCCTGCAGCTCACGAGCGCGCTGGCGAGCGTACTGCTTGCGGTTGTCTTCCTCTTGGTCGAGGTAGCCGCCCATGGAGGTCAGGATGTGCAGGGTCAGGCCGACCACGATGAGGTACACACCGGCGTCGAACACGAGCGCCGAGGTGACGTCAAACGAGCCGATAAGCGGCAGCGTGACCGTGGTGTAGCCGGACGTGAGTGGCGGGTTGCCGAAGAACATCGGGGTCACCGCCGCGGCGAAGGAGAACAGCATGCCGGTGCCCAGCAGCTTCGCCGGGTCCACAGGCAGGGCCTCCTCGATTTCCTGGCGCCCGCCCGCGAGGTAGCGCAGCGTGAACGCCAGCGCCGCCACCAGGCCGCCGGCGAAGCCGCCGCCGGGCGCGTTGTGGCCGCCGAAGAAGAAGTACAGGGACAGCAGAATCATCGACGGGAACAGGATCCGTGTTGCCACGTCCACCATCAGCGAACGGTTCTGCGCCGTCTCCGAATCCACGCCGCTGGCCAGCCAGCGCGGCTTGGTGGTGGACAGCGTCGGGCGCCTCGAGGAGCGCCCAAACTTGCCGGTGCCGAAGATCAGGCTGGCCACGCCCGTCGCCGCGATCACCAGCACAGTGATCTCGCCGAATGTATCGGCGGCGCGCAGGTCCACGAGCAGCACGTTCACCGTGTTGCGGCCGTGGCCGATGTCGTGCGCCAGCTCCGGCATGAACACCGAGATCGGGTCGGCGGTGCGCGCGCTCATCGCAAACATGGCGATCACCACAACCGACACGCCAGTCAGGATCGACAGCCAGGCACGGGCCCGGTTGTCGTCGCTGCGGGGCTCGACCTCCGTCGGCATCTTGCGAAGGATCAGCATGAACACCACCATCACGATGGTCTCCACGAGCGCCTGCGTCAGCGCCAGATCCGGCGCGCCGTGCAGGGCAAAGATCGTCGCCATGCCGTAGCCGGTCAGCCCCACCATCACCACGGCGGATAGGCGGTTGCGTTGGACCGTCGCAAAGACAGCCATGCAGACCATGATGAACACCACCAGGCCCTGCCACGGCGAATCCCACAACATCATCCGAATATCGTTCGAGCGGCCCAGCACCAGCGCCGCCAGCGGCACCACGGCCAACACCGCGAAAATCACGCCCAGGTTGATCACCAGGGAACCGCGCTGCGTCGACGCCGTCAACCGCAGCGACGCAGTCCGCAGCTGCGTGAGCAGCGCGTCCCACAACGCGTCACCATTGCCGAGCGCAGGCTTGCCCGTCTGCAGCGGTTTCAGCAACGCACGCTGCCAGAACATGACGACGCCACCCAGCACAATCACGGCCGTCAGCACCAGCGGGATCGTAATCCCGTGCCACAGCGCCAACTCCTCCTGCTCGCCGCCGGGGAAGCGCACATCCAGGTACTCGTTGAACGCCGTCGACAGCAGCACCGGGAAGATACCGCACACCACCGTCAACGTGGTCAGCACCGCCGGCGAAATCCACAAGGTCGGGCCGATCGGGTGCATCTCGCGCACCGCCTTCGACTCGCCGTTGTTGTGTGCTGGCTTCGTCGCAAAGGCGGACCACCAGAAGTACAGCGAGTAGGCCATCGTCAGGATGGAACCAGCGACGATCGCCACCAGCGTCATGTAACCCGGCATGCCGTGCAGCATCTCCTCGTTCAGGACCGCCTCCAGCGCCGACTCCTTCGCCACAAAGCCGAAGAACGGCGGAATACCCGCCATCGACGCCGCCGACACCGCCGCCAAAAACGCCACAAACGGCTCCCGCTTCGCCAACCCCGACAGCTCGTGGATGTCGCGGGTGCCCGTCGAGTGGTCAATCGCGCCCACGATCATGAACAGCGTCGCCTTGAACATCGAGTGCCCGAACGTAATTGCCAGGCCAGCCATCGTCGCCTCACGCGACCCAATACCGATCACCGTCGTGATAAAGCCCAGCTGAGACACCGTGCCGTACGCCAGGATCAGCTTCAGGTCACGCTGCTTCAGCGCCAGCCAGCCACCCAGGATCATGGTGAACACGCCGGTCGAAAGCACCACCAGGTGCCAGGTACTCACCACCGCCAAATCCGGCGCCAGGCGCGCCACCAGGTAAATCCCGGCCTTCACCATCGCCGCCGAGTGCAAATACGCCGACACCGGCGTCGGCGCCGCCATCGCCCCCGGCAACCAAATATGCCACGGGGCCTGCGCCGACTTCGTCATCGCCCCCAACATAATCAGCACAATCGCCGTCGAAATCGCAGGCGTATTCTCAATATTCGCAAACTGCGACACCTCGCTGAGGCGCCAAATCCCCGTCTTGTAGCCCAGCAGGTTAATGCCGACGAGCATCGCCAGCCCGCCGAACGTCGTAATCATCAGCGCCTGAATCGCCGCCCTTCGCGACGACGCCCGCTCACCGTAGTAGCTGACCAGCATGTACGAGAGTATCGACGTCAACTCCCAAAACACGTACATCAGCAAGAAACTGTCCGAAATCACCAACCCGTACATCACGGAGGCGAACATGGTCAGCTCCCCGCCAAACTTGGCCAACCTGCGCGGATTCGAATCGAAATAGCCCCAGCAGTACAACAACACCAAGGAGCCGACGCCCAAAATAATCAAACTGAACAAGCCCGCCAGGGCGTCCAACCTGAAATCCAGGTTCAACTCCGCCGACGGCATCCACGGAATCCGCGAAACGATCTCCCCACCATCCACAAAGACACCCTTTGCGAACAGGTACACCATCCACGCGAACCCGCCCAGCGGCACCAACGCCACCAGCGCAAACGCCGATCTACCGATCGTACGGATCAACAACGGCGCCGCCGACGTCGCGACGAACAGCGCGACAAGTAGCGTCAACACAACCCGGGCCTCCTTGTTCAGCTTCCTTAGCTTCTTCAGCTTCGGCGCGCCACAGCAACGCAGCTGCCCACCATGCACCGTCGAAACTAGAAACAAGGCGCGTCATGATCAGTGGCGCGACCAACAAAATCTCACTGTACTCACAGCTCCGACATTTTGCGAACGGCTTTCGCCCTGGCTGGCCTGCCTGTCTGGCCCCCTGGTGCGCCTGCGCCTCGCGCCCGCGCCCCCTTCGAAAACGTTCCCACGACTGGGAACCATTTTGCGTTTCAGGCTGGTTCCGGTCGACCATCGGTTGCGTTTCTGCAGGTCGCGACGCCTGTCCACAAAGAAAGTTCCCGGGTTCAACGCTGATCGCGGGAACTTTTCCGAGGTGGCGGGCTCGCGCGCCGTGGCTTTCACGTGAACTCGTTCGTGCCGAGGTGTTAAAGGAGTGCGACGCTGGTCGCCGAAAACCGTCTCTGGCCGGTGGAAATGCGCGACCTGCATCGCACGCTTCTAAGCGCACGCTATGAACTCTCGGAGCTGGGGCGGCGAAGATCCAGGCGAGCACGACTATGGACAAACCGCACCAAAAACGGTACGGTTTGTCCATGGTTACGTATAGGGAAAAGCTGCGACAAATCGCTTTGGAAAACGACGGGTATGTCACTCCGGCTCTCGCCCGTGTGCGGGGCGTGCCTGATGTTGAGTTGCGGAAGCTTGCGGCGCGAGGGGCCGTCGAGAAGCGGGAGCGTGGCGTGTATCGGGATCCGTACTATCCTGCCGCCGACGATTTTGATTTTCTCCGCGAAATTATTCTCACGCTAGGTGCTGGCGTGCATGCATGTGGGGAAACCACATTGCAGGTTACCGGGATCGGTGAGCTCAATCCCAAGAATGTCTATCTAGCTTCGCCGCGTCGACACCGCCGGAAGATGCCTGGAACATGGCGGATTAGGTCCGCTCCACCAGACGCTCAAGTGAAGAAATATCACGGTATTCCGTCGCAGCCCGTCGCGGAGGCGCTCGTGGAGGTTCGCCCAGCAGTTATGGCCGACCGTTGGGAGGCGATGGTGGAGGATGCCTACCAGGAAGGGTTTATTCGAGGCAAGCAGTATCGGGAGCTGAAGGGGCTGGTGGGATGAGCCGGCCGGTAAACATTGTGTCCTTACGACAGAAGATCAGAAACATAGAAAACGATCAGGCGCGTGAGACACAGCGAGAGAACGTAATGGCGCTTGTTGTAGTTGCGCAGATGCTTCCACAGGGAGTGGTCAAAGGCGGAAGTGCGATGGCTGTTCGCTACGGCAGTGGAGCTCGTGCCACAAAGGATCTCGATGCCGCGCGACAGCAGGACGAAGACCACTTCTTGGATGAACTGGAGGACAAACTTGAAGCGGGATGGCAAGGCTTTACTGGAAGAGTGAAGCAGGTGAAGAAGCCCAGCCCTGCAGGGGTTCCGCCGCAGTATGTAATGACTCCTTTTGATATCAAGCTCCAGTACGAAGGGAAGGACTGGAAGACCGTGAGGTTTGAGGTGGCGCATAACGAGCTACATGTTGCGGACTCTGTGGACAGGCAGATTTCGGATGAACTCTCATCGTTGTTCATGGACCTGGGGTTTGATGCACCGGACCCTGTACCGGTTGTGAAGCCTGAACACCAAATTGCACAGAAAATACATGCGGCTACATTTCCTGATAGTCAGCGAGCGCATGATCTCGTAGATTTGCAGATACTCGTGGCTAATGAAGATATTGACTATAGCAAGGCGAAAGAGCTGTGCGAGCAAACGTTCAAGTACAGAGGCGATCACTCATGGCCGCCTGAATTTGTTAGGGGCGAGGGCTGGGACGATGTTTATAGGGCCGCGGTGGAGAATATGACGCTTCCTGGAGTCGAAATATTAGGTCTAGAGGACGCCATCCGCTGGAGTAATGACCTGGTCAAAAGGATAGATTTCAGTTAGGGGTACCGAATTGATTGCTTCCAACGTGGATCTCGCGGATCTTGCGGCAAACGCCTCACACCATGTGTTTGGTTTGGGCCTGTATGAGCGCAAGGTGATCATTGACGGTGGCGGGCCGGTGGCCGTCATCATGTCGGCGGGTGAGTTTGAGCGGCTTGAGGCTGAGCGGCAGGACGCCCTGGACCTGGCACTCGCGCTCACGCGAATGCTGACCGACAGTGGCAAGCGCATCAGCCTCCAGGATGTCCTGGCTGAGTTTGGCATCGACCCGTCGGAGCTTTAGATTCACCAGCTTTTCGACGCGCTCTCCGCCCCATTTGAACCAGCCAAATCTGCAAAGTGTAGTAGGTGGATTGTAGTAATCCTCGAAAAGTTGTGCGAAATGGGGATTACTACCATCCTGTTACTACAGTTTGGGTTTTGGGGGCGCCCAGCAGGCGCCCAGACAGCGCCCCAGCCAGCAAAAACAAGCCGAAACCCAGCCGAAACCCGGCCGAAACCCGGCTACTTCCCGTACTGCTGCAGGAAGAGCGCTTCGGCCACCGCGATGCGTTCGATTTCGGTGGGGTCGACGGATTCGTCGACGCCGTGGATGCCGCACTGCGGTTCTTCGACGCCGTAGAGGGCGATGGCGGCGTCGGGGAAGTGGTTCTGCAGCGTGATGGTCAGCGGGATGGAGCCGCCGGAGCCGATGAGGGCGAGGTCGGCGCCGTCGTAGGCGGTTTGGAGGCAGTCGCCGAACAGGGCGATGGCCGGGTGGTTGGGGTCGGTGGCGAATGGTTCGTTGACGCCGGAGATTTCCACGGTGACGTGGGCGCCGTTGGGGGTGTGGGCGTGGATGTGTTCCTTGACGGCGTTGGCGATGGCGGCGGCGTCGGTGCCTGCGGGGACGCGGAGGTTGTATTGGGCTTCAGCGCGGTGGTTGACGGCGTTGACGGCGTCGGCGACGGGGGTGGAGGTGAACCCAATCATCGTGATGGCGGGGCGGGCCCAGACCATGTCGGCGGGGTTGTCGTCGGGGGTGCCGTTGAGGGCGACGCCGTCGAGGACGCCGGCGTCGGTGGCGAAGGTGTCGGCTGGGTAGGGCTGGCCGTTCCAGGTGGCGGTGCAGTCGACGCCGTCGATGCTGGTGCGGCCGGTTTCGTCGAAGAGGGAGTCGGTGATGCGGACCAGGGCGTGGGCGGCGTCGGGGGCTGCGCCGCCGAAGGAGCCGGAGTGGATGGCGCCTTGCAGCGTCTCGACGGTCACGTTGATCTGGGCGCCGCCGCGCAGGGAGGTGGTGAGCGTTGGGACGCCGACGGCGGCGTTGCCCGAGTCGGCGATCATGATGGCGTCGGCGCGGAAGAGGTCGGGGTGGGCGTCGATAAGTTTGCCGAGGCCGTCGTCGCCGCCGAGCTCCTCAGAGCCCTCGACGACGACCTTGATGCCGAGGTCGGTGCCGCCGTTGGCCTGGATGAGGCGCAGCGCTTCGAGGTGCATGGCGAGGTTGCCTTTGCAGTCGGCGGCGCCGCGGCCGTACCAGCGGCCGTCGCGTTCGGTGAGGGTGAAGGGGTCGCTGGTCCAGGCGTCGGGGTTGTTGGCAGGCACGACGTCGTAGTGGGAGTAGAGGAGGACGGTGGGGGCGTCGCCGACTGGGGCTTTGGTGGCGATGATGGTGTCAGCATTATCGACGGTCGCGTGGCGGGTCACGTCCAGTCCGAGGGCCTCGAGCGCGGAAACGGTCCAGGCGCAGGCAGCTTCGTGCTGGTCGGCAAGCTCAGGCGTGGAGTGTGGGGAGTTGAAGCCTACGAGGGCGGAGAGGTCGTCGAAAATGCGGTCGCGGTTTGGGGTAAAAGCTGTTTGTGTCATGTGGTCGAAAGTACCACCAACCGGAGGAGTACAATCCTTTCCGTTCGTTTTTATGCCTATATATTGAAAGGTCTTGCAATGGCCTCGACGATGCGTGAGTTGACGCTGCGCGGGATCATCATTGGTGGCTTGATCACCTTGGTGTTTACTGCTGCGAATGTGTATTTGGGGTTGAAAGTCGGGTTGACTTTTGCCACGTCCATTCCGGCGGCGGTGATTTCTATGGCGGTGCTGCGGAAGTTCGCCGGGCACAATGTGCGTGAGAACAACATTGTGCAGACGATTGCCTCGGCTGCGGGTACGCTGTCGGCGATCATTTTCGTCCTGCCCGGCCTGGTGATGGTCGGCTACTGGCAGGGTTTCCCTTTTTGGACGACCGCCCTGGTCTGCGCCCTTGGCGGCATTTTGGGCGTGATGTATTCGATTCCGTTGCGTCGCGCGCTGGTGACCGGCTCTGACCTGCCGTACCCGGAGGGTGTCGCGGCGGCGGAGGTGCTGCGCGTTGGCGACGGGGACAATGGTGGTTCGGAGCGTGATCACGCGGAGAACGCCGAGGGCCTGCGCGTGATCATTCTGGGCGCGTTGACGTCCGCGTTCTACTCGCTGTTGGCGGCGATGAAGGCGGTGGCTAGCGAGGTTGCCGGGTTCTTCCGCGTTGGTGGCGGCGGCACGATGATGGGCGGTTCGCTGTCCTTGGCGCTGCTGGGCGTGGGCCACTTGGTGGGCCTGCCGGTGGGTATTGCGATGCTGGTTGGCGTCGTCATTTCCTTTGCGATCCTGCTGCCTATGAAGTCGGCGGACAACATGGGAGCAGGCCTGGAGCTGGCCGAGGTGGTCTCCACGACGTTCGCGGACGAGATCCGCTTTATCGGCGTGGGCACGATGGCGGTGGCGGCGCTGTGGACGCTGATCAAGATCGCGAAGCCGATTGCGACGGGTATTGCGTCGTCGTTGGCGTCGTCGAAAAAGAGGCATGACGGCGTGGTCGTCGATGTGACGGAGCGTGACATCCCGTTCCCGATCGTGGCGGGCGTGATTGTGGCGTCGATGCTGCCGATTGGCATGCTGCTGTGGAACTTCGTGCGCGGCACCGATATCCACGAGCACGCGCTGTCGCTCACCATGATCTCGGTGCTGTTCATCCTGGTCATTGGCCTGATTGTGGCGTCGGTGTGTGGCTATATGGCGGGGTTGATTGGGGCGTCGAACTCCCCGATTTCCTCGATTGGCATTATTGCGGTGCTTTCGTGCGCGCTGCTGATTGGTGCGTTTATGGCGGGCACGGACGCGAATGCGGCCTCGCTGGTGGCGTACACGCTGTTTACGGCAGCGATCGTGTTTGGCATCGCCACGATTTCGAACGATAACCTGCAGGACCTCAAGACGGGCCAGCTGGTGGGGGCGACGCCGTGGAAGCAGCAGGTGGCGCTGATTATTGGTGTGCTGTTCGGCTCGGTGGTCATCCCGCCGATCCTGCAGGTGATGCTCACCGGCTTCGGCTTCCAGGGCATGGAGGGCGCAGGCCCGGACGCGCTCGCGGCACCGCAGGCGGCGCTGATGTCCTCGGTGGCGAACGGCATTTTCAACAGTTCGCTGGATTGGGGCTTGATTCTGCTGGGTGCGGGCATCGGCGTGGTCCTCATCATTATCGACGAGACCCTCACCCGCACCACGGGCAAGTACAGCTTGCCGCCGCTGGCTGTGGGCATGGGTATGTACCTGCCGGTGTCGGTCACGGTGATCGTGCCGATCGGCGGGCTGGTCGGATACATCTACAACCGTTGGGCGCAGGTGCAGCGCCACCCGGACTTCGCGCGCCGGATGGGCACCCTGGTGGCCACGGGCATGATCGTCGGCGAGTCCCTGTTCGGCGTGCTCAACGCGGCGCTCATCGCGGGCGCGGCAGGGGAGAGCCCGCTGGAGGTGTTCACGGAGCAGTCCTGGACGCCATGGTTCAGTACGGCCCTGTTTGTTGTGTTGGTGTGGTTCGTGTACTCGAAGACGCGCTCCAAGGTCACCTCGGTTGCCGAAGATGGTTCCTTGCACTCGGCGGGCGAGAGTGCTAAAACTGTGTCTTAGCACTCGAGGCAATTGAGTGCTAACGCGGGTGAGGTTGGCTACGCGCCAACCGTGCCGTCGCGGGCGCCTGCACTTTACGACGAATACAAGGAGAAAACTTACATGGCTAAGATGATCGCATTCGACGAGGAAGCACGCCGCAGCCTAGAAAACGGCCTGAACACACTAGCCGACGCCGTCAAGGTCACCCTTGGGCCAAAGGGACGCAACGTCGTCCTGGAGAAGTCCTGGGGCGCACCAACCATTACCAACGACGGTGTCACCATCGCCCGCGAGATTGACCTCGAGGACCCATACGAAAAGATCGGCGCCGAGCTGGTCAAGGAAGTAGCCAAGAAGACTGACGACGTCGCCGGCGACGGCACCACCACCGCAACCGTCCTGGCACAGGCGTTGGTCCGCGAGGGCCTGCGCAACGTCGCAGCTGGCTCCAACCCGATGGGCATCAAGCGCGGCATCCAGGCAGCGACCGAGAAGGTCTCCAAGTACCTGCTGGATAACGCGAAGGAAGTAGAGACCCAGGAGCAGATCGCCTCCACGGCAGGCATTTCGGCCTCCGACCCGGAGATCGGCAAGAAGATCGCCGAGGCGATGTACGCCGTGGGCAACGGTGCGGTCAACAAGGAGTCCGTGATCACGGTCGAGGAGTCCAACACCTTCGGCGTTGACCTCGAAGTCACCGAAGGCATGCGCTTCGACAAGGGCTTCATCTCCGCATACTTCGCCACCGACATGGAGCGCGGCGAAGCCGTCCTGGAAGACCCATACATCCTGCTGGTCTCCTCCAAGATCTCCAACGTCAAGGATCTCGTCCCGCTGCTGGAGCAGGTCATGCAGTCCGGCAAGCCACTGCTGATCATCGCCGAGGACGTCGAGGGCGAAGCCCTGTCCACCCTCGTTGTGAACAAGATCCGCGGCACCTTCAAGTCCGTCGCCGTCAAGGCACCAGGCTTCGGCGACCGCCGCAAGGCCATGCTGCAGGACCTCGCCATCCTCACCGGTGGCCAGGTCATCTCCGAAGAGGTCGGCCTCTCCCTGGAGACCGCCACCACTGAACTGCTGGGTCAGGCACGCAAGGTTGTCGTCACCAAGGATGAGACCACCATCGTCCAGGGCGCCGGTGACCAGGCCCAGATCGACGGCCGCGTCAAGCAGATCCGCGCCGAAATCGAGCACTCCGACTCCGACTACGACCGCGAGAAGCTGCAGGAGCGCCTGGCCAAGCTGGCCGGTGGCGTCGCAGTGATCAAGGTCGGCGCAGCCACCGAGGTTGAGCTCAAGGAGCAGAAGCTGCGCATCGAGGACGCCGTCCGCAACGCGAAGGCAGCCGTCGAGGAAGGCATCGTCGCCGGCGGTGGCGTCGCCCTCCTGCAGGCTGCCCGCGAGCTTGTCGACGACCTCGGGTTCGAAGGCGATGAAGCCACCGGCGTGAAGATCGTTCGCGAGGCGCTTTCCGCACCGCTGAAGCAGATCGCCCTCAACGCTGGTCTGGAGCCAGGCGTTGTCGCTGACAAGGTCGCCAACCTGCCTGACGGTCAGGGCCTGAACGCCTCCAACGGCGAGTACGTGGACATGATGGAAGCCGGCATTAACGACCCGGCGAAGGTGACGCGCTCCGCACTGCAGAACGCTGCCTCCATCGCGGCCCTGTTCCTGACCACCGAGGCCGTCGTTGCCGACAAGCCTGAGCCAGCCGGCGCCGCCGGTGCAGGCATGGACCCAGACGCCATGGCAGGCATGATGTAAACCTGGCTGCTTGTAGCTAGTTCCCGGGCGCCCCGCTTCCGCTTTTGCTTTCGCGGTGGGGTGGCCCGGGATTTTTGTGCTTTGAACTGAGTTGGGCTTCGGGGTGATGGGGGTGCGATGTGTCGCCCCGAGCTGACTCGGAAATTTGTGAATGGATTTGCGTGTGGTCCGATCTGCCGGCTGCCGCCTTCGCAGTGTTCCCGTCGACCTCCTTACGTCGACCTCTTCCCGTCGACCAACGCAGGTCACGGCAATATAGGCTGTTTTCGCGTCATTTCGCCGATTTTGCGCTGACCAGCATTGGTCGACCGGACCATGTCGACCGGAATGGTTACGGCTGCGACGCGATGGGAGTAGCGGCCCTAGTTTGGGATGCGGGCTTTGTACTGATGGGCGTCGAAAAGCACCACAAAAGGGGTTACGAGGTATAAGAATGCTCTAAGAGTTTTGGGAAAACCTGGCGGGCAGAATGTCTAGCGGTAATCGACAGTTGGTGGCATAAGTGATGGTCGACGAATAAAACCGATTTGAGCTGTACTAATGCGTCGAATTGTTGCCTGAGAAACCTTGAGATTTCGTACGAAATGACTTGGACAAAGCGGAGGGGGGTGGGTAGATTCGAGGTGTCCCCAAAGTTGGGCCACTGACGTGTGCGTAAGAAACGAACATTCTTGAAGTGCGCTGAGGGCCCCGAGAGACCTCTTTTGGAAGGAAATCAAATGGCAATTGCCCTCAAGAAAACCGCCGCGATCGCAATCGCAGCAGGCCTGACCTTCGCCGGCTCCGCTGGCATCGCTGCGCAGGACGCGATGGCGCAGACCATGAATGCGACCGCTGTGAACACCGCGCCCGGCGTTCCGGATGCCGCCAGCATTCCGACTGATGGAACCGTAAAGTTGACCATCAACAAGCGGGTCAACCCGACTGAGCTGCGCCCGGCTAATGGTGAGACCGATGCTGATGCCTCCGGCGCACCGCTTCAGGGTGTCGGCTTCACGGCCGAGAAGATCAAAGTAGATATCACCAAGCAGGAGAACTTCAACAAGGTCGCCGAGCTTGCAAACAAGCGTGACATTGCCGGGGCGGAGAAGCTTGGGACCGAGCCTGCGAAGGCCTTTGAGGATACCGATACGAACGGCCAGACCTCTCTGGACCTGCCGGTTGGTGCGTACATCATTCGTGAGACTAAGACTCCCAGCAATGACACCGAGACCTATGTACCGGCCGACCCGTTCATCGTCTTCCTGCCGATGACTAACAAGGAGGGCACTGGCTGGAACACTAACGTGCAGGTCTACCCGAAGAACTCCATGGCGAAGGTCTCCAAGACTGTCGAGGATACAGGGAAGAACACACTGAGCAGCGAGGCAAAGCGCAAGGCAAGTGAGCCCGGCTACCTCGGCCCACGCCCGGCTGAGAATGCGGTTGTGCAGTACACGCTCGACGGTGTTGTCCCGGCTGCGCCGGAAGGCCGCGAGCTGAAGAACTTGACGCTTACTGATGCCTCGAACAGCGCCGAGCTGCAGTGGAACACCGCAGACAATGCCTTTATTAAGGGCGTATACGTCGTTCGCGATGGCAAGGACGTAGCTATTAATGCTGCCAACTACACCGTGAAACCGGACGCCGCGGTCCCGACGACCAACACCAAAGGGCTGGCCGCTGGCGCAAACCAGGCCTTCACCGTGACTGTTGACGCGAAGAAGGCGGGCCTGAAGCCAGGCGAAACCGTGCGCGTGAAGGTCGAGGCGACCATGCTCAAGGACGATGCCGCTTCCAAGGGCATTGAGAACTCTGTCCGCGAGTCCTTCGTCTTCCGTAACCCCAGTACCGACACCGACGATGAACCCAAGGAGACGCCGGACGACAAGGTTGTGACCTACGTCGGCGACATCTCCGTGTACAAGCGTGGTGAAGTTGATGGCAAGGAGAACCAGCCTCTTCCTGGTGCTGAGTTCCAGATAGGCAAGTGCAATGCCGCCAAGAACGACCTCGAAGGTGCAGCTATCCAGACCGGTATCACCGATGCAAACGGTAGCCTGACCTTCCCGGGCCTTCACGTTACTGACTGGGTTAATAACGCAGTGCCGAAAGAGACTGTAGCTAACTACTGCATCAAGGAGACCAAGGCTCCTAAGGGTTACGAGACTCCGAAGGGCAAGGCGGCAGTCCGCGAGATCGTGCTGACGAAGGAAACGACCAAGAAGCTCAATGCGGGTAAGACTGCATTCGAGGCGGTTGCGGACTCGAACGAGATCGCCAACGGTGCTGTTGTCGACAACCTGAAGAAGACCACGCCGACCCTCCCAGCCACCGGTGGTATGGGTATTTTGATCGTGGCCCTGGCGGGTCTCGCGATTATCGGCGGCGGTGTCTACGCGGCACGTCGCAACTCCCGCACCGCTTAAGTCGTAAGGCTTAAGTCCTAAGTGATGTAGGAGTCCCTGCGGGCAACCAGCCAAGCAGGGAAACCAGCCCTGCGGGACAGCCCCGCGGGGTATGGCCGGTCGGCGGGACGGCCTAAAACTCCTGCCCCAGTTTTGAAGAGAAGGGGTCGTCGATAAGGGATGGCCCGAGAGAGGACAGCAACGTGACCACAGCAGTGACGGCGAAGCACCGGAAACAGCCGGCGTCAAAGTCGTTTTTTCAGCGTGTCGCGTTGCCTGTCCTCATCATCCTTGTGGGCCTGACCGTGCTGATGTACCCGGTGATCGCGACGCAGTGGAACAACCGGGTGCAGGAAGAAGTGGCGAGGATCTACGAGGAGGAACTGCAGCAAACGCCGGTCGAAGACGTGAATGCTGCGTTCGAAGCCGCGAAGGCGTACAACGAGGCGCACACCGACGGGCCGATCCTCGACCCGTGGCTTGCCCGCATCAGCGAGGACAACGCCGACTACAAGGAGTACGAGCGTCAGCTGGAGGGTGTGTCGGCGATGTCGCAGATCGCGATTCCGGCGATTGACCTGCGCCTGCCCGTCTTCCACGGCACGGCGGAGGACACCCTGCAGAAGGGGCTCGGCCACCTGTACGGGTCGGCGCTTCCTACAGGTGGGAAGGGGTTCCACTCGGTCATCACGGGTCACACAGGCTTAACGACGTCCACCCTGTTCGACAACCTTTCCGACATCAAAGTCAGCGACGCCGTCTACGTCTCCACGTTCGGCGAGCGCATGAAGTACAAGGTGTACGACATCGAAGTTGTCCTGCCGGATGAGACCGACAGCCTGCGCGCTGACCCCGAGCGCGACCTGCTGACGTTGATCACCTGTACGCCGTACGGCATCAATACGCACCGGTTGCTCGTCCACGCGGAGCGAGTACCCATGGACCCAGACGAGGCCAGCGTCCTCGACGACTCCACCTCCACCCTGCAGTGGTGGATGTGGGCCCTCGGCGGGGTGTCCCTGCTCATCCTGCTGGCGCTGATCTGGTGGGTGTACCGCGAAAAGAAGAAAAGCGACCGCAAGGACGCGATGATTGAGGAGGCTCTGTCCTGATGCGTGTGTCCCAACTTTTGGCGGCGTGTGGTGCCGCGGCGTTGCTCGCCACGGGTGCGTTGACGCCCGCGGTGGCTGACGTGCGCCCAATCAGCGGTAATGACGCCAACCTGAATCCGGCGAGCATCGACAAGAATAAGCCGATCCAGTTGCTGCTGAAGAAGCAGGGCACCAACCCGTACGACCAGGTCCCGGCCGGTCAGAAGCCTCCCGCCATCGCCGGCGCCAAGTTCACCTTGTCGAAGGTGCGGGGCATCGACATCACCTCGGAGCAAGGCCGCAACGTGGCAAAGAAAACCACGCTTGACGACGCCCGCTCGCGCGGCCTCGACGTCATCGAAACGAAGGCGACGAACCAGCGCGGCGAGGTCATGTTCGACAACCTCACCCCGGGCCTGTACCTGGTGGAGGAGTCCGCGCCGGACACGAAGTACGAGTACCACCTGAGCAGCCCGAAGCTGCTCATCCTCCCACTTCCTGACGAACGCGGCATCCGCTACGAGTACGAAAACGTCCTGGTGATGAAGTGGGACAAGAGCTACGGCACCCCACCACCGTGGGAGCCTTCCGAGCCACCATCAACGACGCCAACAAAGCCCGGTAACACGGTGACCACGACGAAGACGACGACGTCGACACCTCCTCGAGTGAGCACCACCATCCGGACGACGTACACCACGACCCCTCCGAATGGCACACCGACAACGGTGACGACCACGGTGCCGTCGACAATCGTGACAACGAAACCGAACGGGGTGGTCACGACGGTGACCCACCCCCGCGCCGTCCCCGAGAAAGAGCGCGGGTCGCTGGCGTCCACCGGCGCGAACGTGCTGTGGGCCGCGGGACTTGGCGGACTGTTAATTGTGCTGGGATTGTTCCTGGCGCGGCGAAGCAAGAACGAGACACGGTAAAGCGGAAGTAGGGAAAGAAAAATGCGAAACTTTATCAAACCTGCAGGATCTCCTGCTCGGCACCGTGCCCGTGGACTTGCAGCCGTAGTAGCCTCGGTGGCGTTGGCCGCCGGCCTGGGCGCGTACCCGGCCGTTCAGGCGGAGGAGACCACGACGGTCTCCGACATCACTACCGACGACGCCGGCCTGCCCACCTACTCGTGGATGGACGACGACACACCGTCTTCCTCCGCCACGCCTTCGGCGCCTGCCGCAGCGTCGGCCTCTAATCCGGCCTCTGCATCTGCTTCGAAACCAGCAGAGGCCCCGGCCACCGCGAACCCCGTGACCGTCGAGCGCAAGGGCGTCGTTGACCGCATCGTGGTCAACGACCCCGATGGCGAGGCATGGGAGTTCGGCGGCAAGGCGTCGAAGGAAAACATCTTCGCGCTCAAGCGTGAGGGCAAGGGCGAGATCAAGGAAGTCCTGTCCGTCACTGCTGATGGCCGCAAGCTCGAGCCTTACGACTACGGCTACGTGAACGCTAAGGATGGCGGTTTTGTGGCGTTCAACCTGAACGCCCTGCACACGATTCCGCCGCAGGTCGTTGAGATTGAGGCCCGCACGACCGACGCCGGTGAGTACGCGATCGCCGAGAGCGCCGAAGTGCCGTCCGAGGCACAGCTTGCCGAGTCTGGTTATGGCAAGGGGCGCCCCGCGGAGGAGGTTGCGGATTCACAAGACCGCGCTGCTGCCCCGGGAGATATTCCGGGTGTCCCAGGGCAGCAGGATCAAGAGTTTTCTCTTACCGATGCTAAGCCAGATTTCTTGGGGGACAACCCCCAAATTGAATTTAAGATCAACGAGACTGGTAACTGGCGAGTAACCAGGTTCGCCATCAAGAAAAACCGAAACGATAACAATACGAAGGATATCTCCGGTCCAGTTAGGATCCGCGTCGTTCGTCAGGGGGCGATTGTCGTTGACCGAACCATTGATTTCGCTAACGCGATTTTTTGGAATAAGAACGCCAAGGGAAAGTCTTATGACACGGAGTTTCAGCTCATTCCGAGTATTACTGACCTCTATATCAAGGGTGGCGACTCGGTAATCCTGAATCCCGTGGCACCTCCAAACGGTATTTACCGGGTCCAGATGTGGGGCCAGGACATGGACAATAAGCCTCAGGACCACAAGGTGAATGTCGCAGGTGATGGTATTCCAGTATCCTCGCACACGACTATTGGCGACAATCCGTACGAGACAACATTCGATGTTCAAGCGCGTTCTAATTTCTCAAGTGCAACAGTAACTCTGAGCCCTTCAGTCCGATTAGAAGATGTGTTTTTCTCTATTCCAATTGAGCAAACGGACGGTGTAAGGCTCGAAAATAAAGTTGAGACCTACCCGGATCGTGTGGTTATTACATGGTTCCCGACGAAGGACGGCCGCCGAATCGACTCGGTACCGGTTTCGGCAGACTCGACTGTGACGCTTCGGACTTCCTACAGATCGGCTCCAACCAGACCCGAGGACATCACTTTGCAAGGCTCCCTCGCGGCTCCGGTAGAGAAAGATCTTCCGATTCTTCCTTCAGCCGACGCTGACGTGTTGCCACTTACGCACGGCGATAAATGTGAGCTTCGCGATGTAAAATCTGTTCATCGACAGCCACCTCGCTTACTTTCCATTGCGGAGCAAAAATATGGCTTCCGACGATTTATCGTCGCGAGCCCACAAGCCTCTAGCAATAGAACTTCTTCGCAGCTGTATCTTCAGGTAGAAGACGGACAAGGTGCATTGCAGTCAGAAAAGATCGGACCCGCCAGCGGGTGGGTATATAACGCACTTGCCTACAACGAGAACGATAACTACCTCTATGCTGTTAGTCAGCCCAGGATTTCGGTGAAGACGGGCCACAGGGATGACCCTTGTTTCCCCGCAGGCCACTTACTGCAGATAAATCCTTATACGGGTGAAGTTTTTGATTTGGGCAAGCTTCAAGGACTTGATGGATTTCTTCCCGAGAATCATCCGGACAATACAACATCCAACGACCTCGGTAGCGGCATCAACGCAGGTACCTTCGATGATGACGGCACATACTGGGTCGCAGGTGCGTCTGTATGGGGTAGTGGCCGTCTTTACAGCGTGAATTTAGACACGATTACTGCAACGCTAAAGCCTGCAAAAAACGTGACTCTGCAAGCCAAAACAATCTGGAATCCGGGACAAACATTCCGTACGGTTTCAGAGGACTTTGTTGCCATCCCAGGTGCGAAAGGGTATCTGTGGGGCCTGCAAAGTGGGTGGGCGCAAAGCGATGGAAGGAACAAACAGCGCGTTTTCTTGGAACGTATTAGCACGAGCGGTGGTGCCCCCCTGCGCGTGGATATTACCGATATGAAGATGCCTGATGGGCAGACCGTCGGTCAGTTTCTCAACATTACAGACCAAGCGCCTGTTTGGGGACAAGCATGGGTTGAAGAAGACGGATCGATTGCTTTCGGAAAGGGTGGCCGGTCTTCCGTGGACTCGAACACAACGGAAGTAATCAAAATTAAGGTCGGGAACCCGACGGCGAAGGCTCCAAATCTCCTAAAAGTCGAAGTAGTCGGCGCTCAAACTGCACCGTCCTCATACAATACTGACGGTGCATCGGCAAAGGCTCCTACGACGACACCAGAACCAATTGTTCCAGACGTCACCAAAGAAGCGATTGGACAGTCTGCGAAGAAGCAGGAAGACGGGACCTATATAGTAAAATACCAGGTAAATGTAACAAACCCAGGAAATCGCGAGGCTGCCTATAGTAAGGTAGTCGACACTCCAACGATGCCGACGGGGATTGTTGTGAAAAAGACTTCTTGGTCCTTGGTCGATGAATTCGGGAAATCGTATGCCACGACATTTCAAACTGGCCAAGGTCCGTTTGTGCTATCTGGCGGTGGAACGATACAGCCGAAGGGGCTCAATAGATTTGGTGCTACAAGTAATGGCATCCATCAATTTAATGTTGAAATGACAATCTCTCTCGATGCCTATACAGGAAACGAGACTGGAGATGAATGTGCACCCGGCAAATCGCTTTTCAACTCTGTACAAGTTGGGCCCAAGGAGGCGAAGGCCTGTGTGCCTCCGCCAGAAGTAGAGAAAAAAGCTCGGCTTGTGATTGCAAAGATTTCTTCCGATGCAGTTTCGCACGAGCTATTGAAGCCAGAAAACCGTCTAGACGGTGCTGAGTTTATACTTCAAAAACTGGACGAAAATGGCCAAGTCATCGGTAATGGAATCCCAATGATTTACGATAAGGAGAATCGAATCTTCAAGTCAGAAGAATTGGAGCCGGGTCACTATCAGCTCGTAGAGACTCGGTCGCCTCAAGACAGTCTGGGTGTTTACAATCTTCTTGTGAAGCCGATTGTGTTTTCGTTGTCGGTGGACAACGGGAATGTGACGATCGCGCTAGATGAAGATGCCAAAATTGTCGCGACGCAGGTCGATAAGGCGGTGGCACCGAGCTCCTGGCAGCTTACCTCCCAGGATGCGGTACTGACCGTTGCCAACGTCCGCCAGGGCAACCTGCCCAAGACTGGCGGAAACGGCCTGCAACTGCCGATCCTCCTCGGCGGTGCGCTCATCGCCGCTGGTGCGTTGGTGGGACGACGACGGGTCGTCGCTTAGTGGAGAGTGCGTCCTGAGCGCGTGACGTTACGAACAAGCTGACGGGGCTTGGCGCTGATCAACAGTGATCGGGGCCAAGCCCCTTCGGGACTTTGGAGTGCAATCGACCAATTGCCGACAAGTGGCGCTACGGTGTAATGTCTTCGCTCCCGGTTTGAAAGTGAACCGTCTGACTAGAAAGCAGATTTGGTCACGCGTGAATCGGATTCGACTTTGGGCTTGTGGCAGCTCGGTGAGCGGACAAGGGCAAAGCGACGGGCGAAGCCTTCTATCTGGTACCGTAGAAAACGTTAGCCTCGAGGCTACCGGCTCTAAAAGGATTGCTTTTAGTTGCGTCAAGGTCTCTCGGGGTGCTTGTTTTTAGGGGGGCATCGGGGGAGATTGAACATGCCCCTTTTGAGGCTTATGGGAGGCCGCGCTCAGAGGAGATTGTGTTCTTTGGGTTGGTGGGGCCGTCGTCGATAAGGAAGACCTGCACCCGTGGCGATGGTGACTCTCAAATTACGAGCCTTGCCCTCGACCTCTTGTGTGTGTACATTGTGAGTACAAGGGTTTTGGGAGGTTGAAATGGCTGTGAAAGATAGACGGCTGAATCTGCGTACATCGTCAGTGCAGGAGGAGTGCCTGCGGCGTGCGGCTGAGGTGACGAATTCCTCGGTATCGCAGTTTGTGCTTGAGAGCGCTGTTGAGCGCGCTGCCAGAGTGCTTGCTGATCAGCGGCTCTTCGTGTTGGGGATGGACGATTTTTCTCGTGTGGAGGAGTTGCTTGCTCAGCCTGCCGACTTTTCACGGCTAGGTACGCTTTTTGCGGAGGAAACTCCTTTTGGCAAGGAGTTCAGCTTTGGAAGCTGATGGGATTCTTCACCCGCCACGTCGGTTGGAGAAGTCGGATAATCGGGCTGAGTTTCGGTGCGGGGAGGCGTCGCTTGATACGTGGTTTCACCGCTACGCGATGCAAAACCAGCGTGCCAACAACTGTGCGGTGTATGTATCAACGTGGAATGAGCGGGTCGTTGGCTACTATGCGGTGTGTACCGGGGGTATCGTCGCTAAGGTGGCGCCGGAGCGTTTTGCGAAGGGGCGGCCGGATCCTATTCCGGTGATCATCCTTGCACGGCTTGCGGTTGACCAGAATGCTCAGGGGAAAGGCATTGGCAAGGCGCTGCTGCGCGATGCGCTGGAGCGCTGTTTTACCGTTGCCGTTGAAGTCGGTGCCGCGGCGGTAGTTGTGCACGCGCTGGACGAGCGGGCGAAGCAGTTCTACATGCAGCACGCTGGTTTTCAGGAGATGCCGGGGCAGCCGCTGCATCTTCTGCTGTCGGTGAAGGGGATTGAGCGGTACATGGCGTGATGGGGGCTGAGGCAGGTTTTCGCCGACCAGCTGTTAGGACTACGCATTTAGTAACGTGGTGTTCCCCTCACTCGGGCGGGTTGTGCACAACTAGAGCCAAAAACTGCAGATACCAACTACGCTGTTTTGGGAGCCGACTCCCACGTCTTGGACGAACCGAATGCTTTGCCTCGGCCAGCTGCAAGTAGTGGTGTCTGGGTGCTCGCAAAACGGAAAATGTACAAAGGGGAACACACGTCGACTACGCCTGACGTGTTGCTTATTTGGAGTAATAAGTAATAGTGCTAGTGCTAATACTGGGGGTGGCACATGGGCGATCTCAATCAACATAGGAAATTTTTGTCCAAAAGTACTGAAGAGCGGTTGCCTTCTCAGCGGCTTAAGGTCAAGCTCCTAGTTTGTGGATTTCTCCTATTAATCGGTGTAATTGCTGGATACTATATTTGGTGTTCAGACCTATCATGGCCGTTTTATTTGTCAAGGGTATGCAAATATGTTTTTCCTAGCTTGACCCCAATAGTTGCAGCTATAGCGTTGATATCTGGGTTCAAGACTATTGAGCAGAAAAAAGAGTCAGATGATCGCACCGAGTACTACAAACAGCTGCAATGGGCAATTGACAACTCTCTTACCAACAACGCCCTCATGCGATTGCAGTCACCGAGTCTCATTAGGAGCGTTTTGACTTCGCGCAAAATCGCCGAAGAAGAAAAGGAAATCGCACAGGCAGCTGAAGATTACGCCAATGCTCTTGAGGCTCAACTGCGCAAGGAGTCGAGTAGTCCAGGAAACCTTACGCCAGGTGGGGGTCTCGCTTTTGCCGAACCGGAACGAAATAGGAGTGGAACAAACACAACTCTTCGTTCACTTGGGATAATCCCATATTCCGTTGGATTCATTTGTATTTTTGCGATGCTCCTGCCGGTGCTCATTTTGCACTACGATGACGAAGATGAGGGGAAGGAGAAACTCAAATGACGACACGCTATCCGCAGCGACGTAAAGACAAAGCGCACATTTCGTCAGTCGACCCTGAAATTGTTGCTGCCCTTTTGGAAGCTGCCGAAACTTCACGTCACCGCACAGATGAATTCATGGCACGTCGCTACCCTGAGGATCGTTCGAAAAATAGGTTTTGGAAATCGTATTTTCTGAAGAAGCGCGCGTAGCATTTTCGAACAACAACGTAGTGAGGAAGTAGCCACCGCGGGGATGGCGGGTACCCCACGAAACGTCGCGCTGTTTTTGCCGATAACACCCTCCGGGCAGCTCGGATGTAGCCGTTGCGTCTGTCAGTAATCCAGTTCCTTAACGATGTTGCTGCTGGGTGCCGGCCGGTAAAGTGTGCTACCCAGTCGCAGACTTCGGGTGTGGTCATTTCTTCGCGGTGTTTGTCGATCGCGGACTCGCGGATGAAGGCCTTAGGATCTCAACCACTTTGTTTAACAGGTGACCCCAATTTGTGTATCTCCGCGCTGGAGGTTTCTAGGTCGTAGATGGCGTCGTCAATGAGGCGGGCTTATGCGCGGGGTGACTTGCGCTGTATAGCTATGCTTTGTTGCTGTGAAGTTCGGCCTCTAGCTCGGACCGGGAAAACCCTAAATGCTCGATGACTTCGTCGAGGCCCGTGCGGTTGCCTTGTCTCTGGCGACGCGAACCAGCGCCAGCGTTGCGTCCTGAAGCGTTTCTCGGTCGCGGAAAATCGTTCTACCTCGCAAGCGTCAACGACTTCGGAGACGAGTTTTCCGTGATACGACCAGGCAACCTGCGTGTGTTCCTCGGCAGGCGAAACGGTTCCAGTGTTGCCGTGCTGCGACGCTTCAGTAACCGTGCCCAAAAAACTATTTAGAAATCTATGTAGTTGCAACGGGGGTACGTTTGCGTGACAGGGCTTTGGCTGGCCTTCGGACTGAGGCGTGAGGAGACATCAATCTCACGAAAAGACGTCATCCTTAGGCATTAGCTCTAAAAACGGATTCTCTGAGGTCTTAAAAAGCTCTGGAGCCTAGGCGCCTCCAGGCGACAACGCTCCGGTAACCGGCCCGTCGTCACTCCAACATATCCTCTTTTGCCGCCATGAGCCATAGACGTGACCCACTAATAACAGCGTGATAGAGTTCCACATGCGAAACTAGGCAAAAAGAAAACCCGCCTCCGAGGAGAACGGGGAAACTATGTATCGGATTTTACACGATTGAAAAGGTTTGTCGAGACCGAACCAACACGAGGAACGGTTGTATCGACGACAGTGATTAACATCTGCGGCCGGGCGAAAAATCTGGGCTAAAGCGTGCATGCCAGTCAACATGGCTTGGGGTGTTCGGTATTGCCGAACGTTCGCTAATGCCGAACGCTTTTTAGCTGGGGTGAGAGATCGTCGTGGCGGTGGGGTGGAAGCGAAAGCCGTAACGATCCGTGCTCAGCGAACTATCAGAAATAGGGGGCCGTGCAACAATGGTTCGAATGTCGCTTTTACACAGGAAGTTCAAAGAAACGGTGGAAGAATAGTTTGCGGTCACCTGTATGAACGCATTTCAGCAGCTTAAGTAGTATTTTATATTTTGTGGTGATGCGCTGGGGAAACTCGCCTGAACGTTTGCTGTCACGTCATGTATGTAAGGTACACGCGCCGGGTGCCCCTAATGTGAGGTGAATCATTCACGAAGCCTTGACGTGAGTTGAAAATACGTGCAAAATTAACGGCTAAGACACACCATCACGGTGTGCAACCTTAAGAAATGTAGACACACGGGCACCCGCCCACAATGTCAAGACCTGTAAGGGGTAAGTATGGATCTCGCAGTCATCACCGACGCGTTGAAGGACTTCAGCACCTTCTCCAGCAATATCGTCAAGTTGTTCCGCCTCATTCCGGACCTGTTTATCAACTTCGGCAAGCTGGGCGACAAAGCAACTGCCCTGCCGAAATAATCACGGCTTAACTCTCAACATCCCACTGATTTTAAACTCAAAGGAGTAAACTCATGCAGGCACTCGAGAACTGGGCGTTCCTCTCGTCTGACGCACACGTAGCAGGCGCACTTCTGACCATTCTGAAGCAGCTCGGCGAAGGCGCAGACGCCATCGTGAAGCTGATCGGTCTGGTTTCCTAAGACCCCCTGATACAAACCCCGCCACAAAATGTGGCGGGGTTTTCCCTTTTGGGAATGCGTGGGAAAACGGGGGTGGCGTCGATAAATAAAAACCAACAATCAGCGCCGATCCGGGGGCAATGGGGTTAAACTTGATACATGGCTGACCACAAGGATGACGAACTCCCAATGATCGACCTCGCCGCCGTAGAAGGCTGGATCGTCGACGACACCGATGAAGACGACCCGGCGCTGCTCATGCCGGACGGGACACCAATCGAAACCTGGCGCGAAAACTACCCCTACGAAGAACGCCTCAGCCGGAGCGAGTACGAAGAACAAAAGCGTGCCCTCCAGATTGAGCTGCTGAAGTGGCAGAACTGGACTAAAGACACTGGTCAGCGCCACATCATTATTTTTGAGGGTCGTGACGCAGCGGGTAAAGGCGGCACCATCAAACGCTTCAACGAGCACCTCAACCCGCGTGGTGCGCGCACCGTCGCCCTGGAAAAGCCGAGCCCGCGCGAATCCACCTCCTGGTACTTCCAGCGCTACATCCAACACTTCCCGGCAGCAGGCGAAATCGTGTTCTTCGACCGCTCGTGGTACAACCGCTCCGGCGTCGAACGCGTCATGGGCTTCTGCACCGAATCCCAACACGCCGAATTCCTCCGTGAAGTGCCGATGCTTGAGAACATGATCCTTGGCTCCGGCATCTCGCTGACCAAGTTCTGGTTCTCCGTGACCCAGAAGGAGCAGCGCACCCGCTTCGCCATCCGCCAAGTAGACCCGGTGCGCCAATGGAAACTGTCGCCGATGGACCTCGCATCCCTGGACAAGTGGGACGACTACACCAACGCCAAGGAAGAGCAGTTCCGCTACACGGACACTGACGAATCGCCGTGGATCACCATCAAGTCGAACGACAAGAAGCGCGCCCGCCTCAACGCGATGCGCTACATCTTGAGCAAGTTCGAATACACCAACAAGGACCATGATGTGGTGGGGACGCCGGATCCGCTGATCGTGAAGCGTGGTCGTGATCAGATCGGTGACTAGGGAGTAGGCCTATCTGGGAGGCAGCAACGGAAAGGAAGGACTTTCCGTTGCTGTCTTTTTGTGTTGTGGGCCGACTGTCTTCGGGGAAGGGGTAGGCGTCATGCGCGGAGTCGGGATTTTGTGAACAGATTTGCAGATGGGAGTAATGCAAGTTGGAGACCCGAACCCGAGTAGGCCGTCTGTTAGGCAAAGCCACGTTGCTAAGAAAACAATGGGGCGGACGGATTCTCGGGGTTGAGGCACATGCCTGAAGCGGGTTGTTGAAGAGGGCATTGGTGAGGTGCATCAAACGTGTGTGAGCGCGTTGTCCTGGCACCAAATTCCGTCGTGGACGGAACGCGAACTGGGGAAACGTGGGCTCGAACCCCGGAAGGCGGCGATCTTGGTGCACAGCCAACACACAGCTGCCTTCCGGCCGCTGCAGAATCAATTGTCTACCCCGTTGACCTGCGGTTTCTTACACCCCTGTAAGTGTTGCTGTCCCGCCGGTGGGGGCGATATGATTGTGTCTTTCATCAATGGAAGCTAGGGCAGCAAAAGGGCGGTTTCATGACAACAGCGGGTTGGCCAGTACTTGGCGAACCGCCTCGGCTGCGACGAGCCACAGCGGCAGTAATCGTGTTCATGCTGCTCGCGCTGGTGACGGTGCTCGGAGGCCAAAGTACCGCGAGTGCAGCTGACGCCAACAGTCGCGTCAACATTGGGGACTGCTCCTTCCGTAAGGCGGATGGGGACGCCAAGAAGTGGGCGAACCAGATGTGCTGGATTGATGCGTCGGATATCGCGAAGCCGGGGACGCACAATGTGACGAAGCACTTCGGGGATTACACCCTGACGTACACCGTCACGGTGGAGGCCTCGGATACGGGGACTGGGTCGAACAAGGGCAGTTTGTCGGCGGGGCAGCAGCCGCCGTGGAACCGTGCGGCGTTCGGTAACCAGATTGCGGGCCAGTCGTTCTTCGTCGCTGAGGCGGGTGCCACCGCGAATGACATCTTTCAGACGGAGAGGAACCGCTTTGTCAGGTTGTCGTTTCGTGATGTGAAGTTCACGTACCGTGGGCAGCCGCTGCCGTCGTTTCGCATGATGGTTGCGGACGCCGAGTCCACAGGTAGTGTGCTTGGTGGCGAGATGATCAGTGTGGACATCTCGAACTCGGGCGGCACGGGTACGGTGAACCCGCCAATTAAACTGACGCCAAAAGGTAGTAACGAGGCGTGCCGTAAGACGTTCGGGGCGGGCGTCGAGAGAAATCAGTGGCAGTGGGCCAACATGGGCGGCAAGAAGCGCGACTTCATCTGCGATAACGATGCCGGCGGCACCTACGGCACCTTCCTGGTGGGGTTGGATTCGCCGACGGCGTTTGAGATCGGCATTGCGTCGAACTCTGGTGGTTCCGCGATGAACCCGGACCCGCGCGGCAACCAGGCCTTCGCGATGGCGATCGCGCTGAACCGCATCTCTACGCAGTCCGGCAAGGAGCTGGGCACCGCGGACACGGTGGCGCAGCAGGCGTTCACCGGCGATGCTGACAAGCCGGTGACCAGGATTTTCACCCAGGACGGGCAGCAGCGCAACTGGATTGAGCCCGTCGGTGGCTCGAGCACCACGCCGGTGCTGCGCCGCTTGAACGCGGACGGCGTGCCCGAAGATACGGTCGGGTTGCAGTCGACGATGAGTGGCAAGGAGCTGGCGTTCCTGCGCTACTCGCCGGAGTGGACCTGCAGCGCGATCTCCGCCGACGGTGATACGGACACCTTCATCTACGAGCCCGGCGCCAAGGCCGGGGACGCGCCGACACGCCTGACCCACGACGGCGCGCCGCTGAGCCGGGCGGAAGCGGAGAGCCTGGGCATCTGGTTTAAGGAGAACCGCGCCGAGGGCAGCGCGGAGGTGCAGTTCACGAACAAGCAGAACCGCGAAATTAACTGCAACGTGCACTGGAAGTCCCGTTTCGCACCGGCATCGCTGGAGCTGAACAAGCGCGTCACCGGCACGGCGAGCAACTACGCGGAGCTCGCCGGCAAGAAGTTCACCATCGCCTACGCGTGCGCGGCCCCGGCAGGGTTCCAGGCCGCGTACCCGGACGTGAAGCTCAGCGGGTCCCGAGAGGTCACACCCGGCAGCCCCCAACTTGTCGACGGCCTGCCAGCCGGCGCCACGTGCACCCTGAAGGAAACCGCGCCTCCGGCGGTGTCTGGCGCTGACCTGGACCTGCAGTGGGATGGTGTGCAGCACGGTGTGCCGAATCAAGGGGGCGTCGAGAAGAAGGTGACGCTGGCTGACAAACTGCCTGCTGAGGCGGATAACCAGTACACCGCGCGGACAGCGACGCTGCAGCTGCGCCACCTGGTGCAGGGTCCGGCGGCGACGCCCGCGCTGCAAAACCAAGCGTTCACGTTCGAGCTCAGCTGCCCAGCCACGAACGCACCAGCGCGCCGGGTCACCGTGCGTGGCGACGCCCCGGCAACCCTGGATAACGTGCCGCGGGGGCAGGACTGTGTGCTGCGCCCCGTCGAGGGGCTCACGGCTGAGCAGCAGAAGTACCTCACTCTGACCAGCAGGGACGCCACCGGCGCGACCCAGCAGCAGGACGGCCTGGCGCTCCGACTGCCAGCCGATGGTACGCAGCAGCCGGTTCCCGTGGAGATCCGCAGCACCTACGACTACCGCACCGAACAGGTAGAGGTACACCAGGTGCTCACTGGCCCCGCGGCGACGCTCCCGGCCGTGACGCGGCAGGGCTTCACCGCCACCTACGCCTGCACGGCGCCCGACGCCACCAAGAGCGAAGGCACCCTCACTCTGCAGGACGGGCACGCCCTGATCCGGGATATCCCGGTGGGATCTACCTGCACGCTGACCCCGCAGGTGCCGACGCCCGCACCGCAGGACGGCCCGAATCAGACCTATGAGCTGCAGAACACGTCCGTGGAACCGCAGACGCTGACCGTCGGTGACGGCAAGGCGGAGGCGTTCACCATCAACCGCGCCTACGACTACAAGTACGGCACCGCGCAGCTCGCTAAGGCGGTCACCGCGAACGGCGTGCGCGGCCTGCCGGGGAATTACACGTTCAACTTCGCGTGCGGTAGCCGAAACGTCGTCGCCAATGGGCAGGTCACGGCGGTCAAGCTCGAGGGCACCGCAACGGTCGCCCCCGGCGCGCCGGTCACGCTGAAGGTCGGGGACCCGCGTGTCGACGACGGCCCCGGCGGCACCATGCGCGTGCCCTACGGCAACACGTGTACCTTCACCGAGGATCGCCCGCAGCTGCCCGGTGGCGTGAACTGGGACACCGACGTGGACAACGCGACGCTGACCATCACCGCCCCGACCAACACAGCCACGGTAAACAACACGTTCACCCCGACCGGCAACGGGCTGACGATCACGCAGCGCTACACCGGGGAGCAGGCGCTTTATCCGAAGGTGGGCGTCGATTATCAATTGACGTGCGGTGCGTTCCAGGCAGCCTTCCAGCTTGTCGACGGCGCTCAGCGCTCCTTCACCGCCGCTGAAATCCCGGCGGGCACCCAGTGCACTCTGGAACGACGCACCCCGCTGGACACTGAGCGCACCAACAGCCAGGGCGTGCGCTACCCGATCACGCACACCACCGTGGGCCACTACGCGCCGGGTGGCGAGCAGGCCACCGAGCTGGCGCCGGGCGTGGCATTCACGGTCGGGGAGCGCGCCACCCTGGCGGTGGAGGACGAGTTCGCCTACCAGCGAGCCACCATCACCGGCGTGAAGAACGTCCAGTTCGATCCGGCGACGAAGCACCTCATCGCGCCCGCGAAGCAGGAGGCGTGGCTGCAGAGGGAGTATCCGGCGTCGCTACGCTGTGTGCTGCCGGACGGTACCCCGGGCGCTTCCTTGCAGGCGATGGTGCGCAACGGCGTGGTGATTACCCAGGATGACCTGGTGGTTGGCAGTAGCTGTACTGTCGCCGAGAACCCGCTGACCCCGGAGCCGGGCATCCACATGGCGGCCACCACCACCGTCGATGGCAAGGCGGGCAACACGTTTACCGTGGCGAAAGCGGGCAACAAGGTGGAGTTCGTGAATACGTTCTCCCGCCACGTCACTGATGCCACGGTGCGGACGGAGGTCGAATTGCCGGGCCAGGCGCGTGCGGCGTACGAGGCCGCGGGCAACACGCTCGACGCGGCACTGCAAGCGCACCCGGTGACGGTGGTGTGCCGCGATGGCGACGCCGAGCTGCTACGGCGCAGCGCCACCGTGGACGGAGAGGGCACGGTTACCGTTCACGGCGTGCCCGTGGGTGCGGCCTGCACAGTGGAGCTCGGCGGGTATGCGCCGCTGCATCTGCAGGCGGACACGCAGGACGGTCCGCTGCAGGCGACGGTGGTGCCGGAGTCGGTGGACTGGTCAGTGAGCAGGGGTGACGCGACGCTCGCCACCGGCAAGCCACTCGAGCAGTCCAACGCCATGGCGCTCTCGCCAGCATTTGTGGTGGAGGAAGACGCCGCGCAGAACGCGGTGCGTGCGACGAGCCGATACGCCTACCAGACCGCGCCACTGACGCTGCGCAAAGACATCGAGGGCACGTCCGCGGACATGCGGCTGCTCAGCGGGGCGAATACGATGCGCTTCGCGCTGCAGTGCCGGGCACTCGGCACCGAACTCACCGACGTCCCCGGCGTGCCCCTGCAGCTGACTCCGGGCGACTTCACCGCCGTGGACGGCGGGCTGCGGTACATCTCTGACGGGGGCGCGGGCGCTGCGGTGCCTGTCGGCGCGCACTGCAGCCTGCGCGAAATCGCGATGGAGAACGTGCCCGCGCAACTGCGCGTGACCACCGCGCAGCCCAGCGCCGAAGCGGACGTCACGGCGAACGGCGCACAGCTGCACCTGGTGAACGAGGTGAGCCGCCGGACCACCAACCTGCAGGTGGCGATGCGCCAAACCGGGTACCTCGACGGCGCGGACCCCGCCGGTTACACCGGCCAGCTGGTGTGCAAGGACGGCGACGCCACCTTGTCCACCGCGCGTGTGCAGTTCGGCCTGGCGGACGTGCCCGAGCGGTCGCTGCCGCGCGAGGATGCCGTCCCGGTCACCGGGCTTCGCACCTTCGAGGTGCCTGCGGGCACCTCCTGCAGCCTGAACATGGATTCCGCAGGAGCCTTGAGCGCCCGCGGCGAGGTGGAGGTTGCCGCTGGTGACCGGCGCCCATACCTGGGCTTTGCTGCCTGGGAGCGTGGCGCATACAAGGGCCCTGCGACAACAGTCGACGAGGTTGCGCCGCAGGACGTGCGTTCCAAGGAGTACGAGTACTCCGTGGCCGTTCCCGCGGACGCGCCGGATGCCAACGCGGCGGTGGACCCGGCGGTGGTGGTTGGCGTGCAAGCACACCACCCGCGCGCCACGGTGGACGTTGCCTTCACCAAGCGGGCCGCGGGCGCCCCGGAGACTGACGGCGTCTATACGTTCACCGCGAACTGCGGCGACGGCCAGCGCGACCCCTTCGAGCTCCGAAGCGGTCAGACCCACCTGCTGCGTGGGGTGCCCGTCAACAGCGAGTGCACCGTGGAGGAACAACAGGCGGAAGGCACATACACGTTCGCGTTGACCTCCCAGGGCGCCAAGCTGGGGGAGGGCTACCTCACCGAGCTGGGAAGGCCATCGGTCGGATTCAAGGTGCTCGCTCCCGAGGCCACCGACACCAGCCGTGCCGGTGACGCCTGGGCCGCCACCGCGCTGAACAAGTTCGCCAGCGTGGCCCTGAGCAAGCACATCGCGGGCACCCCGCTGTCCAGCGTCACCAGCGTTGCCGACACCGCCCTGCTGCCCGACAACGAGACCACCATGGACATCACCTACGAGCTGACCAACACCGGCCAGTTCGACCTGTCCAACATGGTGCTTCGCGACCCAGCCCTGGCAGGCATGACGGTGCACACCCCCGCGGGCCCGCAGACCATCGGGGAGCAGGGCACCATCCCTGCCGCCGCGTGTGAGGCAACACGCGCCGCGCTGGCCCCGGGCCAGACCGCGACGTGCACCATCACGGTGGACATCCCCGCGGACGGCACGTTCCGTCACCGCGGCACCGCAACGCTGCAGGCGGCCACAGGCACCCTCGGGATGGTCAGCGCCGAATCCACATACGGGGCCCTGCGGTTGCCGTCGACCATCGGTTGGTTGTTGCCCGATACCGGCAGCACTACACTCGTGTGGATTCTGCTCCTTGGCCTGCTGATCTTCGGTTTCAGCGCCCGACGCTTCCTGACACAGACTTCAACCTCAACAACTCCAACAACAGAAAGTTAGACACCATGAAACACATCATTTCCCGTTCCGCACTCGCAATTTCCACCGCGGCGGCCGTCGCGTTTGTCGGCCCGGTGGGCGCTTCCATCGTTGCGACGATGCCAGCCGCCGTCGCCCAGGCGCAGGTCGACGTCAACCACGCCACCAAGCTGACCATCAAGAAGTACAAGGGCGAGCCGATCGGCGAAAACGGCAAACTCGACGACCTGAAGACGATCAAGGACGTCACCTTCAAGGTGGAGCGTATCGCCACCGCGCCGCTGAACACCGCGAAGGGTTGGGAAGACGTCGCCGCAGAAGGCGAGAAGAAGGTTTCCGATGTGCAGGCGGACCCGAACTTCACAGCGAAGGAAGTCGCCACGAACGCTGACGGCGAGGCCGTGTTCACGGACCTCGGCGTGGGCCTCTTCCGCGTCACCGAGCTGCGCGCCGAGGGCGCGAAGCACTCCGTGGCAACCCCGTTTCTGCTCACCCTCCCAGCATTCGAGAACGGCGAGGCGAAGTACGAGCGCACCATCAGCCCGAAGAACCAGATCCTCGAGCCGAAGAAGTCGCTCATCAGCGAAAACACCACCCTTGGTGACAAGGCCCGCTACCGTATCGACGCCCCCATCCCAGCATTCGGCCCGAACCCGGAAGGCGATCAACTGAGGGTCGTCGATACGCTGTCGGCGAACCTCAAGTGGACCCAGGCCGAGCACCCCGTGCTGGTGCAGGTGCTGAAGTCCGCCGACGATAAGGAGCCGGAGACGCTTGCCGTCGATACGCACTACACCGTGCCCGAAGCGGGCGGCAACACCATCAACGTGACGTTCACCAAGGACGGCCTGCAGAAGCTGCGCGAGCTGCGCGCCGCGAACCCGGGCCTGATCGTGCGCACCGAGTTCGACGCGACGCTGGTCGACCTGCCCGAGAACGGCACGATCGACAACACCGCGCAGGTGTACTACTCCAACGACGACAAGCCGCACAACACCACCCCAACCGACGACCCGGACGGTGGCGCCACGACACTGAACTTCGCCAATGTTGAGGTGACCAAGCTGCTGAACAAGCAGGCCAAGGAAGGCGAAAAGAACGGCGCCGGCGCCCAGTTCCAGATCTTTACCTGCACCAAGCAGAACGACGGCTCCTGGAAGGTCGAACAAGGCACCGCCGCGCAGCGCGTCGTCATTGACGGCAAGCCCGGAACGACCCTGACCGCCGATCAGACCGTCGCCGACGGCAAGAAGCACGCCGGTGCCGCCCAGGCGAAGGCCAAGGGCCTGAACCTGACCCAGAAGGACAACAAGTTCGCCGACTACTGCGCAGTAGAAACCAAGGGCGTGTCCGGCTACCTGAACAACCCGGAGCCACAGCCGCTAACCTACGACGAAGCCACGAAGACGCTCACCGGCAGCGTGAACAACGTGAAGGACAACCTGTTCGGCCGCCTGCCAGCAACCGGTGAGCGCACCATGCTCATCATCCTGGCGCTCGGCGTGGTGCTCTTCGGCGGCGGCGCTGTTTACCAGCTGCGCTCCCGCAAGGCATAAGTAGGACAGCGGTGAGCAACCCAGGGACTGCGATGGCGGTGGCGCTGGCCGTAACGGTCGGCGTTGCCGGCGTCGGCATGCCCGTTTTCGGGCCGCCCGCTGCGGTGGCTGCGTCACCGGGCAGCGTCACGGTGGACCTACGCGCCGCCGCAGGCGTCGACGGCCTGGACACCATCGGGGAGCGCACCGTCACCGCCTCCCGCATCACCACGGTCGACATGAGCACCCAGGCCGGGCGCGAGGCGCTGGCCTCCCTCGACGTGCCACGACTGCTGCGCACGCAGCCCGACGCGTTCGTCGAAGTGGCCACCGCGCGCACCAGCGGCGGCCGCGTCACCCTCGACGGCCTGCAACCCGGCGCGTACCTGTTCACGCTGGGCGACAGTGAGGCGAAGGCGGCGTCGCACGTCTTCTTCGCGCCCTTCGTGGTACCCGTGACGGAGGGGTCCGCACGCACCGTGGAGCCGAAAGCCCAGCATTTGAGCGTGGTGCTTGAGGCCAACCGCCAGCGCGTCCACCCCGATGAGGACGTCACCTTTACCGTGCGCGGGGTGGCGCCCAACCCGTCTGACGACGGCACCATCAGCCACTACGAGCTCATCCTCACGCTCGCCGGAAACCTGGAGTTCTCTGCGGAGCCCGCGGTGCGCATCAACGGGGTGGCGCTCGGCCCGGGCGATGTCACCTTCCACCGCGAGGGCAACCGCCTGCGCGCAGTCTTGACCAAGTCTGGCCTGGCCAAACTCGCGCGCGCCCGCGCCACTGACGCCAGCACCACCGTCACGCTGGAGCAACGCGCACGCGCCACCGCGGCAGGCACCGCAGGTGCCGACGCCACCCTGACCACCAACGGCATGGACCCCGAACGCAACCACGTCACCGTGGAGGCCACCCACGCCTACGTGCTCATCGAGGCACCCGCGCAGCAAGGCTCCTCTAAGGGGGATCGCCGCTGGCTGTGGGGCCTGCTTGGCCTGTTGCCGCTGATACCGCTGCTGCCAGGGTTGCCAGAGCAAGCAGGCTCATCGGGCCCGGCTGGACCGTCTCCTGCGGGCCCGCAGGGGACCTCGCCGAAGACACCAACACCAACAACTGAGGGGCAGCCCTCGCAGGACGGGCCGCGCGGCCGCGTCGACCAAGTCCTCGCCTACACAGGCGCCAACGTCATCTGGCTCGCACTGCTCGCCCTCGCCTTGATCGTTGCGGGATGGTTGCTGGCGCGTCGAAAAGAAGACGAGAACGAACAGTGAGCCAACCCAACCGCAAACGCGCCGGGAACCTCATCTCGCTCATCGGGCTGATCCTCGGCGCGCTCCTGCTGCTCTACCCAATCGTGGCCACACTCGCCACCAACGAACAACTCCGCCGCCAAGCCGACGCCTACAGCGAACACACCACCAACCTCAGCGCCGAAGAACGCGACGCCCAACTCGCTCGCGCCCGCGACTACAACCAACGCCTCCTCGCCACAGGCACACACGCTCGCCCACCCGCCACAAACGACCCCGACATGCCCGACTACATGGCACAACTCAACCTGCCAGGCTCCGGGGGCATCATGGCGCGCATCCGCATCCCCGACATCGGCGTCGATCTGCCCGTCTACCACACCACCGCGCCCCACGTCCTCTACGACGGCGCAGGCCACATGTTCGGCTCCACCCTTCCCGTCGGCGGCGACGGCACCAACGCCGTCATCACTGCCCACACCGGCATGGTCAACGCCGCCATGTTCGACGCCCTC
Organism: Corynebacterium sp. UMB10321; assembly: GCF_030228725.1. NCBI lineage: Bacteria > Bacillati > Actinomycetota > Actinomycetes > Mycobacteriales > Corynebacteriaceae > Corynebacterium > Corynebacterium sp. UMB10321. The sequence goes on along the minus strand of NZ_JASOZC010000009.1, from coordinate 30,876 downwards.
CCAACCCTCAAAGCAGGCCAAGACATCTATATAGACGTGATGGGGCAGCGGCTGCGCTACCAAATGGTCGACCGCGAAGTCGTGAAACCGGACCAGTACCAGGCCGTACGCTACCAACCAGGCGAAGACCGCCTCACGCTCATCACCTGCACCCCCTACGGACTCAACACCGACAGGCTGCTCGTCCACGCTATTCGCGTGCCACTCGATCCCGACGCCCCCGAACCGCGCGTCACCGGCCTGGGCATCAGCTGGTGGATGATCCTCGTAGCACTGATCGTGCTGGTGGTGTTGCTACTGATTCTGTACAGGCGGTGGAAGCGTCGGCGGGACGCTGCCGAGGGCTAGCTGGGAATTGGCTGGGCACCACGATCCGCGGCGACGGGCTGGCGGCCTGGGGAAACGCTGCGCGAGTCTGCTGAAAACCGGAAATGTGGTGCTTTGAAAGTGGAGGGAATGCCAAATGTGACAATCTCAAACCTCTAGCACTTTTCTAACCTGTGGGTATGAACGGCTAGCCCAAATGGGAGTGCGTCTTTTGGCACTGCGGTCCGAAGGTGACCCCGAGCAGGCCAGGCAAAAACTACAAAATCGCCTGCGACAGCTTCCGCAGGTTCTTGAGCTGCTTGTGGTTGGCGGCGTCGAGGGCGCGTTCCTCGGCGGCGGCCACATCCTCCGCGAGTTTGGTCAGGGCCTTGCCGCCCTTCTTGGTGGCGGTCACGATTTGGCGGCGGCGGTCCTTCGGGTCGCGTTCGCGTTTGACCCACGCGTGCTTCTCCAGGCAGTCGATGAGGCGGACCATGTCGGAGGCGTCGATCGCGAGGAGCTCAGAGAGCTGCGACTGGGAGCGTGCTTGCTCGGATACGCAGCTGAGCACCCAGAACTCGCGCATGGAGGAGTCGTGCTTCGCCAGGGTGCGCTCCACCTCGTCTTTGGTGTGCCTGCGCACGCGCTCGATCTGGAACGATGGCGAAGTAGTCAGCGCCTCTGGGAGTTCAATCGTGGCCATAAGTCTCAGAGTATCGGGCTGCTGGCCAGGAATGAAACCGTGCTACTCGGTGGGCAGCCCGTTGGCGATCCACTCCATGGTGCCGCCCTCGACGTTGATGGGTTCCCAGCCGTGTACCTGCTCGAGGTATTCGCATGCGCGGGAGGAGCGCCCGCCGGAGCGGCAGATGACGTAGATGTCCTGGTCGGGGTCGATCCGGTCGGTGAGGGTGGTCAGTTCGCTCAGTGGCAGGTTGGTGGCGCCTACGGCGTGGACTTCTGCGTATTCTTCGGGTTCGCGGACGTCGATGAGCTGGGCGTTTTCGGGTACTTCTTTAACGTTGATGGATTGCATGTGCGCGATTGTAGCGGAAGTGCCGGGTGCGTCGGCTACGATTTCCACTATGCGTACGCCTCCTCGAACTCGACCGCCTCAGTGGGTGTTTTGGGTGCGCCGGGTTGTGGCGTTGGTGCTGCTCGTGGCACTCATCTCGCTGTCAGCAAGGTGCGGCAAAGAGGAGCCTGCGCCTGCGCCCGAGCCTCCAGCAGAGGTTCCTGCAGCACTTGGTCAGTCGCAGCCGCTCGAGATGTTTATTCCCTCGGTCGGGCTTCGCGCGCACTTCGAGGAGGGCCCGTGCCGCGTGCGCGCGGACGCCTTGGATCCGGCCACATTAGATAAGGCATGTGTGTATACGGCGCCGGAGAAGCCGTATTCGCTGCCGGGGCCGGGTGCTGAGGATCTGGTGGTCGTCGCTGGTCACACGGGTGCAGGGGTGCACGGGGTCTTTGACCAGCTTTTCGACGGCTCCTCCGACCAGCACACCATCCGGGTGGGGGACATGCTGTACCTGCGCACCGCCGACTCCGAGGCAGCTGGTGGGAAGTGGTTGTCGTACCGCGCGACTGACCTGCACGATCCGGTGAAAGAGGTCATGGCCAGCGATGTTGATATTTGGGGTGATGGGCCACGCCCGGGCCGGCTGCTGACGATCTCCTGTATTCAGCCGCGCAATATTTTGGCGGACTCGGTTCGCAACGCGGTCATTGGGTGGCAATTTTCGTCCGTGCTGGATGCGCCACCGACCGATACCGGCGCAAAGTAACTGAAGTTTTTTGTGTAAACACTTGTGACTGGGGTGAAGTGCGTCTACAGTGGGGCTAAACCATGAAGTAAGACTTGAGACTTCATGTTGAGCAAAGGAGCCCCTAATGAAGCGCAACACCGTTTTGGCCGCCGTCATGACCGGCGCGCTCGCAACCGCCATCGTCCCCATGGCCCAGGCACAGGACATCCCGCTGCCGGCCGTGACCCACGACATCAACGGTGCCGAGTACTTCCTCACCCAGGACGGCACCCACTACGTGCCGGACCGCAACCTGGTCAACATCGCCTTTGACCAGCTCTCGGCGGCTGACCGCGAGCGCGCAGTGGACGTGGCGAAGGCGGCTGTCGCCGGGCTTATCGACGCCCCCGCCGCCGAAACCGCAGCGCCCCAAGCTCCCGCAGCCGAGGCAACGACCCCTGTCGAGCAGCCAGACCCGACCGGCGACCACCAGGACGTCCCATTCACCGCCGAAGACGTTGACCCGAACAACCCGGCACCAGCGGCAGCCGGCCTGATCGCCCTGCCAGCAGTGCTCGCTATCGGTGGTCTGACGTACTACCTCAACGCTGACGGCAAGACCTACGTCACCGACCTGGCCCGCATCAACGAGCCTCCAACCGACGCCGAGGTGAAGGACTCCAACGCGCTGCTCGCGGAGAACGCCGCTGAGGTCGCGCGTCAGGGCCTGGCAACCTCCAAGGCTGCAGGTCAGGCGCCTGTTGAGGCGCAGCAGCAGGCCGCCCCAGCGCAGGCTCCGGTTGCAGAGCAGCGTGGTATCGCGGCTGAGACCGGGTCGAACACCCTGGTGCGGGCGCTGTTTGCGTTGGTGGTGGCGTCGATAATTGGTGCAGCCGTCTTTGCATACGGGCGCCGATTCCTCATATAGTAAACCTTTGTGAAAACTCGAAATGTCCTTGCTGCAGTCTGTACTTTCTCCCTGGTACTAGGGGGTACAGCGCCCGCGTACGCGCACGTTGATGTTCAGCCGAACGGCAGCGAATGCAAAGCGTTGAAGTCGCAGTTCAAGCGGGGGCAGCAACTGGACATTTCGCGGTTTACGTTCGCGGGTGACCACAACACGGGCATCCGCAACAACACCCTCTACCTTTACGACACCACCGGCCACCGCGCCGACATCCAGCGCGCCGCCGACCTGTGGGTCAAGGCCGTGCGCGACCGAGGTGGGTACCTGGATATCAAGTTCATCGATCACAAGACGCCCGAGGCCGTCAGCGTGCTCGTTGATCCAAGCCTGCCGGTGCTCGGCCGCGTGACCGGTGGTGGGCCGTCGCTCACCGTGCGGATTAGCCCGCAAATGTTCGCGTCCACAGTTGGCGCGACCAGCCGAATCATGACCATCGCGCACGAAATGGGCCACGCGATGGCACTCGCGCACAGCTGCGACGACCTGCTCATGGTCTCTGGTCGCTCGCGTAAGCCGGGACTTACCCCGCAGCCTCTCGACGCCGAAATCCTCATCCTGCGCAACAACCTGCGCCAGAAGCCGACTCCTACACCGGAGCCTTCGCCTGAGCCTTCGCCTTTGCCACCGGTGGTGACGCCGACGACTTCCGAGCGTCCGAAGCCAAAGCCGACGACATCGTCTTCTTCGTCTTCGTCGTCGAGCCAGCCGTCCCTCCCGGACCTGCCACCGTTGCCGATGCCGACGATCCCGAGCGCCCTACCGCTGCCAACGACCTCGACGAGCTCGACGACTTCTGAAGCGCCCTCCGTCACTGTGACGATCGCTCCGGAGACCACGCCGTCTACCTCGACGACTGCTACCTCTAAGCCTTCTACCTCTAAGCCGTCCTCGACGTCTTCGCAGGTACCGAGCACCGACTACATCGTTGCGCCGGAATACGTCGCCCCGCCAAAGCCTTCCACGGTCGAAGAGGGCGAACGCATCGTCGCCGACGCAGAAGCCACGTTGAAGAAGGCCGAGCAGGCTGAGAAGAACGCTCGGAGTACGAAGGACCGCATCTTGGCGCGCCTGCACGTGGAGAATGCGGAGCGTGCCCTCGCGGAAGCCAAGGCAAACCTCGGGAAGCTGCGCGAGCAGCTCGCCAGCGAGACCTCAACGACCACGTCCACAACGCCTACCACGTCGACCACGTCCGCGCCGCGGACAACCGCGACTACGTCGGTTGCGCCAACTCCGACCACGTCGATTACGTCCGTTACGCCAACTCCGACCACGTCGATTACGTCCGTTACGCCAACTCCGACCACGTCGACTACGTCGGTTACGCCAACTCCGACCATGTCGACCACGTCCGCGCCGCGGACAACCACTTCGGCGGCCCCGAGCGTGTCGGCAACGCCAACTACGTCTACGACTTCCGCTACGCGGACAACGCCGACGGTGGGGCCGTCGACAAGCGGGGAGACCTCCACGTCATCGCCTCGTTGCTGCCCGAACTGCGGAGCCACAACACCGCAGTACGAAGCCCCGAGCTACGCGCCCGCAGTGAAACCAAAGAGCGTTGAGGAAGCCCGCGCGGCGCTGGCGACCGCCAAGCAAGAACACAAAATCGCCGAAGCGCTCATGAAGGTTGTGCGCCGCACCGGTTACGCACCAGAAATCAACAAGGCGCAAGCCGAGCTTGACCGCACGTTCTTCCGCGTCGTCGAGGCGCAGGAAAACCTGGACGAGCTGCTGGCAAAGGAGCCGACGCCAACAACCACGGACGTCACTTCTTCTGCTGCGCCATCGTCGGTGACTACTTCGGTCACACCGTCTCCGACCACGTCAGAGGTTTCGACGACCACATCCTCGTCCGCGTCCTCGGAAGCACCGAAAGCGTCCGCGCCGCGGACAACCGAAACGACTACGGCGGAGCCTTCCACGGAGCCTTCGACTTCCGAGGCGCCGAAGGTGTCCGCGCCGCGGACAACCGAAACGACTACGGCGGAGCCTTCCACGGAGCCTTCGACCTCGGAGGCGCCGAAAGTGTCCGCCCCGCGGACAACCCAAACCATCGAACCTTCGACCTCGGAGACGTCGAAAGTGTCCGCTCCGCGGACAACTACGCCAACGACTACGCTGGTTGAGCCCGCACCAGAGTCTTCAACAACGCTGACTACGACGGCATCCTCTTCGACGACCGAGTCGACTACCACGTCCGAGTCGACTACCACGTCCGAGTCCGCCGCGCGGACAACTGAGGAAGCCCCAGAGCCGGAGGTGGGGACGTCGACAAGTGAGCCGGCACCCGAGCCGAGCGTTCCGGCGCCTGCGACCTGCGCGAAGGATGGTTCTTCAAGTGGATCCTCCGAGAATTGCGAAGGCAGCTCGAAGGGCGGCATCATCGCGGCGATCCTGGTGCCGCTGCTTGCGCTGCTGGGCGCGGCGGCGTTCTGGGCGAAAGATCACCTCAAGTTCTAGACGCTCGTGGTGTGCAGATTGGGCAGCCAGTGACAAAGGACGCAACCCTGCAAAAGCGCATCCTTATTTCCGCTGGTAGGAAAAGGGCTGGATGTATTGGGTTGCGTGTTTTGTCACTCAGGCCGACTCGGGCCTGCTGAGCCGACGCCAAAACCAGGAATTTGGTAGAGGCCCAAGCAAAAAGCCGCCCAGGTACAACCCAGGCGGCAAACACTTAGAAGCAGCGACCTACTTCTTGTAGTTGTCGATGGAGGCCTGCAGGATCTTCTCAGCCTCTGCCTTGTTGCCCCAGCCGGAGCCGGAGACTTCCTTGTTCGGCTCGAGGTCCTTGTAGTGGACGAAGAAGTGCTCGATTTCGTCTTTGAGGAACTGGGAGACGTCGTCGATGTCCTGGTAGTGGTCGTAGCGGACGTCGTCGATGACGCAGAGGAGTTTGTCGTCGCCGCCGGCTTCGTCGGTCATCTTGAAGACGCCGATTGGGCGTGCCTTGACGATGACGCCTGGGAAGACGGACTCAGGGAGGATGACGAGGGCGTCCATTGGGTCGCCGTCGTCGGCGAGGGTTTCGTCGATGAAGCCGTAGTCGAGTGGGTAGGCCATCGGGGTGAACAGGTAGCGGTCGAGGTAGACCTTGCCGGTCTCGTGGTCGAGTTCGTACTTGTTGCGGGAACCCTTGGGGATTTCGATGGTGACTTCGACAGCCATGTGCGCTCCTTTTGTAGTCGCGTTGATAATACCGGTACTTATCATACGGGGCTGCGTCGCCGTGTGGGTTTGGGCTACGCTTATGCGCCGTGAAGCTTTGGACTTGGATTGTTGGCGGGGTTGCGTTGGTCGCGGTGGGTGGCGCGGCTGGCTTCGGTGTGGCGGCGCAGCAGGAGTTGGCGCGCATTGAACACGCCCCGGCGTATCAGTTGCCGCAGGCGGAGCCGGTGTTGGTGCCGGCGGTGCCACGCCCGGTGGATGTCGAGGCGCTGCAGGCGCGTCTGGCGGAGCTTGCGGAGGACCCTGCGTTGGGCACGTTCCACGCGCGCGTGTCGGACGGTTCGACGGGTGAGGTGCTGTTTGATCGGTTGGCGGGGGAGGCGTTGCGCCCGGCGTCGACGACGAAGATTCTGACGGCCGCGGCGGCGGTGTTGGAGTTGGGAGCGGATGACAGGATCGAGACGCAGGTGGTGAGTGGGGAGCAGCCGGGCTCGGTCGTGATCAAGGCGAACGGTGACGTGTGGTTGGATGCGGAGGCCATCGACCAGCTCGCTGAGCAGCTCAAAAACCAGCAGGTTACCGCCGTCTTCATTGACACGACGGCGTGGGAGGGCCAGCCGACCATGATGCCGGGCTGGGACCCCGTGGACATCGATGGCGGCTTCGTCGCGCCCCTGGAGCCGGCGATGCTCTCGGGCGGCCGCCTGAACGGGGAGACGGAGGGGGACGTGCCTCGCTCGCATACTCCGGCGTTGGATGTGGCGCAGGCGTTGGCGGATCGCGTGGGTGCGCAGACGGTCGGCATCGGCCCGGCGCCCGCGGAGGCGGACACGCTGGCAAGCGTGGAGTCGCCGGACCTGGTGCAGCGCCTGCACATGATGATGAAGGAGTCCGACAACGTCTACGCGGAGGCCATCGGCAGGGAGGTGGCGGACCACGTAGGTATCGACGCCCCCTCCGCCACCCTGCACGTCCTGGCTGAGCACGGCTTTGACTCGGGCGGCATCACGCTGGTGGACAGCTCGGGGCTGTCGGTGGACAACCGGATCACCCCGCGCATGTTGGACAGCATTCTCAGCGACGCCACCCAACACGAGCTGCTACGCCCGATGCTGGACGCGCTGCCGATTGCGGCCGGCGACGGCACCCTGGCCACCCGCTACGGAGACCTGGCAGGTCGAGGCTGGGTCCGCGCGAAGACGGGCACCCTGGACGAGACGTCCGGGCTGGCGGGCACGGTGACTGCGGAAAGCGGCAACGTGTACACCTTCGCGCTGCTCTCGAACGATTCGGACATTCTGGAGGCACGACGGGCGATGGACACGTTCGCTTCGGCGCTGCGGGAGTTCTAGCCATGGAGCCGTTCTGGCCCCGGCGCAGCCCCCACTTTTTGGCGTGCCGGCGCGCAGTGCGCGGGTGGACGGAGCCTGCGGTAATTGGGCTGTCGGGCGGGGCGGACTCGTTGGCGCTGGTAGCGGCGGCCGCAGCGGAACGCTTGGACGTGACGGCGCTGGTGGTGGACCACGGGCTGCAGGAGGGATCGGCGGAGGTGGCCAGGCGCGCGGCGGAGCAGGCGCGGAACTTTGGGGTGCCCGCGGAAATCGCGACCATCCAAATCACACGCACAGGTAAGGGCACGGAGGCCGACGCCCGCCAGGCCCGCTACGCGGCCTTGTTCGAGCACGCCGGCCCCGACCGGGATGTGTGGACGGCCCACACCGCGGACGACCAGGCCGAAACGCTGCTGCTCGGGGCGCTGCGCGGCAACCCGGCGGGGATGGCGCCGCGCGCGGGTCGACTGGTTCGCCCGTTGCTGGGTGTCCGCCGCGCGGACACCGCGGGCGCCTGCGCCGAACTGGGCGTCGCACCCTGGCAGGACCCGATGAACAAGGACGAGCGGTACCGGCGTGTGGCGCTGCGCACCCGGGTGATTCCGCTGCTGGAGGAGATCGTCGGTGGGGAGGTGGTCCCGGCGTTGGCGGGCACGGCGGACCGGATCGCGCAAGCCGCGGCGCAGCTGCAACGCATCACCCCGGCCCCGAACGCCGAAACGCTGGATTGCGCGGAGCTTGCAACACTGCCGCCGGTGGTGAGGAGGGCGGTGTTGGCGGAGTGGGTCGTCGAAAAGCGGGGGGAGGTCAAAGGTGCCCACCTTGCGGCGATTGAAGCCCTGGTGACGAACTGGCGGGGACAAGGTGCGGTGCAGCTCGGCGGGGGAGTGCGGGTGGAGCGGCGCGACGGAACGCTCGTGTTCGCGTAAACGGTTGTCCAAGGTGACGTGAAAGTGGCAAGATGATGAACTGATGCCAACCGAGAAGGGCTTGAGAAAGGGCACCCGATGACCGAGCTGTATGACAAGAAGGATTTCAACGTTGCGCCACACCGCTACGGAGACGACGTAGAGGCGGTGTTGATCCCCGAGGAAGACCTGCAGCGGCGCATCCAAGAGCTGGCTGACATGGTCTCCGAGAAGTACCGCGACTCCGAGCAGGACCTAGTGCTCGTGTGCGTGCTCAAGGGCGCGGTGTTCTTCTTGACGGACTTCGCCCGCAAGCTCTCCATCCCGTGCGAGATGGAGTTCATGGCGGTGTCCTCCTACGGCAGCTCCACCACCTCTTCGGGCGTGGTGCGCATTCTGAAGGACCTGGACAAGGAGATCGAAGGCCGCGACGTGCTCGTGGTCGAGGACATCATCGACTCCGGTTTGACCCTGTCGTGGCTGCTGAAGAACCTGTCGGGGCGTAACCCGAAGAGCCTCGAGGTGATCACGCTGCTGCGTAAGCCTGAGGTGCAGAAGGCCAAGATTGATCTTCTCGACGTCGGCTTCGACATCCCGAACGAGTTCGTCATCGGCTATGGCCTGGACTACGCCGAGCGTTACCGCGACCTGCCGTACGTGGGCACGTTGCACCCTCGCGTCTATTCCGACGCGCCTGAGGACATCTAATACACACAGAAGAGCTGTATGACCAAGAATAAAAACGTGTTGCGGTGGGGCCTGATTGGCGCCACCGTGCTTATTGTTTTGTACCTGCTCACCCTCATCGGGGATGACACCCGCGGCTACCAGCGCGTGGACACGTCGATCGCGATGGAGCAGCTGCAGAACAAGAACGCCAAGGAAGTCCAGATCGACGACCGCGAGCAGCGCGTCCGCATTGACCTGCGGGAGCCGATCAAGGTCGAAGAGCGCGAGGGCGTCGAGCAGATCAGCGCTCAGTACCCGGCGCGCACCACGCCGGAAATTTTCGGCGCGGTGAAGGAAGCCGCGCCAGACAAGTACAAGACGAACGTGACGCAGGAGTCCTTCCTGATGTCGATGCTCGGCTTCATGCTGCCGATGGTGCTGATCTTCGGCCTGCTGTTCTTCTTCATGTACCGCATGCAGGCCGGGGGCGGCATGTTCGGGATTGGGTCGTCGAAGGCGAAGCAGCTGTCGAAGGACAATCCGACGAATACGTTCGCGGACGTCGCGGGTGCGGACGAGGCCGTCGATGAGCTGCAGGAGGTCGTGGACTTCCTCATTGACCCGAAGATTTACGAGTCGCTCGGCGCGAAGATCCCGCGTGGCGTGCTGCTGTACGGCCCGCCCGGCACGGGTAAGACGCTGCTCGCCCGCGCAGTTGCGGGTGAGGCCGGGGTGCCGTTCTACACCATCTCCGGCTCCGACTTCGTGGAGATGTTCGTCGGCGTGGGCGCCTCCCGCGTGCGCGACCTGTTCAAGCAGGCACGCGAGAACTCGCCCTGCATCATCTTTATCGACGAGATTGACGCCGTCGGCCGCCAGCGCGGCTCCGGCATGGGCGGCGGCCACGACGAGCGCGAGCAAACCCTGAACCAGCTGCTGGTGGAGATGGACGGTTTCGGCGACCGCGAGGGCGTGATCCTGATCGCGGCGACGAACCGCCCGGACATCCTGGACCCGGCGCTGCTGCGCCCGGGCCGCTTCGACCGCCAGATCCCGGTGACGAACCCGGACATCGCGGGGCGCGCCCAGATTCTGAAGGTGCACGCGAAGGGCAAGCCGTTGTCCAAGGACGTGGACCTGGATGCGCTGGCGAAGCGCACCGCCGGCATGAGCGGTGCTGACCTGGCCAACGTGCTCAATGAGGCCGCGCTGCTCACCGCCCGCATTGGCGGCAACGTGATCACCCCGGACGCGCTGGAGGAGGCCACGGACCGCGTGATTGGCGGGCCGCGCCGCTCCTCCAAGGTGATCTCGGAGAAGGAGAAGAAGGTCACCGCCTACCACGAGGGTGGGCACACGCTCGCGGCGTGGGCGCTGAAAGACATCGAGCGCGTCTACAAGGTCACCATCCTCGCCCGCGGCCGCACCGGCGGGTTCGCCATGACGGCCGACGAGGACGACAAGGGCATGTACAACCGCGACGAGCTCTTCGCCCAGCTCGTCTTCGCCATGGGTGGGCGCTCCGCGGAGGAGCTCGTCTTCGGCGAGCCGACCACGGGTGCGTCCAACGACATCGAGCAGGCCACCAAGATCGCGCGCGCGATGGTCACCGAGTACGGCATGACCTCGGCGCTGGGCACGGTGAAGTACGGCCAGGCGCAGGGCGACGCCTTCTCCGGCATGGGGGCGGGCGCCAAGATGGAGTCCTCGCCGGAGGTTGCGGCCACGATCGATAAGGAGGTACACACGCTTATCGACGCCGCCCACGCCACCGCCTACGGCATCCTGGAGCAGTACCGCGACCAGCTGGACACCATGGTGTCCAAGCTGCTGGAGAAGGAAACGCTGCGCCGCCAAGACCTCGAAGCGCTCCTCGAGGGTGTGGAGCCGCACCGGCCGGAGCTGCCTGCCTACGACATCCGCTTCGGCCGCCAGTTCGGCCGCGAGCCCGTCAAGACCCCGGTCGAGCTTGCCGAGGAGCGTGGCGAGGAGCCGCCGAAGCGCTTCTCCATCCTTGAGGCGTCGCGTGAGACGCGGGAGCGGCGTCGAAAAGAACGGGAGAAGGAGCACGGCGCTCCGCTGCCACCGCCACCTGCGGGAGGCGCCCCGACCTACGGCGGGCCGAAGCCGCCGAGCGACTGGACGTACCCGGGCGCGCCGAAGCGTGAGCCCGCGCCGGGGCCAAAGCCTGAGCCTGTGCCGAAGCCTGAGCCGGATACGCACCCGGGCATGGACAACTACCGTCCGGACGAGGAAATCGGGTTCCGCCTGCCGGAGCACGAGCGGCCCGACCAGCCCGACCGACCGTCAGAGGAAGAAACCAAACAGCTGCCACGACACAGGAGCAACGAGGATGACCAGTAAGTTCGACCGCGCCCGCGCCGAAGCCGCGGTGCGCGAACTCCTCATCGCCGTCGGCGAAGACCCGGACCGCGAGGGCCTGAAGGAAACCCCGGCGCGGGTCGCGAAGGCGTACGAGGAAGTGTTCGCGGGGCTGCACCAGGACCCGACCGAGGTACTCGAGAAGACGTTCGCGGAGGACTACCGAGAGCTCGTGCTGGTGCGCGACATCCCGGTGTACTCCACGTGTGAGCACCACCTGGTGCCATTCTTTGGCAAGGCGCACGTCGGCTACATCCCGGGCAAGGAAGGCAAGGTCACGGGCCTGTCGAAGCTCGCCCGCCTGGCCGATATGTACGCGAAGCGGCCACAGGTGCAGGAGCGGTTGACGGCGCAGATTGCGGACGCGATCGTCGATAAGCTGGGGGCTTCCGCCGTGATTGTGGTGCTGGAATGTGAGCACCTGTGTATGGCGATGCGGGGCATCCGCAAGCCTGGTGCCGTGACGACGACCTCCGCGGTGCGCGGCGGCTTCCAGAAGAACGCCGCCTCCCGGGCCGAGGTCTTGAGCCTGATAAGGAGCTAACAATGGTCAGTGTGCAGGATCTCACCGCGCCGGGGCGCACGACGGTGATGGGCATCGTCAACGTCACGGAAGATTCGTTTTCGGACGGCGGGAAGTGGCTCGCGGTTGACGACGCCCTCTCGCACGCCCACGAGCTGGTCCGCCTGGGCGCGGACATCATCGACGTGGGTGCGGAGTCGACCAGGCCGGGCGCGACGCGTGTGCCCGCCGAGGTTGAAGCGGCGCGCGTGGCCCCGGTGATCCGGGCCCTTCACGAAGACGGCATCCGCACTTCCGTGGACACGATGCGCGCCGCCACCGCCGAGGCCGCCGCCGAGGCGGGCGTGGACCTCATCAATGACGTTTCCGGCGGGCTCGCGGACCCGGACATGTACGCCACGATGGCGCGCACGGACCTGCCGGTGTGCCTGATGCACTGGCGCGCCCAGCAGTTCGTGAACGCCTCCGGTGCCGCCGACCACGGCGGGGACGTGGTGGCTGACGTGCTCGGCCTCTTCGACGAGCTGGTTGCCAACGCCACGGCCGCTGGGGTGCGCCCCGAGCAGATCACGCTGGACCCGGGCCTCGGCTTTGCCAAGACCCCGCAAGAGAACTGGCAGCTGCTGCAGGCCCTGCCCGCACTCATGGACTGCGGCTACCCGCTGCTGGTGGGGGCCAGCCGCAAGCGCTTCCTCACCGGGGTGCGCGCCGCCCGCGGGCTCGAGCACGGGCCTATCGACGCCGACCCAGCCACCGCCGCCGTCACCGCCCTGTGCGCGCAGGCTGGCGCCTGGTGCGTGCGCGTGCACGAGGTGGCCGTCTCCCGCGACGCCGTGGACGTGGCCGCCGCGTGGAAAGCGGGCAACCTTGGCTGACCGCATTGAACTCAAGGGCCTGTCCGTCTACGCGCACCACGGCGTGCTGCCGCACGAGCGCGAGCACGGGCAGCGCTTCCTGCTGGACATCACCTGCTGGCTCGACTTCGCAGGCGCCGCAGCCACCGACGACCTGACCCAGACGATGAACTACGCGGAGCTAGCCCAGTTGGCCAGCGACATCGCCTCGGGCACGCCGCGCCAGCTCATCGAGACGGTGGCCACCGAGATCGCCGATGCCGCCATGGAGCGCTTCGACATCCTGCACGCGGTGGAGGTCACGCTGCACAAGCCGCACGCGCCGATCCCGCTTCCCTTCGAGGACGTCGCCGTGGTGGCACGCCGCTCCCGTAAACGGATGGGGGCCCGCTGATGCGCGCGGTGATTTCGGCAGGCTCCAACATGGAGGACTCGCGTGCCCACCTGCAGTCGGTCGCCGACGAGTTCGCCGCCGAGCTCCTCGACGCAAGCTCGATTTACGCCACCGCGCCCTGGGGCGGGGTGGAGCAGCCAGACTTTCTCAACCAGAGCTTTCTTATCGAAACCGACAGCGACGACCCGTACAGCCTCCTCGCCCGCTGCCAGCGCCTAGAGCAGCAGGCGAACCGGGTACGCGACGTGCGCTGGGGCCCGCGCACACTGGACGTGGACATCATCGACTTCGAGGGCTACCGTAGCGACGACCCTGAGCTGACGCTGCCGCACCCACGCGCGCACTTGCGCGAGTTCGTGCTGGTTCCCTGGCTGGAGATTGACCCGCACGCCAAGCTGCTCGATCGCCCGGTCAGCGAGATTCTCGCGGAGCTGGAACCGCAGGGGGTTCGCAAGCTGTGAAACGCACGCCGCTGTCCGGAGTGATCGCCGTGTTCGGGTTTTGTACCGCCGCGGCGTTCATTGTGGTGCGCCGCCTGTTCGGCCTGCTTGAGTCGCTGAACATGGTGGTGCCGCTGAGCCTCTGGATCGTCGCCGCGGTGTGTTTCTACGTTGCGTTCATGGTGCACAAGCGCCGTGATGAGGGCAAGGTTGGCCTGGATCGCAGCCAGCTCAACCCGATGATGGCGGCGAACTTCATGCTGTTTGGCAAGGCCTGCACCTGGGCAGGAGCGGTCAGCGGCGGGCTGTACGCGGGGTGCCTGCTCTTCGTGCTGCCCCGGATGCACGTGCTGATGGCCGCGGCGCAGGACGTGCCGCCCTTGGTCTCCGGGGCGTTGGGCGGCGTCACGCTGGCGGTGGCCGGTGTCGTGCTGGAACGGGTGTGTGAGGTGTCGCCACCCTCAAGTGGAGAACAGGTTAGCTAAGGTAGTGGGCATGAAAAATACTTGGGTGATTGTTCCATTTGTGGCTGCGCTTGCAGGCACAGTGGTGATGTTGTTTACCAACTCCGCGAACATACTCAAGCTTTCGCTGATCTTGGCATTGTGGGCGGCCGTCGCGGGCCTCATCGTGATCTACCGCCTGCGCCGCGACAACGAGGAGGCCACGCGCCTGCAGGAGGAGCGGGAGAAGACGTTCGCCGCCGAGCTCGAGGCCGCGCGCGCTGGCGCACCCTCGGGTGTCGACGCCCCCTCCGAGGAATTGCTGCGCGACATTCAGGAGGAGCTGCGCTCCCTGCGCTCCACGATCGAGGAGATGAGCGGGCACGTCTTCGAGTACGAGCCTGCTGCCGTGCACGCCGCGGCGCGCCGCATCCAGGAGATTGAGTCCTTCACACAGCCCACCTACGAACCGTCCGACGACCGCCCGGCCGGGGCGCCGTCCTCCGACGCGATCGCCGGGCGCATTGGCAGCCAGCCGAGCCGGGAGACGCAGAACCCGCTCACGGCGCTGATTAGCGAGCACCAGGCGAAGCAAGAAGCGCAGGAAGCACAAGAAGCACAAGAAGCACAAGAAGCGCAGAAGTCGGCGCCTGAACCGACACCAATCCCGGAGCCTGAGCCCGTACCCGAGCCAGTGTCTGAGCCGGAGCCCGAACCGGAACCAGAGCCTGAGCCTGAGCACGGCCGCCACGAGCAGCCAGTCACTGAGGTCATCGAGGCCGTGCCGGAACCAGCCCCGCGTGTTGGGGGACGCCGCCGCCGTGACGCGGCTGGCGAGAACGCTGTTTCCGTCGCCGAGCTGCTAGCGCGCCGCAACAAATGAGCCCAACGCTGACTATCGCCGCCTGGCGCGGCCCCAGTGCGCTGAGTGATCAGCTCGCGCGCGCCGGGCACCGCGTGACGTACCCGCGCGTGGCCGCGGACATCGCCGCCGCCGACCTGGTGCTCCTCGAGGGCTCCGCTGACTTCATCGAACGTGCCGCCGCCGAGTGCGCGCCGTTCGTGCGCCCGAGGCAGATGTTCTGGCACACCAACCTGGACCACGGCGCCCAGCTCCTCGACGAGGTGGAGGTCGCAGGGGCCGTCGTCATGTGCGCGCACAACATCGTGGACAACGTGTGGGTCACCTCCGCAGCCGACGAGCTGGGGGAGACCGTGATCGCGCTGCTGCTCGGGGAGCTCGGGCAGGTCACGATGCCGATCACGGATGCGGATCGCCCACTGGTGGCCACCGCCCAGCACCTTCGCGCCCTGCAGCGCGTCGTCCGGGAGGACGCACTCGCGCTGCTGCGGCAGGCCAACCCCAACTTCGAGGCGGTCGCGGACGCCTTCGACAGCGCCGAGCTGCCGCCGCTGCGCCCGCTTGACCGGGCACCGGTTGGGGGAGACGGGGTGCGTCGATTAGTAGAAGTATTGGAGCGCCGCGCGGCGCAGCAACGAGAGGAAAACCTGTGACTTTTCAACCGGGCAACGCGGTCGTCGTGCGTGATGAGCAGCTGCTGGCCACCTACGGGCGGGCGTTTCGCAAGATCGGCAAGACGATTGCGGTCGTGCCGCTGGGCGCCGACGTGCACGCCGGGCACATCGAGCTGATCCGGGCGGCGAAGTCCCTGCTCGGCGCGTACGTGTTCGTCACCTACTCCGGCGAGGAGGTGCCTGAAACCTTCCGCAACGAGGGCGTCGACGTAGTTTTCCACGGCGAGCTGCGCACCGCCGTGAGCGTGCGCACCGGAATGGAGCACCTCGACGACGCCGACGCCGTGTCCCGCGACGTCGCCCGCATCCTGGCGGTGCTCAACGCCACCCATGCCACCGACCTGGTGATGGGAGAGAAGGACTTCGAGCTGCTCGTGGCCACACAGCTGGCCGTGTCTGGGCTGCGCATGGAGGTCAAGCTGCACAGCGTGCCTACCGTGCGCATGCCGAACGGGCTGGCGCTTTCGCTGCGCAACGAGCGCGTCGCCGAAGACGCCCACGACCAGGCGCTTGCGCTGTCCGCGGCGCTGACCGCCGGGGCCCACGCCGCCGAGCACGGCGCCGAGACCGTCCTGGACACCGTGCGCGGCGTACTCGAGGCCGCCGGGGTTGCACCGGCGTACCTCGCGGTGCGTGACCTGGCCATGCGCGAGGCCCCTGCCCAGGGCGACGCCCGGCTGCTCGCAGCCATCGACCTGCCCGCCACCGACGGCGGCACGGTGCGCCTCCACGACAACGTTGGTCTGCCGCTCGGCATCGGCTTCAAACACATCGAGGACTAGGGCGGAAAGACGAGGGCCATAGCGAGAAACGGCGAGTTATTCGCTACACTCTTTGGCATGCCTATAGACCTGATTGCTGGAATCCTGAACGAGCGCTTCGGCATGGACTTCACCCCCGAGCAAGTCCAAGCCACAGGGCGCACCGAAGACTCACAGCTCTTCGTCGCCAGCAATGATGCAGGCCAGGCCGTCGAAGTCGAGCTTTTCGACGCCACCCAGCCCGAGAACCAACGCCGCGACATCGCAGGCCTGAACCGGGCGCTTGCCGCCTCGAACCACCCGGGCGCGTTCCAGCCGCGCAGCGCTGGCTACACCGACGACGGCCACCTCTACGTACTGCGCGAAGCCCCGACCGGCGCTTCGCTCGCCCGCCTGATCGCCGACAAGCACGCCGACGGCGGCGTATTCACCCCCGCCGAGGCCCGCGAGCTGCTCATCGGCGTGGCTGAAGCCATCGACGACTACGACGCCCAGGGCCTCGGCGCGTTCGTGGCCCGCTCCGTGGACGCCTCCCGGATGCTGGTGCAGCCAGCCTGGTCCAGCGTCCCCGTCAAGCTCACCCTGGTTGGCCCGACGGCCACCGCGCCCGAGCACGCCGAGGAGCAACACGCGGCGAACGTCGCAAGCTTTATCGACCTTTTTAACTCCATGACCGGCCTCGACGTTGACGAGGACGCCGCCAACGCCGCCACCGGCTGCGTCGGCTACCTCAACGCCGTCGCCGGTGAACCCCTCGATGAGCCGGAGGTGTCCCCGGTCGCGCCGGGCGCCACCGACGGCTACCGCCAGCCACCGCAGCCCTACCCGTATGGGCCGACCGGCGAGTACGTGCGCCCAGAAGACGAGAAGAAGTTCAAGCTCTGGCCGTGGATCGCGGCCATCGTGGCGCTGCTGCTCATCGCCGCAGGCGGCATCTGGTACTGGATGCAGCACCGCGGTGAGGAGTGGGTCGGCGTCGAGGCCGAAATCGCCGAGACTTACCCTGGCATCGTGTCCGACAAGGCCGGGCAGAAGGGCTGGCACGGCCTGATCTGTGACTCCGCCACGCCGGACGAGGGCCAGGAGGGCAAGATCCGCTGCGCGAACGAGACGTTGGGGGTCTCCGTCGCAAAGTATGTGTCCTCTGATGCGCTCGAGCGCGTCCTGCCGGACCCGAAGGAAGCCGTCGTGCTTGGCTCTGGCGAGTGCCTCATCTACGACTACCAGCTTCCCGACGCCACGCCGCCAGCCTTCGTGCTGACCCCGCGCACCGAGCGCGAGTACATGGTGGTCATCAACGGCGATGATGCCGAGGCACAGCGCCTCGACCTGCCTCTCTGTGCCCCAGCGGCCGACGAGGAGTAGCCTTAGCGGGCTATGAAATCAACGAACCCGGTACTGCTTATTGGAGTGCTGGTGGTCTCCGCGATGATGATGATCTTCAACGAGACCACCGTCGCTGTTGCCCTGCCCGCAATCATGGCGGACTTCGGCGTACCCGCCGATACGGCCCAGTGGCTGATGACCGGCTTCCTGCTCACCATGTCCGTGGCGATCCCGGCCTCCGGCTTCGTCATCCAGCGCCTCAGCACCCGCGCCGTCTACTTCGCCTCGATGGCGCTGTTCATCGTCGGCTGCGTCATGGCGGCCACCGCGCCCTCGTTCGGGGTGTTGCTCGCCGCGCGCGTGGTGCAGGCGCTTGGCACGGCGGCGATGTTGCCGCTGCTCATGACGGTTACCGTGACGGTGGTCGCCCCGCAGCGCCGCGGCACGGTGATGGGACTCAACGCGGTGGTGATGTCGGTGGCGCCCGCCCTTGGCCCCACGCTCGCCGGCTTCGTGCTCGGCGCGTTTACCTGGCACCACATCTTCTGGGTGATGGTGCCCATCCCAGCCGCGGCAGTGCTGCTCGCGGTGTTCGCCCTCCCGAACGTCGGCGAGCGTCACGACGCCCCACTCGACATCTTGTCGGTTCTTCTTTCAGCGGTGGCATTCGGCGGTCTTGTCTATGGCTTATCGACGATCACCGCCCTCCTCACCGGCGAATCCTGGAATCCTCTTGTGGCCCTGGTCATCGGCGCGGTCTTCCTGGTGCTGTTCGTGCGCAGGCAGCTGCGCCTCGCGCCAACCGGGCGCGCGCTACTCGACCTCCGCGTCTTTACCCACCGCAACTTCGCGTTCTCGGTGGTGGGCGTGTTCATCGCCTTCGGCATCCTGCTGGGCACCGTGAACATTCTGCCTGTCTACATGCAGGTCGGCCTGGGGATTTCCACGGTGGCCACCGGTCTGATCCTGCTGCCAGGTGGTATTGCACAGGGCGTCGCGTCCCCAATCGCAGGGCGCTGCTACGACGCGTACGGGCCCCGGCCCTTGACCATCCCTGGTGCGGTGCTGATGCTGGCCTCCCAATGGATCCTCGTGGCCATCCTCGCCGATGACACCCCACAGTGGCAGCTCGTCGCCGTACTGATCCTGGTCAACGTGGCGATGTCCATGATCATGACCCCACTGATGACCGTGTCACTGTCCTCGCTGCCCTCGCAGCTCTACGCCCACGGCTCCGCGGCGCTCAACACGCTGCAGCAGCTCGGCGGGGCGGCGGGCACCGCGGTGTTCATCGCAACGATGACCATGGGTACCCAGGCCACCGGCAGCGCCTCCGACGGCACGGCGCGCGCGTTCGTCGTTGGTGGCGTCGGCATGCTGCTCGTCGTTGTAGCCGTGTGCTTCGTGGGAGGCAAGCCGAATACACGACTAATTGACCACGGCTGACCCGGACCGACTAGGCTAGGTCAGCGTGAAGAATCAAACAACGCAGGACCTCTCCGAACAGCAACAGTTCCGTCGTGCGAAGCGCGAAAAGCTTCTGAGCGAAGGCCGCGACGCCTACCCAGTCGTCGTCGACCGCACGACCTCCTTGCGCGAGCTGCGCCAGAAGTACCGTGCCGTGCCCGAGGGCGAAGGCGACGGCAAGTTCAACCTCGCGCCGGGCGAAGAGACCCAGGACGTCGTCGCCGTCGCGGGCCGCATTATGTTCCAGCGCAACACCGGCAAGCTCTGCTTCGCCACCCTCCAGGAGGGCGACGGCACCCAGCTGCAGGTCATGCTTTCCCTCGCAGAGGTAGGAGAGGAGGCGCTCGCGTCCTGGAAGGCCGACACCGACCTCGGCGACATCGTCTCCGTGCGCGGCCGCGTCATCGCTTCCCGCCGTGGCGAGCTCTCCGTCCAGGCGCAGTCCTGGCACATGGCGTCCAAGGCGCTACGCCCGCTTCCTGTCGCGTTCGCTGATATGAACGAGGAGCAGCGCGTCCGCCACCGCTACACCGACCTCATCATGCGCGAGGACGCCCGCAAGAACGCCATGACCCGCATCAAGGTCATCGCAGCTGTGCGTAAGTTCCTCACCGGCCACGACTTCGTCGAGGTTGAGACACCGATGCTGCAGACCCTGCACGGCGGCGCCGCAGCCCGCCCGTTCATTACCCGCTCCAACGCGCTCGACATGGATCTCTACCTGCGCATTGCGCCGGAGCTCTACCTCAAGCGCTGCGTCGTCGGCGGCATTGAGCGCGTCTTCGAACTCAACCGCAACTTCCGCAACGAGGGCGTCGACTCTTCCCACTCGCCCGAGTTCACCATGCTCGAGACTTACCAAGCGTGGGGCACCTACAAGGACGGCGCGAAGACCATGCAGGAACTCGTGCAGTTCTGCGCGAAGGAAGTCTTCGGCTCCACCACCGTCACCCTTCCAGACGGCACCGAGTACGACTTCGGCGGCGAGTGGAAGGTCATGGAGATGTACCCTTCCCTCAACGAGGCGCTGCAGCGCAAGTTCCCGGGCCAGCCTGAGGTCACCATCGAGTCCTCCGTGGAGGAACTGAAGGGCATCGCTGACGTCATCGGCCTGAAGGTGCCGAAGGATGAGGGGTGGCTGCACGGCAAGCTCGTCGAGGAGATCTGGGAGCACCTCTGCTCCGACCAGCTGTACGAGCCGACCTTCGTGATCAACTTCCCAGTCGAGACGTCCCCGCTGACCCGCGACCACCGCGAGCAGCCCGGCGTCACCGAGAAGTTCGACCTCTACGTCCGCGGCTTCGAGCTGGCCACCGGCTACTCCGAACTTGTCGACCCCGTCATCCAGCGCGAACGCTTCGAAGACCAGGCCCGCCTCGCCGCACACGGCGACGACGAAGCCATGGTCCTCGACGAGGACTTCCTCGCCGCGATGGAGCAGGGCATGCCGCCAACCGCCGGTTGCGGTATGGGCATCGACCGCCTGTTGATGGCCCTGACCGGCCTGGGCATCCGCGAGACAGTCCTGTTCCCGCTGGTGAAGCCGGAGGCGTAGGGCTAGTTCGCTTGGGTTTAGATGGGCCCGGCGCTTGGGATTTTGTGTTTTCCCAGGCCGCCGGGCTTTTTGCTTGGCCACGTTCGCGTGCTGCTGTGGAAAAGTTCCCCGTGGCTTGGCTGGGCGCGCACCAAATTACCGCCTATTAAAACGCTAGCCCTTTGTTGACCAGCTGTTATTCTGATAGCACTTTTTAAAATTCGGGGATCTGGTGCGCAGTTCAGCTTGGCGGCCGTGAACTTTCTGCTTGTGTCCTACTTCAGCGGGATCCCATTGGCGTCGGTGTCGTAGCCTCCGCCGCCGACGAGCACCATGATCATCTCGATGATGCACCACACCCACAGTGCGAAGAAGATCGGGGTGGAAACGATCCAGCCGACGAATGGGATCAGGCTGAAGAGGCTGCCGGTCAGGAAGAGCCTCACTTTGGTGACTCCCCGGAAGTTCTGCCCAAGGTAGAAGTTGCCGATGCCAAACGAGCCGAGGAAGAAGAACAACGCCGCCGCGAGGAACTTGTTCTTTTGGGGCGCGGCGTACCCGTATGCAGACTGCATTTGTGCAGGTGCGAACTGTTGCATCTGCGGTTGCCCGTACGGTGAACCCTGCCCAAACTGGCCGAATTGCCCAGTCTGCCCGTACTGCCCGAACCCTTGGAACTGGTTGGTTGGCTGCGTGATTGGGAGGCCGTCTTTGTCGTACATGGGCTGTTGGTTGGTCATGTGAGTCCTCAATTCAAGGCGGTCGGCAATGGTGTATTCCGTAGTGTAGTTCATTCGTGTCCCTTTGTATCGGTATGATGCGCAGAGTTAGGCAGCAGAGTTAGTCAACAGTGATGGGCGTAAGGCGATTCGATGGTGAAGCAGGTTTCGTTGTGGGTGTGGGTGCTCGTTGGGGTGCTCGCAGCCGCGAGTGGGCTCAGTGAGGTTTTTGGCAGTGCGGCGCGCGGCGAGTTGCTGGATGTCGGCGTGTTTCGCGACGCCGGCAACGCCCTGATCAGCGGCGCCGACCTGTACGACGACTTCCCGACTCGTAGCGGGTTCCGCTTCATCTACCCGCCGTTCGCGGCCTTGCTGTTTGTTCCGCTGACGTGGATGCCTGAGCCGGTGATGGACGTGGTGTGGACGTTGGCGACGATGGCGTGCGTGGCGCTCATTTCGTGGTTGGCGCTGCGCAGGCTGGACGTGAAGGTCACGCCGCTGGTGTTGGTGGGGGTGATTGTGTGGTCCTTGGCGATTGATCCGTTGCAGGCGAATTTCTTCTTCGGTCAGATTAACGTGTTCTTGTTCGCGCTGGTCGTGGTGGATGTGCTGGGCCTGTTGCCGCGGCAGTTGCGCGGTGTCGGTGTGGGGATTGCGGCTGGGATTAAGATCACGCCGGCGGCGTTCGCGATTTTGTTCTTGGTGAAGAAGGATTGGGCGTCGGTGGTGCGTGCGGCGGGGACGTTTATGGGCACGATTCTGGTTGGTGTGCTGATGCGTCCGGCGGAGACCTGGTACTACTTCACCGACGAGTTTTTCAACACCGACCGCGGCGGCAACGCGATGTACCCGCCGAACCAGGCGCTGTCCGGCCTGTTCGCGCGCGCGGGTCTCGAGGCCCCGACTGGCGTCATTTTCCTGGTCTTCGCGCTGCTCACGGGCTTGGGTGCGTGGTACCTGCTGCGCCGGGGGCTGGACGTGCATGCGCTGTTCTTCGTCGCGCTGGGTATCAGCGTGGGTGGTCCGTACGCGGTGTCGCACCACTTCTCCTGTGTGATGTTGGCGGTCCCGCTCATCTTCGCGGCGGTGCCGTCGGTGTGGAAGCTCGCGCACGTGCTCTACGTCGCGGTGCTGTTCGTGCCGTCGTATCAGCTCTACCCGGAGGTTGATGCCTACAGCTTCTCGACGCCCCTTTGGTACATGGGCAACTTGATCGGGTTGGCGTCGCTGGCGATGTGGGCGGCACTGCTGCTGGAGCGTTGGTTCCCAGCTGAGAGCAAGCTTATTGCACACCAAAACGTTCCGTCATATAGTGGAACGTAATACCAACCACAGGGTTGTTACCTGCCGGGTTCGGCGGGGCAAGACCTGGGACGTTTTCGCGTCCCGGGTCTTTTTTCATCCCTGGTTCTTTGAAGAAAAGGAGTGAACATGGCAACCAAGCAGGCCGGCTTGCAGGAGCAGGCGGCGGATATCCTTGCGGGGATTGGCGGTGCGGACAACATTGCGTCCTTTACGCACTGCGCGACCCGTTTGCGTTTTGAGCTCAACGACGCCTCCCTGGCTGACAAGGAGCGTCTTGAGGCGAACCCGAAGGTGATGGGTGCGGTGCCGCAGGGTGGGTCGCACTACCAGGTGATTGTTGGCGGGGACGTCGCGACGGTGTACAACGCGATGAACAATCTGCCGGAGATGCAGTCGCGTGGCAGCCAGAGCAACGATGACGTGAAGGCGGCCCAGCGCGCGAAGGCGCAGGGCAAGGTGCCGTGGATGGACGCCTTTTTCGAGTACCTCTCGGATTCCTTTAGGCCGATTCTGGGTGTGTTGCTTGGGGCGTCGTTAATTATTGCGTTTGCTGCGGTGATGGACGCGCTGGGCTTTGTTGACTTCCATGCGGAGGTCAAGACGCCGGGTTGGCAGTTCGTCGACGCGATGTGGCGCTCGGTGTTCTACTTCCTGCCGGTGATGGTGGCGTACAACGCAGGCAAGAAGCTCAACATTGAGCCGTGGGTGCCTGCCGCCGTCATCCTGGCGCTGTTCACCCCCGAGTTCATGGGGCTGGCGGACCACCCGGATGCCGTGACTGAGGTCAACGACCTGCTCGGCACCGAGGTCAGCCGCGTGACGGTGATGGGCTTGCCGATGTTGCTGCCTGGCTACGAAGGCAACGTGTTCGTGCCGCTGATCATGGCGGTCGTGGCGGCCCTGGTGTACAAGGGTTTCCAGAAGATTATTCCGTCCGCGGTCCACATGGTGTTCGTGCCGTTCCTCACCCTCTTGGTGATGATCCCAGTCACCGCGATCGTGATTGGGCCGCTCGGCTACGCGCTCGGCGCATGGATTGGTGTTGGCCTTGCGTGGCTGAACGGTAACGCGCCGTTCGTGTTCGCCATCCTGATCCCAATGCTGTACCCGTTCCTGGTTCCGCTCGGCCTGCACTGGCCGCTCAACGCCCTCATGCTGGTCAACATACAGACCCTGGGCTACGACTTCATCCAGGGCCCAATGGGTGCTTGGAACTTCGCCTGCTTCGGTGCAACCGCGGCTGTGTTCGCGCTCTCGCTGCGCGATAAGGACCCGCTCATGCGCCAGACCTCCGGTTCGGCGCTGGCAGCTGGTCTGTTCGGTGGTATTTCGGAGCCGTCCCTCTACGGTATTCACCTGCGCTACAAGAGGATCTACCCGCGCATGCTGGTGGGCTGCTTCACCGGTGGCCTGACCATCGCGATCCTGGGCACCCCGTTCGGCGGCGTGCAGACCAACGCGTTCGTGTTCACCTCGCTTTTGACCACCGTGGTCTTCAGCCCGATGTGGGTCTACGTCATCGCGATTGCGGTTGCGTTCTTCACTTCCTTCTTTGTCATTTACTTCACCGACTACCGCACGCCGGAGGAGCGTGAAGAGGCCCTGGCTCGCGCACGCGCGGCACAGGAGGAAAAAGAGCAGGAGGAAGCTCCGGCAGTTGCAGCAGCTCCGGCGGCGGTCCCAGCGGCGGCCGCTCCAGCCGCTGCAGCAGCAGATGCCGACGCGCCTGCAGCTGCGGCGACCCCAGCAGCGGACACCCGCGAGGTCACCGCGCCGATCGCAGGCAAGGTTGTCCCGATGGATCAGATCCAGGACGCCGCGTTCGCATCCGGTGCGCTCGGCCAGGCGATTGGTGTGCTGCCGGAAGGTGGCGTCGAGAAGGTTGTGGCGCCGGTTGCTGGCAAGGTGATCTCTGTTGCGAAGACGGGGCACGCCTACGGCATCAAGACTGACGACGGCGTCGAGGTCCTCGTCCACATCGGCATTGACACCGTCAAGCTGAAGGGCGAAGGCTTCACCCCGCTCGTGGAGAAGAAGCAGCGCGTCGAGATTGGCGACGCCCTCGCGGACGTCGACTTCGGCGCAATCGCAGGTCACGGCGTGGACACCACGGTGATTATGACCGTGGTCAACTCCAAGTCGCTGGCCGCTGTGGAAGATATCGCCACTGGTGAGGCCGAGGTCGGCCAGCCACTGTTGGGGGTAACCAAGTAGGGTCGAACACATGCAAATACTGCGCATCTTTAACAACAACGTCGTCCTGGCCCGCCGCGGGTCGGAGGATGTTGTGGTGACCGGTCGAGGCATCGCCTTTGGGGCAAAGAAAGGCGACGTCCTCGACGAGTCGAAGGTGCAGCGAGTATTTGTTCCGGCGGATGGTCGGGACCCGGACCACTCCGGCCAAATGATTGCCGGGCTTCCCGCCGAAGATATACACCGTGTGACCGCAGCGTTGGAGGCCGTGGGCGCAAAGCCCAGCATCACGCTGGTCACCGCGGTGACGGACCACATTATTAATGCACTTGAGCGGGCCTCCCGCGGCGAAGAGATCGCCTACCCGTTGCGCGCCGAGGTCCAGCACTTGTACCCAGCAGAGTATGCACAGGGCGAACGCCTGCTGGAGCACATCAACATTCTTTTCGACGCCACCCTGCCCACCACCGAAGCCACCGCGCTTGCGATGCACCTGGTCAACGCCGGTTTCAACACCGGTGACCTGGCGCATACGTACCGGATGACGGGGTTGATTCAGCAGATGATGCAGATCATTGCGGCTGAGTTTGGGGTGGAGTTCGAAGCGGCGTCGATAAATGTGGCCCGGTTTATTACACACATTCGTTATTTGTTTGTTCGCCTTGAGCAGGGGAAACAACTCGAGCGCGGAAATTCTCCGCTGGCGCGTGAGTTGACGCGCAGTTACCCGCGGGAAGTTGAGTGCGCCCGAAAAGTGGCCGCTGTAGTGGAGCTTCGCTTCGATACAGCGTTGACAGAAGATGAAATTGCGTACCTTGCTCTGCACATTGCGCGCCTCAGCGCGTACCATCAAATGTAATACCATTAGCTTGATTGCTGAAAGGACACACTCATGACTGACCGCACCGTCTTGTATGGGATCGGGGTTTCCTCAGGTACCGCCTCTGGCCCGGTCGCAGTTGTTACACCCGCCGTTGGTATCGACGAGCACGAACAACCATGCACCGACCCAGACGCTGACGGCGAGCGTGTCGTCGCGGTCCTGGAAGAAGTCTCCGCGTCCCTGACGGCGCGCGCAGAGCACGCAAACTCCGAAACATCCAAGGCTGTCCTTGAGGCCACCGCCGCCTTGGCGAAGGACCGTGGCCTGGTGCGCGGCATTAAGAAAGAGCTGAAGAAGGGCAGCGGCGTGACCAAGGCGGTCCACGACGCGGTGGAGGCCTACGCGGCGAAGTTCCGCAAGCTCGGCGGCTACATGGCTGAGCGCGTCACCGACCTCTACGACATCCGCGACCGCGCCACCGCGCGCCTGCGCGGGCTGCCGGAGCCGGGCGTTCCAGCGCTGACCGAGCCGTCCGTGCTCGTCGCGAACGACCTTGCACCTGCTGAGACGGCCACGCTGGATCCGGAGTTGGTCGTCGGCATCGTGACGGAGGCCGGCGGCGCGACATCGCATACGGCGATCCTCGCCGCGCAGCTCGGCATCCCCGCAGCGGTGCAGGTCAAGGGCATTAGCGAAGCGCTTGTCGACGCCCCAGCGATCGCCCTCGACGGCGGCGTCGGCGAAGTGATCGTCGCCCCGAACGAGTCGGACGTCGCCGAACTCGAAGAGCGGTCCCGCCGCCGCGCCGCTGCGCTGGCTGGTTCCTCCGGTGAGGGTGCCACCCGCGACGGCTACCGCGTGAAGCTGCTGGCCAACATCGGCACCGCGGACGACGCCGCAAAGGCCTCCGGCTACGACCTGGAAGGTTCCGGCCTGTTCCGCACCGAGTTCCTCTTCCTGGACCGCGACTCTGCCCCGAGCGTCGAGGAGCAGACCGAGACGTACACCAAGGTGCTGCGCGCATTCGGTGACCGCCGCGTCGTCGTGCGCACCCTGGACGCAGGCGCCGACAAGCCGCTGTCCTTCGCCGACCTCGGCGAGGAAGAGAATCCGGCACTGGGCCGTCGCGGCCTGCGCCTGTCCATGGCCCGCGAAGACCTCCTCGACGACCAGCTCAAGGCGCTGGCCGCAGCACACAAGGCTGTCCCGGAGGCTGAACTGTGGGTGATGGCCCCAATGGTGGCCACGGTCGAGGAGACCCGCTGGTTCACGGAGCGCGCACGCGCCCACGGCCTGCCGAAGGTCGGCGTGATGGTGGAGACTCCCGCGGCCGCGATCCGCTCCTCCCACATCCTGGACATCGCGGACTTCGCATCCATCGGCACCAATGACCTGTCGCAGTACACCATGGCTGCCGACCGCATGCAGGGCGAGCTGGCAGAGCTGCTCACCCCGTGGCAGCCGGCAACGCTGGCCATGATCCGTGAGACCTGCCGCGGCGGCGAAGCCACCGGCAAGTCCATCGGCGTGTGCGGCGAGGCAGGCGGCGACCCGCTCATGGCGCTCGTCCTCGTCGGCCTGGGCGTGAGCTCCCTGTCCATGGCGCCGGGCAAGGTCAACGCGGTGCGCGCCGCGCTGCGCCTGCACGACCGTGACACCTGCCGCCAGATGGCGAACTTTGCCGTCGACGCCCCGACCGCGAAGGAAGCACGCGAGAACGTGCTCAAGATCGCGGATCCGGTGCTGCGCGACCTGCTCTAAACTGGCCGGTTGGGGCCGGAGGAGGCGTCGAAAAGCCTCTGTTCGCTACGAGCGAACACCCGACCTGAGCTGGTGTAATGGCCCCTGAAGCCATGAAGTGACGCCCTCGGCGGGACGATGTGTCCGCCGGGGGCGTTATGGTTGGTGACAACTCTTTAAAAACCGTTATTAGTAAGGGGTCAGCCAGTTGTTTGAGAGGTTTACCGATAGGGCCCGCCGCGTCATCGTCTTAGCCCAGGAGGAGGCGCGCGAGCTGAACCATAACTTCATGGGTACCGAACACATCCTGCTCGGACTTATTAAAGAAGGCGAAGGCGTCGCAGCAAAGGCGCTCGAGTCCATGGGTATCAATCTTGACGACGTCCGCTCCGAAGTCATCGAGATCATCGGGCATGGCACGCAGCCAGTCACTGACCAGATCCCATTTACCCCACGCGCCAAGAAGGTACTGGAGCTCTCCCTGCGCGAGGGCCTGCAGATGGGGCACAAGTACATCGGCACCGAGTTCCTGCTGCTCGGCCTCATCCGCGAGGGTGATGGCGTCGCAGCCCAGGTGCTGATTAAGCTCGGCGCCGACCTGCCACGCGTGCGCCAGCAGGTCATCCAGCTGCTCTCCGGCTACGAGGGCGGCGAAGCGCAGAACCCGGAGACCCCGCAGGGCGGCGGTCCGGGCTTCGCGGGCGCAGGCCAGGGCCCAGGCATCATGGGTGGGCCGCGCCCGGGCCAGCAGGGCGAGCGTTCCAACTCGCTCGTGCTCGACCAGTTCGGCCGCAACCTCACCGCAGCAGCCCGCGAGGGCAAGCTCGACCCGGTGGTCGGCCGCGACAAGGAAATCGAGCGCATCATGCAGGTGCTCTCGCGCCGCACCAAGAACAACCCGGTGCTGATTGGTGAGCCGGGCGTCGGCAAGACTGCCGTCGTGGAGGGCCTCGCGCTCGACATCGCGAACGGCAACGTCCCCGAAACGCTCAAGGACAAGCAGGTCTACTCCCTCGACCTGGGCTCTCTGGTTGCCGGTTCGCGCTACCGCGGTGACTTCGAGGAGCGCCTGAAGAAGGTGCTCAAGGAGATCAACCAGCGCGGCGACATCATCCTGTTCATCGACGAAATCCACACCCTCGTCGGCGCCGGCGCTGCCGAAGGCGCCATCGACGCTGCTTCGCTGCTCAAGCCGAAGCTGGCACGCGGCGAACTCCAGACCATCGGCGCGACGACGCTCGACGAGTACCGCAAGCACATTGAGAAGGACGCCGCCCTCGAGCGCCGCTTCCAGCCCGTCCAGGTCGACGAGCCCTCCGTGGAGGACACCGTCACCATCCTGCGTGGCCTGCGCGACCGCTACGAGGCGCACCACCGCGTCTCCTACACCGACGACGCTCTCAAGGCCGCCGCCACCCTCGCAGATCGCTACATCAACGACCGCTTCCTGCCGGATAAGGCCGTCGACCTCCTCGACGAGGCCGGCGCCCGCATGCGCATCAAGCGCATGACCGCCCCTTCCGAGCTGCGCGAAGTCGACGAGCGCATCGCCGACGTCCGCCGTGAGAAGGAAGCCGCCATCGACGCCCAGGACTTCGAGAAAGCAGCGGGCCTGCGCGATACCGAACGCAAGCTCGGCGAGGAGCGCAAGGAAAAGGAAAAGAAGTGGCGCTCTGACGACCTCGAGGAAATCGCCGAGGTCGGTGAAGACCAGATCGCCGATGTGCTCGCGCACTGGACCGGCATCCCAGTCTTCAAACTCACCGAGTCCGAGTCCTCGCGCCTGCTCAACATGGAGTCCGAGCTGCACAAGCGCATCATCGGCCAGGACGAAGCCGTCCGCGCCCTGTCGCGCTCCATCCGACGCACCCGCGCCGGGCTCAAGGACCCGAAGCGCCCATCCGGCTCCTTCATCTTCGCCGGCCCGTCCGGCGTTGGTAAGACGGAGCTGTCCAAGGCACTTGCCGAGTTCCTCTTCGGCGACGAGGACTCCCTCATCCAGGTCGACATGGGCGAGTTCCACGACCGCTTCACCGCTTCCCGCCTCTTCGGTGCCCCTCCGGGATACGTCGGCTACGAGGAGGGCGGCCAGCTCACCGAGAAGGTCCGCCGCAAGCCGTTCTCCGTGGTCCTCTTCGACGAGATCGAGAAGGCGCACAAGGAGATTTACAACACGCTGCTCCAGGTGCTCGAGGAAGGCCACGTCACTGACGGCCAGGGCCGCATGGTGGACTTCAAGAACACCGTGCTCATCTTCACCTCCAACCTGGGTACCGGCGACATCTCCAAGCCAGTCGGCCTCGGCTTCACCGGCAACACCGCCACCGACGCCGATGCCCAGTACGAGCGCATGAAGAACAAGGTTCACGACGAGCTGAAGAAGCACTTCCGACCAGAGTTCCTCAACCGCATCGACGAAATCGTGGTCTTCCGCCAGCTGACCCAGGAAGAAATCGTGCAGATGGTGGACCTGCTCATCAGCCGCGTGGACACCAACCTGGCCGCGCAGGACATGGGCATCGAGCTTACCGAGAAGGCCAAGAACCTCCTGGCCATCCGCGGCTTCGACCCAGTGCTCGGTGCGCGCCCGCTGCGTCGCACCATCCAGCGCGAGATCGAGGACCTGCTTTCGGAGAAGATCCTGTTCGGCGAGATCGGCGCCGGCGAGATCATTACCGTCGACGTCGAAGGCTGGGACGGCGACGTCGAAGCCGCCCGCAACACCCGCGGCAAGGCAGCGCCGGACGCGACCTTCACGTTCACTCCGCGCCCACGCCCGCTGCCAGCGGAGACGTTCGGTGAGGACGCCGCGTCCGACGAACCTGAGGAGAAAGCCGTGCGTGACATCGCCCCTTCCGAGGGCACCCCGGAGACCGAGGCCTCCCAGTTCCCGGACGAGCGCGCAGAGTCTGGTCCTGAGCCTGACTCCGACTCCGATTCCGACGGTCGGGGACCTGAACCGGTCTAATCAATAGGTTGGAAAGCCGCACCCTGGTGGTGCGGCTTTCTTTTTGTCTTGGTGGGGTGGGTATTGGTGCCAATAGACGCACCCATATACGTCTAGTGCTTTTCTGACCTGCAAGAATGGAGGCCGTGGATTTTAGAATTGCGTCCTTTGGCACTCAGCGCATCCAAAGATGCACCAAATTCCCTCGCGCGGCGTTAGCGACCTGGGGAAACGCAAAAACGCGCTCCTAAATCAGCGAATTTGGTGCGATCGTAGCCGGTCCAGTGCCAATAGACGCAACCTTATACGTCTAGCACGTTTCTGACCTGCAAGAATGGAGGCCGTGGATTTTAGAATTGCGTCCTTTGGCACTCAGCGCATCCAAAGATGCACCA
>NZ_JASOZC010000086.1:0-230 GCF_030228725.1 Corynebacterium sp. UMB10321 | reverse complement strand
GACTCACAGGTTTAGTTCCCCTGTGGCATGTGGGATCTTCTTGGACCAGGTATGGAACCTGGGTCTGCTGCATTAGCAGGCAGATTCTTAACCACTGGACCACCAGGGAAGTCCCTGATTTACAATTCTTAAAAGATAGTTTGGCTGTTCAGATGGCAGACTGTAGTGGGTGAAAATTAAGCAGGAGTGACAGTCCAGTGTCTGCTTCTCTTACCCTAAGAGCCCAGAGG
>NZ_JASOZC010000085.1:0-230 GCF_030228725.1 Corynebacterium sp. UMB10321 | reverse complement strand
GAGATTCCCACACGATCACCGTGGTTGACGAACTGTGCGGCCTCGTCAGCGCTCATCACGAGCTTCTCAAACGGCGCGTATGCAATTCTCTCAGACATTAGTCCTCCTTTTATGTGCAGAAACGACCTACGTTACGGTCCTTTCCTGTTAGTTACATGCACCACACTAGCGAATCGGTGGAGGATTTACCGCACTCTGCCCCAAACTGTGTGCACCCCTCACTTTCCTCG
>NZ_JASOZC010000084.1:0-230 GCF_030228725.1 Corynebacterium sp. UMB10321 | reverse complement strand
CCCGCGTGCCCAAGTTCACCGTTGTCATCGGTGGTGCGTTCGGCGCCGGTAATTACTCCATGTGTGGTCGCGCATATTCGCCGCGCTTCCTCTGGATGTGGCCGAATGCTCGCATTTCCGTCATGGGCGGTCCGCAGGCGGCGATGACGTTGTCGACGGTTCGTCGTAACCAGATTGAACGCTCAGGCGAGAACTGGTCACAGGAGGAGCAGGAAGAGTTTGAAGCTCCG
>NZ_JASOZC010000083.1:0-231 GCF_030228725.1 Corynebacterium sp. UMB10321 | reverse complement strand
AAAGAAATCTTAAAAATTAGGGCAGAAATCAATGCAAAAGAAACAAAAGAGACCATAGCAAAAATCAACAAAGCCAAAAGCTGGTTCTTTGAAAGGATAAATAAAATTGACAAACCATTAGCCAGACTCATCAAGAAACAAAGAGAGAAAAATCAAATCAATAAAATTAGAAATGAAAATGGAGAGATCACAACAGACAATATAGAAATACAAAGGATCATAAGACACTAC
>NZ_JASOZC010000008.1:0-107139 GCF_030228725.1 Corynebacterium sp. UMB10321 | reverse complement strand
GTGCCGTCACCGAGCACGTTTGTCAAGCCAACCACGTCTACAAAGTCGGAGCCGAGCACGACTGCGAAGCCGGAGCCAAGCGTGAAGCCGAGCGCGACCGTGAAACCGGAGCCGACGACGGTGAAGCCGGAGCCTACGACGACGGTGAAGAGTTCTACAAAGGCAGTGCCGTCACCGAGCACGTTTGTCAAGCCAACCACGTCTGCCAAGCCGACGCCAACCACGAGCGCTAAGCCTGACTCGAGCAGTAATTCAAGTTCCGAGTCACGTGGAATGTGCTCCAGCAATTCTTCCAGCCAAAGTAGTAAGGGAGACAATGGGAGCAGCACTGGTGCAGCCGTGTGTGGAGTGGTCTTTACCGGGCTCCTGCTGATCGCACTGGGCATCCTTGCCACAGTGCCCCCACTGAAGGACCAAATCGATCGGTGGTTGCGTAGTTTGTGATGCATTGAACTGCCTAGAGATGGCAACCTAGGTAGTTTTCACGCTGTACCAATTTGAGTGATTTGTTCCCGCTCGCTTGAAGGAGAGGCTATTTCCTCAGGAGAGTGGGAAGGTCCTCTGTATGCATTTGCCTCACATTAAACGCACGGTATAAGCTGACGCCTACGCGGGTTTGTACGTGCGCGGGGCTATGGCGCAGTTGGTAGCGCACCACACTGGCAGTGTGGGGGTCACGGGTTCGAATCCCGTTAGCTCCACAGAAAAGACCGCAGGTTGCCTAGGACCTGCGGTCTTTGATTTTAGCAAGTATGGATAGTTCCAAATGGGACTTGGCAGATATCACTATTCGAGAGAAAGCTTATCTCCGGTGTCTGTGCGATGCTGCACATTCGAGCGTTGAAAGATCATACTCTCTTGTAACGTTGACGGTTCTATTGCACGCCGTTCTTGAGCAGTAGGAAGTTCCTCGGCAGGTGATTCTATTTTGATATTGCTCTGAACAACTGGTTCATGCTGCGCAAGTAGGATGAATTGTTTTTGGGCAAACTCTTCCGCCTGTTTTGCTAGGTTGAGTCGCTCGGCGTACTCTGCTGCGTTCATTGGGGCTTTGGCATGTAATGCTTCAACTTCGGTGTTCTTTGGAGGAGGCTGCTGCCTGGTTTTCTTCGCTAAGCGCTTTGTTTTTGCGGCGTGCCACTGCTTGGCGACAAAAGATTTACCCGTTTGAACTACCCTGGGGAAAAGGTACTTCACTATCACATCAACGGCAACGTTTACTGCTATGTCTTGCAGCATTGTAGTGTGCGCTGAGCGTACATCTTCAGACGGAAGCACGTCTTCAAGGAGATCTAGATCATCTTGTGTAACTGGCCTAGATTCTGCAGGGCCTAAGATATTGTTATCAGAATCACGGAGTAGATCACTGTCGTAACCTGGTGTTTTACGAGACTGTGAGTGGACGGCATCTATAGGAACTCGTTGGATGCGAATCTGATCTTTGTACTTTTGGTGTTGTCTCATGGCTTCAGTGTAGTGAGAAATGCTTTCACCTTTTACGGACCGGCGCCGTTACCGCGACGCGCTCGCCGTTGCTCAGAGTGAACTCCAGCCGGTAGGCGTGCAGGAACATCCGCTGTGTGCTCGTGCGCGAGCCGTACGCGCGGTCGCCGACGATGGGGTGACCCTTGTGGGCGGCGTGTACGCGGATCTGGTGGCGTCGTCCAGTAATGAGCTCGGCTTCGACGAGCGTGTTCGGACCGCGGTTGTCCACGCGGCGGAATCGAGTGTGGGCGACGTCGCCGTCGGCACGTACGACCATGGTTTTCGGTGTTCGCGCGATCGGGACCTTTACGTCGCGCGCACCCGCCCAGCGTCCCTCCACGACCGCGCGGTAGATGCGGATCACGTCCTGCCCGCGGAAGGCTCGTTGCAGGTAGCGCAGCTCCGGGTGGTTCAGCGCGATCAGCAGCGCCCCCGACGTCTCCTTATCGATGCGGTGCGCGAGCTCAGCATCGGGGTACACGTCACGAATCCGCTCGATGACACCGCGCCGCGTCCCTGTCCCCGCATGCACCGGCACCCCCGCCGGCTTATTTACTACCAGTGCCGTCGGCCCCTCCCACAGCACCTCAAACCCGTGGCTCTTACTTTTCGACGCCCTCTTCGCTTCCTTACAGAACTCACCCGGCAACGTGATCACGTCCCCAGCCCGGACGCGGTAATCCTGCTTGATACGTTTCTGGTTGACACGCAGCGCCCCCTTGCGTGCGAGCTTGAACAGCATGGTCGCCGGGCACGTGGTGTAGCTGGCGAGGAACTTGTGTATCCGCCGCCCGTCGTGGTCCTCCGGGACCGTGATCGCCGAGTATCCGGGTGGGGGAATGTAGGTGGTCATGGCTGGCACCATAGCAAGGTGCTAGTACTGGTGACATGTGTGAGACATTATTCGGTGCCGTCGAGACGCAAGTAGGCCCCTTAACAGTCGTCGTTTCGCCGCGCGGCGTACGCCGGATCGCGTTGCCGGCTGACGACCCAGCTGAGGTAATCCACGCCACAGGCGCGCGTCCCGGACCGATTGGTGCCGTCCGCGGGCAGCTCGAGGAGTACTTTGCCGGGACACGAACGTCTTTCGATGTCCCGCTCGACCTTGAAGGCCTCCCGCCGTTTCGGACGAAGGTGCTGGACGCGCTCCAACACGTGCCGTTCGGCGAGGTGACGACGTATAAGGGGCTAGCGGTGGACGTCGATAATCCGGGGGCGGTGCGTGCCGTCGGCACTGCCTGCGCGAAAAATCCGCTGCCGCTGCTCATTCCGTGTCACCGGGTCGTGCGTAGCGATGGCCACCTCGGGCGCTACCGTGGTGGGGAAGACATGAAGCGATTCTTGCTTGCATTGGAGGGCCACCTTGAGTGATTTCAGTAAGCGTTGTACCGCGCCGGGCCAGGCGAGCAGCGAGGCCGCCGGCCTGCGCTGGCTGCGCGAGGGCAGCGAGGCAGTCGTGGAGGTCTGCGGCGTGGACGAGGAGCAGCGGACGTTGCGAATAGAACGCGTCGAAACCGTGCGACCCACTCGCGACGCGGCGCGCCGGGCGGGGGAGGAGCTGGCGAAGATTCACGCGATGGGCGCGGAAGCCTTCGGTGCACCGCCGACCGGGTGGGATGGCCCGAACTTCATCGGCAGGGTAGAGCAGGACTGCGTGCCGGAGCAGCGGTGGGCGAAGTTTTATACCGAGCAGCGCGTGCTGCCGTTCGCTAGGAGCGCACATGTGGCGGGAAATATTTCGAAGCAGCAGCTAGAGCTCGTGGAACGCGCCTGCGCTGCGCTTGTTGAGGGGGACGAGGACGCCCCGCTGGCGCGTATCCATGGGGATCTTTGGGCGGGCAACCTGCTTTTCGACGAGTCCGGCCTGAGGTTCATCGACCCGGCGGCGCACGGTGGGCACCCGTTGACGGACATCGCCATGCTGGCGTTGTTCGGCGCGCCGTTTTTGGAAGATATCCTTGCGGGCTACGAGTCGCGGGCAAGCCTGGGGGAGGACTGGCGTCGGCGCATCCCGATTCACCAGCTTCACCCGTTGGCCGTGCACGCGTTGACGCACGGCCCGGCGTACGCGGGGGAGCTTGCCAACGCCGCGCAAGCGACGTTAGACGTGACGGGCTAAGCCTTCCACCAGGAGGAATCTGGCCCTGGCGGCAGGTGTCGTTTGTGCTGGCCGATGCGCCACAGGTGCTCGATGCGTTCCGCCGCCGCGGACGGAACGGTTTTGCCTTCGAGGTAATCGTCGATGTGCTGGTAGGTCACGCCGAGCGCTTCTTCATCGGGCAAGGCCGGGCGGTCCTCTTCCAGGTCGGCGGTGGGGACTTTCTCCCAGAGGCGAGGGTCGGCGCCGAGCTCGCGGAGGAGAGCTGCGCCTTGGCGTTTGTTGAGGCCGGCGAGGGGGGTGAGGTCTGCGGCGCCGTCGCCAAACTTGGTGAAGAAACCGGTGACGTTTTCCGCCGCGTGGTCAGTGCCGATGACCAGGAGGTTGCGCTCGCCGGCAAGCGCGTACTGCGCCACCATTCGAAGGCGGGCTTTCACGTTGCCCTTGTTGAAGTCGCTGAGGGGCGCCCCCAACGCACCGGCGACCTCATCGCTGAGCGCCTTCGTGGCAGGAGCAATGTCAACGGTCACCGTCTCATCCGGTTCGATGAAGCGGAGCGCCAACTGGGCGTCGTCCTCGTCGACTTGGACACCGTGGGGGAGGCGGACGGCGAGGAAGTGGGCGTCGACACCCGAGTCCCGCAGCCGCTCGACAGCGATCTGTGCGAGGCGACCTGCGAGCGTCGAGTCCTGGCCCCCGGAAATGCCGAGTACGAAACCGGCTGAGGAGGCTGCGCGGGCATAGTCGCAGAGGAATGCGACGCGACGCTCGATTTCTCGCGCGGGATCAATCGAAGGTTGGACCCCGAGCGTGTCGATGATCTCTTGCTGTTTGCTGCTAACTTGCGGTGAATCTGGCCGAGACATAGGAACCAGCGTACCCACGGTGCATATTGGTATGCATGCAACAACTCACCACTGCCCAACGAAGCTACGTCCGGAAAGTTGCGGGCGTCGCCGCGCTGGGCGGGCTGCTCTTCGGCTACGACACCGGCGTGATGAGCGGCGCGCTGCTCTACATCACCCCCGAATTCCAGCTCACCCCAGGGCAAGAAGGGCTTGTGACCTCGATGTTGCTCGTCGGTGCCGCGGTCGGCGCGCTCAGCGGCGGAGCGATCGCGGACAGGCTCGGCCGCAAACGCACCTTAATAATGGGCGGCCTCGTGTTCATCGCGGGCTCGCTGTGGTGCGCGCTTGCGGGGTCGGTGGAAGCACTCGCGGCGGCCCGAACGTTCTTAGGGGTCGGTGTCGGCGGAGTGTCTATCGTGGCGCCGATGTACATCTCGGAGATGGTGCCCGCCCGGGTGCGCGGCAAGATGGTGTCACTGAACACGCTGATGATTGTGGTGGGGCAGCTGCTCGCGTACTCCGTGAACTCCGCACTCGCCTCGAC
Organism: Corynebacterium sp. UMB10321; assembly: GCF_030228725.1. NCBI lineage: Bacteria > Bacillati > Actinomycetota > Actinomycetes > Mycobacteriales > Corynebacteriaceae > Corynebacterium > Corynebacterium sp. UMB10321. The sequence goes on along the minus strand of NZ_JASOZC010000008.1, from coordinate 102,164 downwards.
CGGCAGCTGGCAGCTGATGCTCGGACTCGCCGCAGTCCCCGGAGCCGCCCTGGCCGTCGGCATGGCATTCCTGCCTGAAACGCCCCTGTGGCTCGCCCGCCACCAGCGTATCGACGCAGCCCTCACCATCGGCGACCGAGTCGGCATGACGCGTGAAGAACTCACCCTCGAAACCACCGAAGACGCCGAGCTTCGCGCCCAGCGCGGCGGCGAGTGGGCCCGCCTGCGTAACGTTCGATGGCTACGCATGACCGTGCTGATCGCCGCGCTGCTCGGCATCACGCAGCAGGTCACGGGCGTGAACGCCATCGTCTACTTCGCGCCAACGATGATGAACAAAGTCGGCCTCTCCACCGAAAACGCCGTCTACACCTCTATGGTGATTGGGCTCGTCTCCGTCGTCGCGTGCTGGGTCGGACTGCAGGTCATCGACAGGATCGGCCGCAAACGACTACTGCTCATCGGCCTGAGCGGCAACGTCATCTTCCTTTTCGCGCTCACGCTCACGTACCGCGCCGCGGAAAACAACGCCGCACTCGCGTGGGTCTCACTCGCCTGCATGGCGCTGTTCATCGCGTCGCAGCAAGCAGCAGTCTCGCCCACGACCTGGCTGCTTATCTCCGAGCTGGTCCCGCCACAAATCCGCGGCGCCGGCATGGGCCTCGCAGGACTCGCACTGTGGGTCATGAACTGGATCGTCGCCCAGTTCTTCCTCCCACTTGTCGACGCCCTCTCCGCCACCGCCACCTTCTCCATCTTCATCATCTGTGGCATCCTTGCAGCAGGATTCGTCCGCTACTTCGTCCCCGAAACAATGAACCGGAGTCTGGACGAAGTGGCGTCGGAAATGGAGCAACGCTACACCAAGTAGCACCGGCGTTTTGGTTTCCCCACGTGATGGGGTAATATAACGCGACGTGTCGCGACCAGACTGTTTCCAGTGGTCGCACGAAGATGAAGATCCTCGATTAGAAAGGAGCGCCCGATGAAGGTCCGCAAGTCGCTTCGGTCGCTGAAGAACAAGCCGGGCGCCCAGGTTGTGCGCCGCCGTGGCAAGGTTTACGTCCTGAACAAGAAGGAGCCACGCTTCAAGGCTCGTCAGGGCTAATTCAGCACTCGTGAAAACCCGCACCTCGTGTGCGGGTTTTTTCGTGCCCAGGGCACTAGGGTGGTGGAGGTGAAACGAGCATGCTGCGCCCTCCTCGCCGTGACCGCCCTCGGGGCCTGCGGGACACCCACTAACGACGCCCCGCCGACCATCACCGTCACCTCAACGACAACGCACCCGAACGCTCAGCCGCCTGTACCAGTTGACGAGCCGGTGGGCGAAGTGGGCGTCGATAAGCTGCTCTCCACTATCGCCGACGAAGTTGCCAACCAGTTCGGAGGCACCGTCGCCGTCGCCGCGGGCGGCGTAGGAAGCAGCGACGACCCAGCGATGCCAGCCTGGTCCACCATCAAAGTCCCACTCGCAGTCGCCGCGTACCGCGTGGCGCCCGACACCGCGCAGCTCGCAGCACCCGCCGCGATCACCGCCTCAGACAACGACGCCGCGCTGCAACTCTGGAACGCCCTGCCACCCGGTGCCGGCGATACCGTCTTGGCCGAGGGCGGCGTACCAAAAACCATCAACACCGAACGCATCCGGCCCGAGTTCTCAACCTTCGGCCAAACCATGCTCACCGCCGCCGAGGAATCCACTTTCATGTCCAATCTGAGCTGCCTGAGCGACGCCGACCCCGTCCTTGAGTTGATGGGGCAAATCGTGCCTGGGCAGGACTACGGCCTCGGCCAGCTTCCCAATGCGCGGTTCAAAGGCGGGTGGGGGCCCTCGGAGACTGGTGGATACGAAGTGCGCCAGATGGGACTCGTGTCAAATTCCGCAGAGCAGGACGTTGCTTTGGCTTTGGTCGTTGTCCCCGCCGACGGCAGTTACCAAACCGGCCAAGCCATGGCCAACGCCGTTGCAGAACGGCTCCGGAGCCAGCTGGATCAGCTGCCGGTTGCGGTGTGCTGATCGTTTGATGAGGGTGTCCGCGGGGCGGACAAACAGCTGGCGAAGCTTGGCTCAACCCACCTCTCCATAAGTAAGGTTTCCGCGGGGCGGACAATTTACCCGTTGTTGCAAAGCAACCTCGCGCACAGTCCGCCGCGCGGACTCCAACGAAGCTTTAGTCGACTCCAGTAGCATTCCGCGGCGCGGACAGAGCGAGTTCAGCTCAACACCCAAACGATTGCATCAAGGTGTCCGTCGCGCGGACACCCACCCACACACCCGTGCTAGAAAGTGGCGTCGCAAAGCACCCCGCGCACTGTCCGCGGCGCGGACACCCATCAACAAATATTTGGATAAACCTCTTGACACCACCATTCGAACACGTATACTAAAAAACAACCAAGACACCAGGGGGGACCATGCACACCACCACCATCGACGCCGACACCATCATCAACACCATCGTTGAAAGCGCACGCCTGTTCGCATACTCACACGCGGAAATACTGACCGCGATCGCCGAATTCGACACCCACAACCTCGCCGAAGCATACGGGTGTGCCTCAACCGGGGCATGGCTTGCCAGAGTGTTAAAAATGAAACGCACCCGCGCCTACGAATACGCCGCTGTGGCTCGCAAACTCACAAGCTTTCCCACCATCCTCGACGCGCTGCGACAAGGAAGCATCGACTACACCAGTGTGCGCTACATGCTTGACTACGCCACCGAGGCAAACCAACACGAACTCGTAGAAATAGCCGCCGAATCTGGCTACCAAGGCCTCGTACACGCCCTGGCAGGCGCAACCCCCACCGACAAACAACCCCAGGATGCTGGTGAACACTGCGGGCTGACCATCCGCGAAGACGGCCAATACCTACGCGGCTGGTTTTGCATGAACGCTACCGACGGTGTGGCCTTTCAAGCAGCCCTGCGGGCAGGAGCACACGCCTATGCGGATGATAACGCGATGGATGAGGCGGATGCGCAGATGATGCGCTCGACCTTCGGGCTGCCACCGGCACGGTTGATGCTGCAATCACTGATGGGGATGGTGCACATGGTGCGCACCGGGGCCGCCACACACGCAACCATGGCGCCGGCGGCACAGGTGATGGTGCATATGGCATCAGATGGGCGAGCATTTTTGCCGAATCACATGGCGGCGCCTGCCGCACGGCTTGCCAACTTGGTAGATCATGCAGATTTGATGGGTGTGCTCTATGACGCCCAGGGGCAGGTGATCAAGTTTGGGCGCAAACGCCGTTTGGCAAGCCCGAAGCAGGTGCAGGTGCTGCTAGGGATGTGGGGGCATAAGTGCGCGGTGCCAGGGTGTGGGCATACCAGGTTTTTGCAGATGCATCATATTCGGGATTGGGCCGAAGGAGGTGCAACGGATGTGGAGAATTTGGTGCCGTTGTGCTCGAGGTGTCATTCGTTGGTCACGGATGGGTTTATCCGTGTGGTCAAGCCGGGTCCGACGTTGTATTTCCGGTTTGCTAGTGGTGAGCAGTGGGTGTGTGAGCCTGGTCGGGTGGGGTATCGCGATGATGCTGCCGAGATTGAGTTGGATGGGTGGGGTGTGGATTCGTTTGCGGATGAAGCCGCACCGACGTGGGATTGGGACACACCCAAGGTTTAAGCACGTCGGCGCATCTTTCTACGGCAGCATTGACTGAATCTGCTTCATGAGCTGAGGGTTCGTAGCGACGACACCACCAACCAACGCGATGATGCCCAGAATTACCAGTGCGGCGATTCCACCCTTCGAGGAACCGGAGGCGCTGCCACCTTCTTCAGTTGGGGGCTCGGACTGCGTGCTAGCCGCCGGAGTTGTTTCGGACGGGGCTGTAGGCGTTGTTGCCTCGTCGGACGGCTTGGCTGGGACCGAAGTTTGACGCGGAGACTCGGCAGCTGGGGTCGTCCCTTTCGGCTTCTGCGGGGCTGACGTAGCTGACGTCGAGGGCACCGTCGTCTTAGATGGTCTTGCCGGGACCTTTGTTTGCGTTGACGGAGCTGCGGGAGCTGTCGTCTTGGCTGGGCGAGGCTTCGGCACTGAAAGGGTGATCGTCTCGGAAGCTTGATTGCCGACTTCATCCGTGGCGGTGATGACTACACGGTGTGTGCCCGAATCTTTGGTCGAACCAACAATCCGGTTCCCTTTATGTCGCAGTCCGGCTGGCAGGCCGGTCACGGACAACGCGGTCTTGGTTGCGTCCTCGACTCGGATCGGCAGGTCGAACTTAGTTGCCGCAGGCGGGTTGTGGTCAACCAAGATGCGAGGCCGGACGGTGTCCACCACGCGGAATCCAATTGCGCCCTGGCCCGTATTTCCAGCCGCATCAAACGCCTCGACGGAAGTCTGGAAGTTGCCCAGCGCTGAAGGTGTACCGCTGATGGTGCGGGAGCTTTCGTCGAAACGCAGACCGTGTGGGAGACCCGAAACGGTAACCCGTTCCACCCCTACGCCGTCTGTTGCATCAACAACATGCGAGAACGGTGTACCAATTTCGTGCTCAAACTCGGCGTTTTGCACTGTTGGGGCAGTGGTGTCCTCCACAACCAGCTCGAGCTCCGACTCGGACGTGTTGCCGCTGGTGTCGGTAGCGCTGATGGTGACGGCGTGCGAGCCGACCGCGTCGGTGACGCCATCGATGACGCCGTTGGTGTCGTCATAAGACAGGCCTCGGGGCAGGCCGTCGACGCGCACACTGACTGGGGTTACGTCGTCAACGTCGACGCTGATGGAGTCATTGAATTCTGAATTGGCTTCCCAGCGAGCGTTGCTCCGCATGTTGATGGCTGGCTTCTTCGTGTCGCGCACCTCGAGCTGAACTGTTTCCGTTGCAGTATTGCCAGCGGCGTCCGTGGCGGTTACCTGAAGCTCGTGCGTTCCGACGACGGTGGTCTGCCCGTAAATGTGTTCCTCATATGACGTGAGGTCATCGGGGAGAGCGCTGACTGTCACGTTGGGGGAATAGCCGCTGTTGTCGGTTACTGGAATCTCAAGGTCGGCGTACTCGCCGGCCTCCAAGATCAACGGAGTGGTATCGATGACGGGCGCAGTGGCGTCGGCAATCCAGAATTCGAGGTTGCGTGAGGTCTCGTTCCCGAGGGCATCTCGCGCTGTTACATTCGCGTATTGCCAACCAGGCTTCGTCGGCGTCCCTCGAACAGTGACGGTGGCGCGGAGCCGTGGTTCGTCGTACTGAATGTCCGCATACAGACCTTCTGGCAGGTCGGTTACCTCGACGGTCAGCTCGTTGTACTCGTCCGTGATGGTGAATTCGAAGGGTTCAATCTCGGCATCGGAGTCGAATTCTTTCTTTTCGACGTCCTCAACCACGGGAGCGGTCTTGTCAGTTGCCTTCGCGTATTCGTAGAGAAGGTTGTCCTGCCAGCCCTCTGGAAGCTCAATCGGATTAGTCTCGAGAAGGCTTTGAACTTCAATGCCCTTCACGTTGCCGTTCTCGTTGTAGTAGATCCAGGAAACCAGGCCGGCAACGTCGTCGCCGATGGTGACCGGCGTGTTCACCTCCGGCTCAAAATCCCCGTCAGGGAGGAGAAGGATCGCGTCGCCGACTGTGCCTGCCACCGTCATCGAACGCCAGTCGATGCTAGCCGTGTCACTAAGGTGTACCTGGCCGGTCGATAGGAGCTCCCCAGGTGCATCAGGGTTTTCGCCCAACCGCGTGCCATCTGGGGCCTGGATGTAGGGCAGATGTGCGTCGAAAAATGTGCCGATTTCGGCCAGTGCCCAGTGCTTGGGCCACCCGTATGTCGTAGAAACTCCGCGCGCCCCGCCCGGCCCGGTGCACGCAGGACTTGTGTAGATCCGCTGATGGACGTGATCGACGTATTTCGCTGTGCACTCCTGGTCGAGGAAGAGATCGCGATCGTTGTCGTCGAGGCCCACGGCGTCGCCTTGGTTGACCGCGACGGGGTTCTCGGCCTCGTCCTGCGCTTTTTGGTACGCGTCCCACTGTGCTTTCGCGAGGCCCGAGTAGTTGACGTACTCGTCGCTAGTTGGAGTCTCTTCCCATCCGACAGCAATACCGTATTTGTGGGCTTGACCTGTTCCGACTCTATCGTTCCCGGAGTTCACGCCGATAAAGTGACGCTTGCCGTCTTCATCAATGACCCAGTTTGGCCCGCCCGAATCTCCCTTATGCATTGGGTCGTCTTGTGTGAAGTGGATGACATTATTGATCACGCCCATGACGTAGTTCTGCATCACGTGGCCGGTCGTTTGACCGAAGCCGTACACCATCTGACCGACCCGGAGCATTGACGGCAACAGAACGCTGTCGGAGGTGTAGGCATTCTCTCCAAGTAACGCCGAGCGGTGTTCGGGGATATCGATGTAGCCCCAGTCTTTGCTCATGGTGCTGTCGGTGAGATCGCCCTCGAAATCGAACTCGGTCACCACCGTGCCTAGGTAATAGTTCCTGTTTTGTGTGTCGGTGAAGTAGAGAGGGCCGCCATCGCTGCAGTGACCAGCTAGGAAAATGCGGTTGTTGGGCTTATCGATGTATCCGACGGTGCAACCATGACCGTTGTTGAAAATTTTGTCACCCTGGTTAATCGTGCTTACTTCGCCCGGAGCATATGACAGCATGGATTCACGCTCGAGGAGTAACGCCACTTTGTTCGGTTCGCTTGTCGGAGGAACTTCTGGGTCTGCGAGGAGGACGAGTCCCTGTCTGTGGTCGTCGTTGTCAAAGACCCCCTCATACATCCCGAGGTAGCGGCCGCCGACTGAAACTGGTGCGCCATGTGTCAAATACGCATGGCTCGGAAGTGTAATCGCCAGGAAACCATCGGTGGTGTTCTCAATCGTTGCATCGTAGTCTTCCCGTGGGCCGTGAACGGTCACGGTATCTCCGGCCGAGAGGTACGAACCGAGAACTGGCTCAGCTGACTCACCGACTTGTGGAAGCAGCGAGTCCGGGATCGCGTAGGAAGCGAAGCGATTCAGGAAGAGATCTTTGTTGTGAGAAAAATCGGTCTGCCTGTCCTCGAAGTAGTGTATGGAGCCCTCGGAGTCGCGGTAGTACAGGGAATGCCCTTCGCCGCAAAGCGCGTCGGTATACACACGCCCATCCGCGATGTGGGCAACCTGGCAAAAGTACTCAGCGCCACCCTTTGAGAATGAGAGCTCATCCCGCTGCTCGAACAGCTCCTCATGCTGATCGGGCACCCACTGACTTGTCGTCTGGGCTGTGGCGTCGGGCGGGGAGAAGACAGTGGCGCTCATCGCGAAGGCTGTGAAAAGGGCGATAAGCGTCTTACCAGGTCGGAAGCTTCGCATGAATTAAATGTACAGAATCTTCACGAGCTTCTCACAGTTTTGGTATAGGAGATGCGTCACGAAGTCTGAGCATGCGCTTGACCACGTTCTCGGCAGAGATGAGGCACATGGGCACACCGACGCCCGGGACGGTGGTTTGCCCCGCGTAGTACAGCTTGTCCACTTTGGTGGAAATGTTGCGACCGCGGAAGAACGCGGATTGCCGCAGGGTATGTGCAGGCCCGATGGCGCCACCGGCGAAGGAGTAGTAGCGTCCGGCGAAGTCGGCGGGGCCGATGGTGCGCTTCACGACGACCCGTTCCCGCAGGTCAGCGACACCAGTGCGTGCGACGATGAGGTCCAGTGTCGCGTCAACGATGGCGGCGACGCGCGGGGACTCTGCAGCGCCGTACGCGTCCCCGTGACCGATCGACGGGTCAGCCGCAACCGGGATGAGCACGAACAGATTCTCACACCCGGCGGGCGCGACAGTCGGGTCCGTGGCGGAGGGCTTGCACACGTAGATCGAGCGCGATGCGTCGCGCGAGCCGCTGCTGTCAGCAGGGAACACGGCGTCGAAGTCTTCGCCCCACTCCTCGGAAAAGAACAGCGTGTGGTGAAGCAGTTCCGGCAGCGCACCGCGCACACCAATGAGCGCGAGTACGCAGCTCACACCTGGGTTGTGGTGCTTAAAGTGCGCCTCGGAATAGGTGCGAGCAGACGCGGGGAGCAACGAAGTCTCGGTGTGGTGCAGGTCTCCGGCGGCGACGACGACGTCGGCGGGTAGGAAGCGCGTCCCGCTTTCGCTGAGCATGTGGATGCCGGTGGTGGAGCCGTCGATAACTTCGATGCGGGTCGCTTCGTGCTCGAGCAAAAACTCGACGCCGTGCGCGCGGGCGAGTCGCTCGAGCGCCGTGACGATGCCGCTGAATCCGCCTTGCGGGTAGCGCACGCCGAGAGTCAGGTCGGTGTGGCTCATCAGGTGGTACAGGCTCGGGGTGTCGCGCGGCTGTGAGGACAGGAACACCGCCGGGTACTGCAGGATCTGGCGCAGGCGAGGGTCGCGGAATCGTTTGTTCACGTAGCGCTGCAGCGGCTGGAGCAGCAACACCGCGAGGGTGAATGCGCGGGAGACGACGTCGCGGTGCAGGAACGGCCGCAGCGAACTGAACGTGGTGTAGAGGAAGCGGTCGAGCGCGATGTTGTAGACATCGGCGGCGCTGGCGAGGTAGTCGCGCAGCGCGTCGCCCGCGCCGGGCTCGAGGGACTCGAAGAGGTCGGCGACGGCGTCGGTGCCGAAGGGGACGTCGAGAAGCGGGTGGTGTTCGGGGTAGATGCGGTAGCCGGGGTCGAGCAGCTGGAGGTCGAGTTCGGCCGCGGTGGAGGTGCCCATGAGCTCGAAGAAGTGGTCGTAGGCCTCGGGCATGAGGTACCAGGAGGGGCCGGTCTCGAAGCGGAAGCCGTCGATGCGCAACTCGTCCGCGCGCCCGCCGAGGTGCCCATTCTTCTCGACGACCACCACCGCCGCACCTCGCTTCGCCAGCAGGCACGCTGTTGCCAGGCCTGCGATTCCCCCGCCGATGATGACAACGCGCTCCGTCACTGCAGCCTCCTTCCCGTCGCCGCCGTCCGCGCGATGATGGCTGCTTTCCGCGGCGCGGACACCCGGACTCGTTGGGTGAGGATGGCTTCTGGTGGCGTGTCCGCGAGCAAGTCGGTGAGCGCTTCGAACAGGTTCGCCGCTACCGCGACGGCGACACCGCAGCGCTTGGGCAGCGCGGGGATGGCGGACCACGCGGCGTCGAAGTCGTGGCGGATGTCCGCGACGATCGCGTCTCGGCCGGCCTTGGTCAGCGGGTAAGAAGCCTGCGGGAAGTAGTTACGGGCGAGCCGGTTGGTGTCGTCGGCGTAGTCGCGCAGGAAGTTCACCTTCTGAAACGCAGCCCCCAACGCCCGTGCCCCTTCCTGCAGCTTGCCGTACTCGGCCTGGGGAGGGCGTCGGCCCCCGAAGAAGACATCCACGCACAGCAAACCGATGACCTCGGCGGAGCCGTAGATGTATCGCTCGACGGACTCCTCCGTGTGCGCCTCGCCGGTTACGTCGTGGCGCATCGAGGTGAAGAACGCAGCGAGGTGGGCGTCATCGAAGTTGCAGCGGCGCGCGGTATCGGCGAAAGCGTGCAGGATCGGGTCGGTGTGGAACGTGGTTGCTGTGGCGCTGCGGACGCACTGCTCGTAGTCCTTGAGGGCTACCGCGCGCTCGGGGGAGGGGGTGGCGCCGTCCACAATTTCGTCGGCGATGCGCACCACCGCGTAGAGGTTGCGGATGTCGGTTCGCTGCGGCTCGGGAAGTAGTCGCGTGGCGGCGCCGAAGCTCGTCGAATAGCTGCCAATGACCTCGCTCGCGGCGCGCCGTGCCATGTGGCTGTAGCGTTGCTGCGGGCTGGGGTGGGAGCGAAACATTGGTGGGCTTTCAGGTCATCGGAAGTGATTTTTCATAGTCTAGGCTACATGTGGACCCGCGGTGGGAGCCGTGCTGGGAATACCACGCGTGTAACTACTATATGTAGTATCACTTGCAGAAATATCACCCAAGGTATAGTGTCTTCTCTTGTAGCGCCGATCAAGACGGCGCGGGGAAAACTCCCGAAATAGTCTTCATTTTATGTAGAGAGAGAGCCCACAGGTTATGTCTATTACCGTTTACACCAAGCCGGCGTGCATGCAGTGCAAAGCAACTACCAAAGCACTCGAAAAAGCAGGGCTGGAGTACGACCTCGTAGATATTTCCGTCGACGACGAAGCGCGTGACTACGTCCTCGCGCTCGGCTACCTCCAGGCACCAGTCGTTGAGGTAAACGGCGAGCACTGGTCTGGGTTCCGCCCGGAGCGCATCCGTGGCCTGGCTGCGGCTTAACTCTTCCGACGTCTCACGCCGCTAGTGTTTTACACATTGGCGGCTCTTTTTATGTAGAGGGCATCCAACATGTTGATCGTGTACTTCTCGTCGTTGACAGAGACGACGAAGCGGTTCGTCGATAAGGTGAGGCTTCCGGCGCAGCGTATTCCGTTGCGGCGCACGGACCCAGCACCAATTATCGACGAGCCCTACGTCCTCATCTGCCCGACCTATGGCGGGGGCGTATCGATGACGCACGTGAACACCAAACCTGTCCCGCCGCAGGTCATCAAGTTTTTGAATGACGAACACAACCGCAGCTATATCCGTGGCGTCATCGCGTCTGGCAACTCCAACTTTGGCACGGACTACGGCCTGGCTGGTGACGTAATCTCGGAGAAGTGCAACGTCCCGTACCTTTTCCGCTTTGAGCTGCTGGGTACTGATGACGACGTGCTTCGCGTGCGCAATCAGCTGATCGAGCACGCCGACCGCCTCGGTTTGCTGCCGCTGACCCCCGAGCAGGAAGACGCGCTAGAGTCGGTTGGGCAGCTGCCGGGGCAGGAAAACGCACAACGCTTAGCGCAACTGCGCGAGAAATATACAAATAAATACCGTAACGCCGATCGTTAATCAACGCTGAACCATCAAGAGGATATCTGTGTCTACGAACCCTATTCATGGCAAGAATGTGCCGGAGCCAGTCAACGAGGCTGACAAGCTGGACTACCACACGCTCAACGCACTGCTGAACCTGTACGACGAAAACGGTCAGATCCAGTTCGATAAGGACCGCGAGGCTGCGAATCAGTTCTTCCTGCAGCACGTGAACCAGAACACGGTGTACTTCCACGACCTCGAAGAGAAGATGAAGTACCTGGTGGACAACAAGTACTACGAGCCCGAGGTTATTGAGGCATATGACTGGGAGTTCGTGAAGGACACGTTCAAGCGTGCGTATGCCTTTAAGTTCCGCTTCAAGTCCTTCCTGGGCGCGTACAAGTACTACACCTCCTACACGCTGAAGACATTCGACGGTCGCCGTTACCTCGAGCGCTTCGAGGACCGCGTGGCGATGACCGCGCTCTTCCTCGCCGACGGTAGGGAAGAGGTCGCATCCGCGCTCGTCGACGAGATTATGACGGGCCGCTTCCAGCCGGCGACGCCGACATTCCTCAACGCAGGCAAGGCGCAGCGTGGCGAGCTCGTGTCTTGCTTCCTGCTGCGCATCGAGGACAATATGGAGTCCATCGGCCGTGCGATTAACTCCTCGTTGCAGCTGTCGAAGCGCGGCGGCGGCGTAGCGTTGCTGCTGTCGAACATTCGTGAGGCCGGCGCGCCCATTAAGCACATCGAGAACCAGTCGTCTGGTGTGATTCCAGTGATGAAGCTGCTGGAGGACTCCTTCTCCTACGCAAACCAGCTCGGCGCACGCCAGGGCGCAGGTGCTGTGTATCTCAACGCGCACCACCCTGACATCATGAAGTTCCTGGACACCAAGCGCGAAAACGCTGACGAGAAGATTCGTATTAAAACGCTCTCGCTGGGCGTCGTCGTCCCAGACATCACCTTTGAGCTGGCGAAGCGTAACGACGACATGTACCTGTTCTCGCCGTACGACGTCGAGCGCGTCTACGGCGTTCCGTTCGCCGACATCTCCGTCACCGAGAAGTACGAAGAGATGGTGGAAGACCCGCGCATCCACAAGTCGAAGATTAATGCGCGTCAGTTCTTCCAGACGCTGGCGGAGATCCAGTTCGAGTCCGGCTACCCGTACATCATGTTCGAGGACACCGCGAACCGAGCGAACCCGGTCAAGACTGGCCGCATTAACATGTCCAACTTGTGCTCCGAGATCCTGCAGGTCAATTCCCCGTCGGAGCTCAACGCTGACCTGACGTACGCGAAGGTCGGCCACGATATTTCCTGCAACCTTGGCTCCTTGAACATTGCGATGGCGATGGATTCCGACGACTTCTCCCGCACCGTCGAGACCGCAATCCGCGGTCTTACGGCGGTGGCGGACAAGACGTCGATTGACTCGGTGCCGTCGATCCGTGAGGGTAACGACGCCTCCCACGCCATCGGCCTGGGCCAGATGAACCTGCACGGATTCCTTGGCCGCGAGCACATCCACTACGGCTCAGAGGAAGGCCTCGACTTCACGAACGCCTACTTCGCGGCCGTGATGTACGAGTGCATCAAGGCATCGCACAAGATCGCAGTGGAGACGGGCAAGAAGTTCGAAGACTTCGAGCGCTCCGAGTACGCCACCGGCGAGTTCTTCGACCGCTACAACCCGGAGGATTTCCAGCCGAAGACGGAGAAGGTCAAGGCGCTGTTCGAAAAGTCGACGATTGCAGTGCCGACGGCCGAAGAATGGGCAGCACTGAAAGAAGCGGTCGCTCGCGACGGCATCTACAACCGCTACCTGCAGGCAATCCCGCCGACCGGCTCGATTTCTTACATCAACAACTCAACCTCCTCGATCCACCCGATCGCGTCGAAGATTGAGATCCGTAAGGAAGGCAAGATCGGTCGCGTCTACTACCCGGCGCCTCACCTGAACAACGACAACACCGAGTACTTCGACGACGCCTACGAGATCGGCTTCGAGAAGATCGTCGACACCTACGCTGTCGCTACGAAATACGTCGACCAGGGCCTGTCGCTGACCCTGTTCTTCAAGGACACGGTGACGACGCGCGACCTGAACCGCGCGCAGATCTACGCATGGCGCAAGGGAATTAAGTCCCTGTACTACATCCGCCTGCGCCAGATGGCCCTGGAGGGCACCGAGATCGAGGGCTGCGTATCCTGCATGCTGTAAGCGCTGGTTGAGAACAGCGCTGGCTTAGAACTCGACGAAGCCGTCCACTCCGCGCAGAAGGCTCCAGGATGCGTTTTCTGCTCCTGTTGAGTCGCCGGATTGGATGGCTTCTGCCACTTTCAGGTGGTATGCCATTGCATCAAGGTGTGGGTCGTTCGGCATGATGCCGTAGCGGGTGCGCCCTTCAAGCACGTACAGAATGGGAAGGGTGAGGGTGCTAAACATCTCGTTGCCGGAGCACTCCAATATTAAGGTGTGAAAACGTTTATCCGCCTCGAGGAACGCGTCCGTGTTGCCTTCGCCAGCTTCGGAGAGCTCCATGAGCTGTTCGGCGAGCGCCTTGAGTTCCTGTGCTTGTTCCTTCGTTGCGTTCGTCGCTGCGAGCGCTGCTGCGACCGGCTCGACTGCCTTGCGCAACTGGTCGAGTGACACGATCTGCTTCGCTCGGTGCGCTTCGCTGCTGAGACGCCAACGGATCACCGCCTGGTCAAAGACAGCCCAGTGTTCTTCCGGCAGCACCTTAATGCCGACTCTGCGAGAGGAGCTCACAAGCCCGAGCTGCTCCAGCGCGCGCATTGCCTCACGCGCGACTGTGCGCGAAATCCCAAACCGGCTGGAAAGATCCTGGAGCGTAAAGCGCTCTCCCGGCGCCATTGTCCCCGATACAATCTCGCCCCCAAGCTCGTCGAGCACCTTGGTCAGAAGAGGTCCTTCGGCGGATTCGGCAGGATCGAGGGTGAGAGGCATGCTATTCATCCTTTTTCTCGTATCGGAGAGTTTGAATTGAGACTATTAATCAGCATAACCCCGGCTGTGAACTACAACGCAACGAGTCGGGCATGGGTGGGGGTAGGAGGGGGTGACTCGCAAGGAGAAAGCGCTGTAGGGAACTGGTCGCGTTTGGCGAAAGTCAAAGTCGGCTGTCCGGAATGTACCCCCGCCAAGTGTCCGCCGCGCGGACAATCGCAACCGGCGCCGCTGCGTAGAGGCGCTTGCGCTAAGATGGGCGCCATGACTGAAGAGTATCTTGGCTACCTGCAGGCTCATAAGGAGCCGATGAAGGCGATTAACTGGAACGAAATCCCTGATGAGAAGGACCTCGAGGTGTGGGACCGCCTCACGGGTAACTTCTGGCTCCCAGAAAAGATTCCTGTTTCGAATGACATTCCGAGCTGGAACACGCTGACTGATGATGAGCAGCTTTCCACGATGCGCGTGTTCGCAAACCTGACGCTACTGGATACGCTGCAGGGCACCGTCGGTGCGGTATCTCTGCTGCCGGACGCGAAGACGCTGCACGAAGAGGCCGTCTATACGAATATTGCGTTCATGGAGTCCGTACACGCCAAGTCCTACTCGAACATTTTCATGACGCTGGCGTCCACCCCGCAGATTAATGAGGCGTTCCGCTGGACAGAAGAAAACAAAGAGGTGCAGCGCAAGGCTAAGATTGTAGAGTCCTACTACCGTGGCGACGACCCAATGAAGAAGAAGGTCGCCTCCGTCATGCTGGAGTCCTTCCTCTTCTACTCGGGCTTCTACCTGCCTTTGAACTGGGCGGTGCACTCGAAGCTGACGAACACCGCGGACATTATCCGCCTCATCATTCGCGACGAGGCGGTGCACGGCTACTACATCGGGTACAAGTACCAGGTCGGCCTGCGCGACGAGTCGCCGGAGCGTCAGGAGGAACTCAAGGAGTACGCCTTCGACATCCTCTACGACCTGTACGAGAACGAGATCCAGTACACGGAAGACATCTACGATCCGCTGGGCTGGACCGAGGATGTGAAGCGATTCCTGCGCTACAACGCGAACAAGGCCCTCAATAACCTGGGCTACGAGGGACTTTTCCCGGTCGATGAGGCTCGCGTTTCGCCGGCGATCCTGGCGTCGCTATCGCCAAACGCTGATGAGAATCACGACTTCTTCTCTGGCTCGGGTTCCTCGTACGTCATTGGCAAGGCCGAGGAGACCGAGGACGATGACTGGGACTTCTAACCCAGTCAGCTGAGTGCTTTTCGACGCCACTTCGTGCCACCGCAGCAGACTGCGGTGGCACGTTTTTCGTTTCCGGACGTAAACATGCCCAAACTTTGGGTTGATACTAAACGGGGGACGTGTGTGGGGGAGTTTCGAAACGTTGCGAGCGTACTGGCTTGTGCTATGCGTTTGGTGGCTGCTGTGACTGTTGGTGTTTCGGCAGGTAGCTCATGGTGGCTGTTGTCAGGCCTTGGCAGGGGTGCGAGGTGGACGTTGGGGAAAGGCCCGGAAAGGCTGGCAAATGTATGGGCGCGTCACTTAAGATGATGCGGTATCACAATTAGCTTTCGTGTACCTGTTTTGTGTGCGAAAGTTACAGTCAGGAGGAACGAATGACCGCTGTGGCGCCAAGGCTGGAGACTAAAGTCCAGTCGACACGTCCGGAGCCAACTGGCAATGGCCGGATTGGCTCTCAGATTTATAAGCAGCTCACCACGACAGACCACAAAGAGCTGGGCATCATGTACATCATCATGTCCTTCATCTGGTTCTTCGTTGGTGGCTTGATGGCTCTGCTGATCCGTGCTGAGTTGTTCAGCCCGGGCCTGCAGTTCCTGTCCAACGAGCAGTTCAACCAGCTGTTTACCATGCACGGCACCGTGATGCTGCTCGCATTCGGTACGCCAGTTGTGTGGGGCTTCGCTAACTATGTCCTGCCGCTGCAGATCGGCGCGCCGGATGTGGCGTTCCCACGTCTGAACGCGTTCGGCTTCTGGATTACGTCCGTCGGTGTTTTCGCGATGCTGGCTGGGTTCTTGACCCCGGGTGGTGCGGCTGACTTCGGCTGGACCATGTACATGCCGCTTGCTGACGCAACGCACACCCCATCCGTATCCGCGAACCTGTGGATCGTCGGTGTGGGTGCAACCGGTATCGGTACCGTTGCATCCGCGATCAACATGCTGACCACCGTGCTCACCATGCGTGCGCCAGGCATGACGATGTTCCGTATGCCAGCGTTCACCTGGACCGTGTTCGTCACCTCGATCATCGCGCTGATGATCTTCCCGCTGCTGCTCGCTGCTGCACTGGGCGTGCTGTACGACCGTCTGCTGGGCGGCCATATCTACGACACTGCAAACGGTGGCGCAATCCTGTGGCAGCACCTGTTCTGGTTCTTCGGACACCCTGAGGTGTACGTCCTGGCGTTGCCGTTCTTCGGCATCATCTCTGAGATCATCCCGGTCTTCTCCCGTAAGCCAATGTTCGGCTACATCGGCCTGATCTTCGCAACGCTCGCGATTGCTGGCCTGTCGATGGCTGTGTGGGCGCACCACATGTTTGCAACCGGTGCCGTTCTGCTTCCGTTCTTCTCCTTCATGACCTTCCTGATTTCCGTCCCAACCGGCGTGAAGTTCTTCAACTGGGTGGGCACGATGTGGAACGGACACATCACCTTCGAGACCCCGATGCTGTGGGCGATGGGCTTCCTGTTCACGTTCCTCTTCGGTGGTCTGACCGGTATTATGCTGGCTTCGCCACCGCTGGACTTCCAGCTGCATGACTCCTACTTCGTGGTTGCGCACTTCCACTACACCCTGTTCGGTACCGTGGTGTTCTCCGCAATCGCTGGTGTCTACTTCTGGTTCCCGAAGATGACCGGCCGCATGCTGGACGAGCGCCTGGGCAAGATCCACTTCTGGTTCACGTTCATCGGTTTCAACATGACCTTCCTGGTCCAGCACTGGCTGGGCAACATGGGTATGCCACGCCGCTACGCTGACTACCTGGATACCGACGGCTTCACGCTGCTGAACCAGATCTCCACGGTCGGTTCCTTCATCCTGGGCATCGGTATGCTGCCGTTCATCTGGAACGTCATCAAGTCCTGGCGTTACGGCGAGATTGTCACCGTGGATGACCCATGGGGCTACGGCAACTCGCTCGAGTGGGCAACCTCCTGCCCGCCACCGCGCCACAACTTCACCGCGCTGCCACGTATCCGCTCCGAGCGTCCTGCGTTCGAGTTGCACTACCCGCACATGGTGGAGCAGCTGCGCCGCGAGGCTCACAGCAACCACAAGGCTGATACGCCAGCAACGTGGAAGGGCACGAAATCCGGGAAGTAGCCAAATGGTGAACCTCTCATCCTGACAGATCACACCCCTCATCGGTTCTCCGATGAGGGGTTTTGTGTTGTCAAAAGGTGCTACTCTCATCACAGTTAGCCAGTAACACGAAGGAGTACACCACCAATGACGGCGTTTGAGGTAGAGCTGCAAGCAGGTCTCAAGCCTGCGGTTATCACCGCGTCGGGCCCAGACCGCCCGGGCGTTTCGGGTTCGTTTTTCACAACCCTGTCGCGCCACAATGTCCAGTTGCTCGACGTGGAGCAGACGGACTTCCGAGGGCGCCTGATGCTGGCAGCCTTCGTGGGCATGGACCCAAACGACTTGGTGGATATCGAGCGTGAGCTGCGCGTCGCGCTGTGGGACTATGGTCAGCGTGTCACCATCGAGACGGATGTCTCCGCCCGCTCGGACCAGCGCCCGCGTTCCACGCACGTGGTGGTGGTCCTTGGCAACCCGGTTACGGCTGAGGCGGTGTCACGGCTGGGTATGGAGTTGGCGTCGGTAGGCGCAAACATTGACACGATTCGCGGGATCGCGCAGTACCCGGTGACAGGCCTGGAGCTGTGCATTACGATCCCGAATTACTCGCCGGGTGACGGGCAGGAGATCCGCAAGAAGCTCGCGGAGATCTCCGCAGAGCTGGGGATTGATCTCGCGATGGAGCACGCGGGTCTGCACCGCAGGATGAAGCGTCTGGTGTGCTTCGACTGTGACTCGACCTTGATCACTGGCGAGGTCATCGAGATGCTGGCTGCGCACGCGGGACGTGAGGCGGAGGTCGCTGCTGTGACTGAGCGTGCGATGCGGGGCGAATTGGACTTTGAGGAGTCGCTGCGCGAGCGCGTGAAGGCGCTGGCTGGGCTCGACGCGTCGGTGATTGAGCAGGTGGCGAAGGGCATTGTGCTCACGCCTGGAGCGAGGACCACGATCCGCACGTTGAACTCGATGGGGTACCGCACCGCGGTGGTCTCTGGCGGGTTCATTCAGGTGCTGGAGGGGCTGGCTGAGGAACTGGAGCTCGACTACGTGCGTGCGAACACGCTCGAGATTGAAGGCGGCAAGCTGACCGGTCGGGTGATCGGCAAGGTGGTGGACCGCCAGGCGAAGGCGGAGTTCCTGCGCGAGTTTGCTGAGGACAGTGGGCTGCGCATGGACCAGACGATCGCGGTGGGTGACGGCGCAAACGACATCGATATGCTCTCTGTGGCTGGTCTGGGCATTGCGTTTAATGCGAAGCCGGCGTTGAAGGAGATCGCGGACGCGTCGGTGAACCACCCATTCCTGGATGAGGTGCTCTACATGATCGGCATCCCGCGCGACGAGATCGACGACTCGAATGAGCGCCAGGGCATCGACGGCCGCGTAGCGCTGACAAGCCGCGAAGCATGAGCAGACAGTTAGCTTGGCAGCTCCTGCACGAGCGCACCAGCGCTGACTACCGGCAGCGCACCGAGGACCCGCGCGACCCCGAGACGGTGCAGGCGATGCAGCTGGTGATCAACCTGCCGAAGCAAGACCCGCCGCGGCGCAACGCCATGCTTGTCGACGCTGCTCGCGCCACGGTCGCCGTCTGCCTCGCGGAGCAAGCGTGCCATCCTGGTCCGTGGCGGGAGCACCTGCAGCGCTGGTACGACCACCGCATCCGCAAGGTGACTCGACGGGCGCGAAACAAGGCGTGGTTGGATGTGCAGGAGGTGCCCGGGGTGACGGTCGGGTCGGTGCGGGCGTTTGTGCCATCCGCGGTGTGCGACGTGCCACACGAGGTATCGAAGCTGCAGATCAAGGGGACGGACCTGCCGATGGAGCCGGTGGAGGGGCAGGTGGGGGCGTCGACACCTGTGATTGTGGTGGATGCTGGGCTCGAGATGTCTGCGGGGAAGGCAGCCGCACAGGTGGGGCATGCCTCAATGCTGCTTGCTGCGCAGCGCCCGCTCGAGTGGGTGCAGGAGTGGGCCGAGGACGGCTTCCCGCTGAGTGTCCGCGAGGCGGACAGCGGCGTGTTTGCGGAGTGCTTGGCGTACGCGCGCGAACACGACGGCGTGGTGGTCGCCGACGCAGGGTTCACGGAGGTCGCGCCAGGTTCGGTGACGGCGCTGGCGTTTAGCGAGCCGCCACTAAGCGTTGCAGCGCGCCTCTGACGGTATCGGGGTTGGTGGTCTCCCAGAAGGCTGGGAGGCTGCGGCGTAGGAATGAGCCGTAGCGCTTCGTGACTAAGCGGTTATCGAGTACGGCGACGACGCCGCGGTCACTGACCGAGCGCAGCAGGCGGCCCGCGCCCTGCGCCATGAGGAGTGCTGCGTGGGTGGCGGAGACCTCCATGAACCCGGAGCGCCCGGCAGCATCCGCGGCGTTGGCACGTGCCTGCAACAGCGGATCGTCGGGGCGGGGGAACGGGATGCGGTCGATGATGACAAGCGACAGGGAACGGCCGGGGACGTCGACACCCTGCCAGAGGGTCAGCGTGCCGAACAGGCAGCTGTTCTCGTTGCGGGCGAACTTGTCCACGAGCGCGCCGGTGGAGTCTTCGCCCTGCAACATGATGTCGAAGGGGAGGCGTGTGCGCATCGCTTCCGCGGCCTGCTGGGCGGCGCGGCGCGAAGAGAACAAACCGAGCGTCCGGCCGCCAGCGGCGGTGATGAGCTCGGCGATCTCGTCGAGCGTCGCGTCCGACAGGCCGTCGCGTCCAGGTGCAGGCAGGTGCTTGGCGGTGTAGAGGATGCCGGACTTCGCCGGGTCGAAGGGGGTGCCGGCGTCGAGGCTGTCCCATGTCTTGTCCGGAAGACCCCAGGAGGCCGCCATGGCGTTGAAGTTCCCGCCGACCGTCAACGTGGCGGAGGTGAGCACCACGGTGTGTTCGCCGAAGAGCTTCTCCCGCAGCAGGGCGGCGACGGAGAGTGGCGCGACGGCCACGGAGTCGTCGTACTTGTCGGAGCGTGTCAGCCACACCACGTCGTAGTGCTTGGCTGGGTCGTCCTCGTCGAAAACTTCGAGGATGCGGACGGTGGCGTCGTGCAAGTCCTCGAGGTGGTTCTTGAGGTTGCCGCGCTCGGCGGCGGTTTCCGGGTCGTTCGCGGCCTCGCCCTCGGGGGCGTCCGCGATGGCGTTGCGCGTGCGCCACAGTGCATCGCGGACACCGGTGAAGGCGCCGCGCGCGGGATCGGAGATGCGTTCCCAGCGGCCGGGCTCCTCCAGAGCGAGCGCCGCGCTGAAGTCGTCGGCGACGTCTTCGAGGATCGCCTTATCCGCACCGAGCTTGCCCGCACGCCGGGCAGCGAGCGTCAGCGCGCGGGCGGAGAGCTCGTTGGTTGCTACGGAGGTGATGCGCCCGTCGAGCTCGTGGGCCTCGTCGATGATGACGACGTCGTGCTCCGGCAGTACGTCAACGTCTGCGAGGGCGTCGATAGCTAGCAGCGCATGGTTAGTTACCACCACGTCGACGGAGCGGGTTTTCTCGCGTGCGAGCTCGGCGAAGCATTCGTCGCCGTGCGGGCAGCGGCTCGCTCCCAGGCACTCGTTGGAAGTAACGGACACCTGGCGCCACGCCAAATCGGGTACGCCGGGTTCGAGGTCGTCGCGGTCGCCGGTCTCGGTGTCCTGTGCCCACTCGGCGACGCGCTTGACGTGTTTGCCCAGCCAGGAAATGTCGTCTTCCTCGATGAGCGCCTCCGGCGTCTCCTCGTCTAGCCCGATTTTGTGCAGGCAAACGTAGTTGTTGCGGCCCTTCTGGATGGCGAACGTCGGGCGGCGCTCCAAAAGCGGCTCGAGGGCGTCGGCGAGCCGGGGCAGGTCGCGCTCGACGAGCTGGCGTTGCAGCGCGATGGTGGCCGTCGATACGACGACGGTGCTGTCCGACTGCTGCGCGTGCCGAATCGCGGGGATGAGGTAGGCGAGCGACTTGCCGGTGCCAGTGCCAGCCTGCACGGCGAGGTGGCGTCCGGCATCGATCGCTTTGGTGACGGCCTTCGCCATCGCGACCTGCCCAGGGCGCTCTGCGCCACCGAGGGCGGCGACGGCGGCCGCGAGGAGGTCTTCGGTCGTTTGGGCGAAAGGCTGGTCACTCACGTCGGGAAAGTCTACCTACTCGGTGGGCTCAGGGAAGCCGACGAAGCGCGTCGGGATCGCCGCGTCGCCCTTTGCCAGCGCCAGGCCCTCCCACGGCAGGGTGGTGCGAGCGGTGTTGTGCAGCTCGCGGGCGGCCTCGAGCTCGTCATGCTTGTCGACGACCTCTCCGTCCCGAATCAGCGGTACCACCAGGTCACGGTACTCGAGGGCTGGCTTCGTATCGATTTCCGCACGCAGCGGGTAGATGAGTTCCGCCACCGCGACGCCGGAGGCGCGGTAGGCGCGCTTGGCCAGCTTCGCGCCGCCGTAGGTGCGCTTCCCGGAGGAACGCTTGGCCACGGGGTGGCCGTCGACCTCTACAAGCTTGTACACCAGTGTGGCCGTCGGCGCGCCGGAGCCGGTGACCACCGAGGTGCCGACGCCGAAGCCGTCGACAGGGTCGCCGCGCAGCCCCGCGATGGCGAACTCGTCGAGGTCGGAGGAGACGATGATCTTGGTGTTGAACGCGCCGGCCTCGTCGAGTTGGGCGCGCACGCGACGCGACACGATGCCCAGGTCGCCGGAGTCGATGCGGATCGCGCCGAGCTCAGTGCCCGCGACCTCGAGTGCGTGCTCGATGCCTTTGGTGATGTCATACGTATCGACGAGCAGCGTGGTGTCCTTGCCCAGGCTTTCGACCTGTGCCTTAAACGCGGAGACCTCGTCGGGGCGACCTTCCTCGTCGACGTGCAGCAGCGTCCACGCGTGGGCGGCGGTGCCGGAGGCCGGGATGCCGTATCGGTAGGAGGCTTCCATGTTGGAGGTGCCGACGAACCCAGCGATGTAGGAGGCACGCGCAGCAGAGACCGCTGCCTGCTCGTTGGTGCGGCGCGAGCCCATCTCGACGATCGGGCGGCCATCAGCGGCCGTGACCATACGGGATGCGGCGGAGGCCACCGCGGAGTCGCCGTTGAGGATCGACAGGATGACTGTCTCCAGGATCACGCACTCGGCGAAGGTGCCGCGCACCGTCATGATCGGGGAGTAAGGGAAGTAAATGTCGCCCTCGCGGTAGCCATCGACCTGGCCGGAGAACGAGTAGCCCCGCAGGTATTCCTTGGCCTCGTCGGATAGGAAGTCGAGCGCCTCGATTTGCGCGTCGGTGAAACGGAAGTTCTGGATGGCGTCGACAACTCGGGCGGTGCCTGCGACGACGCCGTAGCGGCGGTCATTCGGCAGGCGGCGGGTAAAGACCTCGAAGGCGCACTGCCTGTGTGCGGTGCCGTCTTGAATGGCGGCATCAAGCATGGTCAGCTCGTACATGTCCGTCAGGAAAGCCGTCGAGTAGTTGGGGTGGGCCTGGTTTTCAGTCATGTTCGATGAGTGTAGTGCGTAGACGGGACTGCTGGGTGCATTAGCACACAATGCTTGCGGGCGTCGCGTTTCTGAAGCAGGTAAGGTGGTGCACATGAAAAAGACAGGAATTGTAGCGATGAGTTCGCCGATGGCGTCTCCTGAGCTCGACGAAGCCATCGACGTCGAGGTTGCGACGAGCGAAAACCTGCCGTGGATGTGCATAGTGTGGGACGACCCCGTCAACCTGATGAGCTATGTCACCTACGTTTTCCAAACAGTCCTGGGCTACGACCGCAAGCGCGCCCAGGAGCTCATGATGCAGGTGCACACCGAGGGGAAAGCGGTGGTGTCCTCTGGTGAAAAAGACAAGGTCGAAGGCGACGTGAAGAAGCTGCACACCGCTGGCCTCTGGGCAACAATGCAGCAGGCCGGATAGGCCAGGGCAAGGAGAGAGTAGCGAATGCAAGCTTGGCGGAAGAAGAAGGGCCTGTTGCGCTCAGGCATCAAATTTACGACGCTGTTTGACCCCCTCGAGCGCGAGATCATCGGGGACTTGACGGCGACGGTGTCCGAGGCGTTGATCGCTAGGGCGCAGTCCGCGCCGCGCGACGAGTTCTCGGAGATGATGGGACTGTCTGTGGGTCACTCGGAGGCGCCGACGGACCCGAAGCTGGCCCGCCTGCTGCCGGACTTTGAGCGGGAGCAGGACGAGGAGTTCGAGGGCGACAACGGCCTGCTTCGCAGCTTGCACGAAAACGACATCATCAAGGCGAAGCTGACCAACCTGCAGGTGGTCAACGAGGCGCTGGGCCCAACCGGTGGCGTTGAGGTGACCATCGAAGAAGAGGAGGCACACCAGTTCCTGGCGGCGCTCAACGACATGCGCCTGTATGTCTCGGCCGACGACCGTGGCGGCGAAGCCGCCGAGCAGCAGCGCGCGCAGCTCATCGAGTGGTTGGCGTTCTGCCAGGAGTCGCTGCTGCAGGCGATGATGGGCGAGTAAGCATATGACGCAACCTCCACACGCACCAAGGCCAGGCTGGGGCTACGGCCAGACTGGGCAGCCGGGTTACGGCAAGCCCTTCGACCGCCCGTTCTCGCACCCGGACCAGCAGCTTGCCGCGTTTGGCGTCGACCCTGCGATGGACCCCGCCGCGCAGCGCAAGAGCAAGTTCAAGCAGCAGCGCAGAACCGGGCTGCTGTTCGCCCTCGGCTACATCGCGATTATCTGGGCCGTGCACATCCTGAACATGGCAGTGTTCGGCGGGGCGCTCAACGACTTTGGCGTGCACCCGCTGGATCTGACAAGTATTTGGCACATTCTCACTTCGCCGCTGCTGCACGCTGACCTGGACCACCTGATCGGCAACACCGGATTGGGGGCGCTCTTCGCGTTCTTGGTGGGGTACTCCGGTAAGCGGGTGTTCTGGGAGGTCACGGCCTTTGTGGTGCTGATTGGCGGCATCGGAACCTGGTTGTTTGGCGGTATCGGCACGAACCACATTGGCGCCTCGGGCCTGGTCTACGGGTGGCTGGCGTACCTGCTGGTGCGCGGCTTCTTTAATAGGTCGGCGCGCCAGGTGTTGCTTGGTGTCATCCTCGGGTTTACGTACTCGGGTCTGATGTGGGGCGTGCTGCCGCTCGTCGAGGGCGTTAGCTGGCAGGCGCACCTCTTTGGAGCGATTGGCGGCATGGCGGCGGGCATGATTATCACCTCGGACGACCCGCCGGAGCTCGCGATGAAGAAAGCGCAGAAGAAACAGCGCAAGAATCCGAATCAGCCCTATGGACTAGGATGATGTGACGTGAAAACGCTCGAGAACAATGCTCCTATCGGTCTTTTCGACTCTGGCGTGGGCGGCCTGACGGTAGCCCGCGCCGTCATCGACCAGCTGCCCAACGAGTCGATGGTCTACATCGGTGACACCGCGAACAGCCCGTATGGTCCACAGCCGATTGCGCAGGTGCGCAAACATGCGATGCGTATCGCAGACGAACTCGTTGCCCGCGGCTGCAAGATGCTGGTCATCGCCTGCAACACGGCCACCTCAGCGTTCTTGCACGACGCCCGCGAGCGCTACGACATCCCCGTCGTCGAGGTCATCCAGCCGGCAGTGCGGCGCGCAATCGCGACCACGCGAAATAACAAGATTGGTGTGATCGGCACCCAGGGCACCATCACCTCCAGGGCCTACCAGGACCTGTTCGCGCTCAACTCAAGTTTGGAGGTGACGGCCACTGCCTGCCCGCGGTTTGTCGAGTTCGTGGAACGTGGCGTGACGTCGGGCCCGGAGATCCTCAGCATTGCCAAGGAGTACTTGGCGCCGCAGCGCGAAGCGGGCGTCGATACGCTGGTGCTGGGCTGCACCCACTATCCGCTTCTCTCTGGCATCGTGCAGCTGGCCGTGGGGGACGACGTCACGCTCGTGTCCTCAGCGGAGGAGACTGCGAAGGACGTGCTCCGCATCCTCACTGAGCGCGACTTGCTGGCGGATCCCGAGGTGGAACCAACGCGAACCTTTGAATCCACCGGCGACCCGGCAGTGTTTGACTCCCTCGCGACGCGCTTCCTTGGGCCGATGGTGCACGCCGTAAACCACCCCATGAGCTAGGCCACAGCTGCCAGATTTTACTGACATGGCTACAAAACTGAGCGTTTTTAGTGGAAACGTTAGAAATTACGTAGTTTTCATGGCACAGTAATTCCATGAAGTTGACCATTCTCGGGTGTTCAGGGAGTTTAGGCGCCCCCGGTAATCCCGGCTCGTCCTATGTGATCAGTACTCCGGGCAATCCGGACATACTGATGGACTTTGGGCCAGGCGCATTGGCTGCGATGCAGACGCGCGAGGAAATGGATCCTTCCAACGCGCACCTGATTTTTTCGCACCTGCACGCGGATCACTGCTCTGACGTGCCCTCGCTGCTGGTATGGCGGCGCTACCACCCGGAGAAGCCCGCGGAGTGCGCGCATAAGCTGTACGGCCCAGGCCACGCCGCGACACACTTTGGCCGAATGGCTGCGAACACTGCCGACGAGGTCGACGACATCAGTGACACCTTTGACGTACACACGTGGAGCCCTCGCACCCCGGTTGAGATAGATGGCGTGCAGGTCACCCCGTTCCCGGTGGATCACCCGGCGCAGGAATCGCACGCGCTGCGGGTTACGTGCAAGAAGACCGGCGCGACGCTGGTCTACTCGGGCGATAGCGGGGTCACGCCTAACCTAGTCGAGGCGGCCCGCGACGCGGATCTCTTCCTCTGCGAGGCCGCCTGGGGTCCGACATCCGAGGGGATGGCGCCCGGCATGCACCTTTCTGGTGAAGAGGCGGGGCGGATTGCGCGCGAAGCGGGCGTCAAAAAGCTCGTGGTTGTGCACATCCAGCCGTGGGCGGACCAGCAGGCCACCCTTGAGGCCGCTGCGCGCGAGTTCGGCGGGCCGACGGTGCTCGGCGAGCCCGGCGCCTGCTTCGAGCTGTAGCGCAGTGCGTTACCCTGGAGTGCATGACAACTTCTGATTTTCTGCGCGCAGACGGGCGCGCTCTCGACGAAATGCGACCGGTGCGTATCACCCGCTCGTTTACCTCGAACCCGGCAGGTAGCGTCCTTGTAGAGTTCGGCAACACCCGCGTCATGTGCACCGCCTCCATCGAGGAAGGCGTGCCGCGCTTCAAGAAGGATTCCGGCGAAGGCTGGCTGACCGCCGAATACTCCATGCTCCCGGCCGCAACCCACGAGCGCATGCCACGCGAATCGATGCGCGGCAAGGTGAAGGGCCGCACCCACGAGATCTCCCGCCTGGTCGGGCGTTCGCTGCGCGCTGCGGTGGACCTGCGCCAGCTGGGGGAGAACACAATCCAGCTCGACTGCGACGTCCTCCAAGCCGACGGCGGCACCCGCACCGCCTCCATCACCGGCGCGTACGTCGCGCTTGCGGACGCCATCTCCGTCCTCAAGGAACGCGGCGTCGTACCGGGTGAGCCGCTGCTCGCGCCAGTCGCCGCAGTCTCCGTAGGGATTATCGACGGCCGCGTTTGCCTCGACCTGCCGTACGAGGAAGACTCCCGCGCTGAAGTTGACCTCAACGTAGTCATGCAGGAGGGCGACAACTTCGTCGAAGTCCAGGGCACCGGCGAGCACGGCCTGTTCGGCCGCGAGGAGCTCAACCAGATGCTCGACGTGGCACAAAAGGGCTTGAACGAGCTCATCCAGGCACAGAAAGCCGCGCTGGCATGACGGTAAGGGTGCTGGTTGCGTCCAATAACGCAAAGAAGCTCAAAGAACTCCAGCAGGTACTCGACGACTGCGGCATCGACGGCGTGGAACTCGTCGCCCTCGGCGACGTGGAGCCGTACCCGGAGCCGAAAGAAGACGGGCTGACGTTCGAAGCGAACGCGCTGATCAAGGCGCGCGCCGGGGTAGCAGCCACCGGGCTGCCGTGCGTGGCGGACGATTCCGGCCTGGCCATTGCAGCGCTCAACGGGATGCCGGGCGTGCTCTCCGCCCGCTGGTCTGGGCATGCTGGGCAGCACGGAGCCGAGGACACCGACACCGCGAATAACAATTTGTTGCTCGCCCAGATGGCGGACATCGCTCAGCGTGACGCGGCGTTCGTGTCCTGCTGCGCACTCGTGACCCCGCAAGGCGAGGAGTTCACCGCGGAAGGCCGCTGGGAAGGCAGCCTGCTCGAAGCCCCGAAGGGCGAGCACGGCTTCGGCTACGACCCGATCTTCCAACCAGCCGACACCCCCGGCCGCTCGTCAGCGCAGCTCACTCCGGAAGAGAAAAACGCCCGCTCACACCGTGGGACGGCGTTGCGGGCGCTTGCACCGCACATCGCGGCGCTGCGCAGCTAACGTGGGCAGCTAGCGCAGCTGGAACGTGCGCGTGACCTCCTTGCGGCGCTTCGCCTCCACCCAGAACGACAAGAAGGGGACGACGCCCGAAATCGCGGTCACCGCCCACGTCTGCGCAGCCCAACGGGCCTTCAGCCCCAGGTTCAGCGAGGTGACCAGGAACAGGATGTACGCCAGGCCGTGCACGCGCGCCACCCACTCCAGCATGGACACGTCCATGTGCAGGAGGTACTGCATGATCATGCGTGTGCACAGAAGCAGCAGCAGTATGCCGGTTGTCCACGCGGCGACGGAAAACGCCGTGAGTGCCTGCTTTACTCGGCGCTGGCGCTCCGGGTGAATCTTGGGGGCTGCTGCGTTTGGCTGCGGCTCGGTCATACTTTCAGGCCTCTTACTTTCTGTTCGGTTCGCTCTTCGGCTCGCTGTTTGGTTCCGTCGAACCACGACGGCGTGGTGCGAGCATTGAGTTGTATTCTTCCACATCGAGCGTAGGACGCTCCGGCAGGAAATCCTCATCAATCTCCACCGGGTCACGGCTGCCGTCCGCGCCGTAGCGTGCGAGGTCCGCCTCGTAGAGCTCATCCATCGACCCCGATGCGTTCAGCGCATCAATCTTTTCGTTTTCCATCTTTAACCCTGCCTTGTAGGCGTAGACGAAAAACGCACCGAAGAACGGCCACTGCAACGCATACCCCAGGTTCTGGAACGTCCCCGTCCCGGACTGGTAGCGGGTCCACTGCCAGTACGCCAGCAGACAGCACGTAATCACCGCGGCGATGAGCAACACGACGTGCCACGCGCGAACCCGAACGTGCCGACGCTTCGGCGCGCCCTCTTCACCTGGGAAACTGTTTTGCTCGCTCACAGTGCTTCAGTCTAGCAACAACACTTATCGACGCCCCCTCCGACAACTTATGCGACCCCGATACTTGTTCTGCGGTTGCGTGTGTCCGCGAGGCGGAAACATTTGGCGTCTTGCCACTGACAGGTGGAGCAGATCGCGTGTCCGCGCGGCGGACAACGGGGGAGTGGATCCTGAGTCCGCGGGGCGGAAGATGAAATGGGGGTGTGTGTCCGCGCGGCGGACACCCCTGATGCGATGCTGGAAGGTTGGTGCTGGTAAGCGTGTCGCCGCGGACAGATGCAGGGGATCGAGAGTCCGCGCGGCGGACAGTGACAGTGAGGTAGAAGAGTCCGCGGGGCGGAAGATGAAATGGGGTTGTGTATCCGCGCGGCGGAAACATTTGATGTCTTGCCGCTGACCGGTGGAGTGGATCGCGTGTCCGCGCGGCGGACACCTCCCCCAACCTGGTAGCAGCAACCCCGGTCCTTCCTGCTAGTTTGTGCCCACTTGTGCAGTGTGTAGGATGAAAGGCGCTTTATGCGCCCGTGGCGGAATTGGCAGACGCGCTGGATTTAGGTTCCAGTGTCTTTGACGTGTGAGTTCAAGTCTCACCGGGCGCACAAGAGGAAAGAGCCTCCGGGATTGCAAATGACGCAGTGTCGGAGGTTCTTTTGTGCGCGCCGCAAAAGCCAAAAGCTGGGCTTAAGGGACATTTTGTGTGTAACTAACTGCGTCCAGCCCACCCTTTTCTCACGCCTAAGCTGGGGTTCCACTGATGATCAATGCCGGTATCGAATTCTTTCGGCCCGTCGACCTCTTCCCGTCGACCTACTCCGGTTTACCAACGCAGGTCAGCGCAAAATCGGCAAAATAGCCCCAAAATCATCCAAATCACCGCTGACCTGGGTTGGTCGACGCAATGAGGTCGACCGGAACCCCCGATACCTCTATGCGACCAGAATTGTGCACGTCAAGGGCTTTGCTCGTCCCCCTGGCTATATGCGACCGCCCAACGCACAGGCGGCTGGTTCTAGTCCCCTAGAGCCCTCGATGCCGCGGGTCCCTGCGCTACCCGCAGACTCCAGATCACACACCAGGCGTCATTCGGTGTTGATTTCTCAAAACGGGCGAATGGAACTGTTTTGAAAACCATATCTGGTTGTTGGCCGAGGTCATCCCGGGAAACCAGATAGATTTATACACACAAAATGTCCCTTAAGCCAAAAGCTGAGTAGCGGAAGCCGCAAAACTACGGCGCGTCGATCGGGAACTGGACAGAGCCGTCTGTCGACTGGGTGGGTGCTTCGTCCTGCTCCGGCCCGTAGATGAGCCAGCCGCCGAGAGCGACCAAGGCCGCGATCGCGATGGTCGCGATTATTGCGCGCTGCTTCTTGGGCTCGGCAGGGCGGTCGGGGTTGTACTCGTCTTTGAGGTAGGGGTCTTGGTTTGGCGTCGTATTCTTATCCACGGCGCCAAAGATATCATCTTATGCGCCGGTGGTTGCATTCAGGTCCCAGTCACGCAGGATGCGTTCGACGTGGCCGGTTGCGCGAACATTGTACTGCGCCTGCTCAACCTTGCCGTCGGCGCCAACGAGAATGGTGGAGCGGATGACGCCCTGCACGATACGGCCGTAGTTGTTCTTCTCACCGAATGCGCCGTAGGCGGTCATGGTTTCCTTGGACGGATCGGAAAGCAGGGTGATCTTCAGGTCGTGGTCTTCGCGGAACTTCGCCAACTTCTCCGGCTTGTCGGGGCTGATGCCGACGACAGCGATGTTGGCGTCGTTAAACACTTCGAGGTGCTCGGTGAAGTCGCAAGCTTCCTTGGTGCAGCCCGGGGTGTTGGCGCGTGGGTAGAAGTAGACAATAACGCGCTTGCCGGCGAAGTCTGCAAGCGAAACGGTTTCGCCTTTGTCGCTGGTCAGGGTGAATGCGGGGGCGGTGTCGCCTTGTTCGAGTCGAATGTTGTCAGTCATAATTCCCCGTTTTACACTAGATTGGTTGGAAGTTCTGTAAATAGTTAACACATCTAGGAGTATGTAGATCGTGGCACGAGATATTCATGACATTGAGCGCAGCCTTGCAGAGACCCGCTCGAAGCTCGCTAGCACCCTCGATGAGCTCGCAGACCGCGCTCAGCCATCCAACCTTGCAGACAGCGCGAAGAGCGAAGCTGCCAACTGGCTGCAGGATGAGACCGTCCAGAAGGTCCTGATCGGCATCGGCGTTGGCGTGGCAGCACTTGTCGGCATCAAGGTGTTTAATAGCCGCAAGCGCAAGAGCGAGCTGAAGAAGCTGCAGGAGCTGCTCTCTCAGCGCTAGTTCACAATCAAACCCCGCCCTCCACGCTGGAGGAGCGGGGTTTTCTGTTATTTCACGACGATCGTCGCACCTGCCGCTTCCATCTCACGCAGCGCGGCTTGCCCACGCTCTTCATCGACGGGGGAGCACAGGTCGGCGAGGACGCGGACGTCGAAACCCTCCTTGCGAGCGTCAAGCACCGTGGCGCGCACGCAGTGGTCCGTCGCGATGCCGCACACATCGACGGCGGTGACGCCGTTCTCGCGCAGCCAGTCGCCGAGCAGCACATCGCCGTCAGTGACGCCCTCAAACCCGGAATAAGCAGCGGTGTAGTGCCCCTTCCGGAAGTACTTGTCAATACTTATCGACGCCAGCGGTGCGCGGAGCTGTGCGCCATCGGTGTCAGCAACGCAGTGGACTGGCCACGTATCCACAAAATCCGGGTCCTGCGAGAAGTGGGTGCCCGGGTCGATGTGCCAGTCCTGCGTGGCGAGCACGAAGTCGTAGTCGTCTCTGTGTTCTTCGAGCAGTGTGCGCACGCCTTCGGCGACGAGATCACCCTTCGCGGTGCCGAGGGAGCCGCCGGGGCAGAAGTCATTTTGGATATCAACAAGGATGCAAGCGACAGTCATGCCGATAGCCTAGCCGGTGGCGCGCCTGCTCGGGGCGTTTCAAAGTATGGGGGAATTTATGGGGGATTTGGGTTAAGATACGAAAAATCCCCTGGCCTGCGGTACTGTTCCCGCTGGTCAGGGGGGTTAAGGTGGTGCGCCATCAGGGAATCGAACCCCGAACCCACTGATTAAGAGTCAGTTGCTCTGCCAATTGAGCTAATGGCGCTTGTTGTCTTGGAGGCTGTCCTCGTTGTCAACGTTGAATACAGTAACACTAAGGTTTGCAGGGTGTAAAATCGCCTGGTCAAGGTGGTTATTTTCGATCGTTATGTAACGGTTATCGTTTCGGGTCGTTGTAAAGTAGCGTTTCGTTGTGCTGGGGCGATAGTGTTGTTGGTTGCTAAAACTTCGGGTGTTGTGAGGAAGCGAGAAACGTGACAAGCATGCGGCGGTCTCTCATTGGTGTTGGCCTTGTCGCCGTGTTGGCGGCGGGTGTAGTTGGGTGCTCGTCGGAGGCGGGCAAAGGCATCAACCAGGTGGCGGAAACCACTGGTCAGACGACCGTCAAACCAGAGCCCCCGGCGTTTTCGGTGAAGGACGAGGCGACAGACGTCGAACCCCTCGACCCGATTACGGTGAAGTCCGAAGCCGGGCTCGAAGAAGTCGAGATGACCAACGAGGCAGGCAAGGTTATCGAATCGTCCTTCAATGATGACCGCACCGAGTGGGAGGTCACCGAACCGCTTGGGTACGGCCGCTACTACACCATCATGGCGAAGGATAAGGCTGGCCAGAAGAAGACCGTGAGCTTTTCCACGGTCGTCCCAGCGGCAACTACGAACGTGTACATGGGCCCGCTTGAGGGATCGACTGTTGGTGTCGCGCAGGCGATCACGTTCCGTTTCGACGTCCCCATCCAGGATACGAAGGCACTTGAGGAGCTCATCGACGTCGAGACCTCGAACGACACCGAGGGCGGCTTCTTCTGGCTGGACCCATACGAGCTGCGCTGGCGCCCGAAGGAGTTCTGGGAGCCAGGCACCACGGTGAAGGTGACGGCCGACCTCTACGGCAAGGACCTCGGCGGCGGCGTCTACGGCGCGCAGGACAACGAGACCACCTTCGAAATTGGGGACGAGGTGAAGACAGTCATCGACAACAACGAAAAGGTGCTGCGCGTCTACCAAAATGGCGAGCAGATCCGTTCGTTCCCGGTATCGCTGGGTACCGACTTCCAGTACGACACCCCGAACGGCACCTACGTCGTTGGCGATGAGCACACCTCGCTCGTGATGGACTCCCGTACGTTCGGGCTTGGGCTGGGGCAGGGCGGCTACGTCACCCCCGTGGACTACGCCACCCAGCTGTCCTACTCGGGCATCTACGTGCACTCCGCGCCGTGGGCGGTGTGGGCGATGGGCTCTACGAACCAGTCGCACGGCTGTGTCAACGCGACGTACTCGGACGCGCAGTGGTTCCAGCAGACCGTAAAGCGGGGCGATCCGGTCATCATCAAGAATACGAATG
This sequence comes from Corynebacterium sp. UMB10321, assembly GCF_030228725.1. NCBI lineage: Bacteria > Bacillati > Actinomycetota > Actinomycetes > Mycobacteriales > Corynebacteriaceae > Corynebacterium > Corynebacterium sp. UMB10321. The sequence continues at coordinate 69,489 of NZ_JASOZC010000008.1, read as the reverse complement.
GCGGCACGCTCAACGGCTACGACGGCCTGGGCTACTGGAACCTGGACTGGGAGCAGCGCTCCGGCGGTTCAAAGGACCCGAACGCTTAAGTCGGTCTGTTAGAAAAAGTTCCCGAGCAGGACTCGAACAAGATGCACCTACCCTACAAGGTAGCGGAATCGCTGGAGGTAATGACTATACTGATGATGTGGTGCTGTCTACTCGGGACAGGTGCGGGACCCCTGTGGTACTACGACGCGGTTGGTACACCCCGGATGCTAAAAGGGGAAAATGGGGCCCTTGGGGCTATGACAAGATCAGGCATAAGCACGGAATTTGGAACCTATATACGATAAACAAGTACTTTAAAGGGCTCTGCGAAGCGAGGATGGAAGGTACCGACCGTATCTATGAAACTCCTATCTATGAGGCTCTCCGTACAAATGACGGAAAGAAGATTGGACCTGGCAGATCGTTCGAACTTCGAGCAGTAATAGAAACTACAGTGTGGGTCCCTGGCGGACTAGAGCCACGTGGGGTGAAGACAATGTTCCCGCTACGTGAGTCCAATGATGGCAGCGACGTGGTTCCCCAGTGGTTCAATATTGAGAAAAACATAGATTAAAACAGGCGCGGTGAGGCAGGGGGTAAATGATTAACCGTGGCCGGTTCGTGGAATATAAAGCTCTGTGCCCATCTTTTTGTCTGCCTTCGCTCTCCTCAATTCTATAAAGCGTTGAGGCGTGTTGTCGTTAACGGTTCCGAGCCATTTTATTTTATCTCCGCAACCGTAGTCTAAATCCCCGGCGAATGGATCACCGGCAAGCTGATCTGCCCAGGCCTTGACAGCAGTATCTTCTTCCGATGAGACTCCCCCAGTACTCGGTATTGGGGGCATTTCCATGCCAACATACGCAAGTCCTTTCGTGGACATTACTGAGAATACGCAGTAGACGTACTGAGCCGTTCTCCAAGCTGCCCGTAGCTCGACAGCTCCGGAAGAAATGAGGTTTTCTTGAGCAAAATACCGCTTTAAAAGCGAATTCATGTAATAGGCAAAAGACGTTATGTTCCAATTGTCTACCATGTTTTACTCCTCGTATTCGCGCTACTGACAGTCAATGCAGCTTCCGCAGTCCATACCAACTGCATAGTACCTCTGAGTACTTTAGTGCCCAGAGGCTTATCTACATGGTACGTTCGCTACAGGTTCGTCGTTCTAACAGCCAGTCAGACAAGAAGGAACCGTGGCGTAGTTTCGGGATAGCCACATCGACGGTGCTGACCCGTGTATCCAGTAGTCGGTGGCGGTAGCCGTTGCGGTGGTTGACGCGGTTGTCGCTGGTGGTGCCGTAGTCAGCGCTGCCGACAGTATCGTCTTGGGAAGATAGAATTTGGTTGATGAAATCACCGAGCATCTGACGCGACAGATCGGGTGATGCTTGAGTGAGTAGCTCTTCGAGGTATGCTTTTGGTTGCCAGTTGTGTCGGCACCGGGGGCTTAACTGTGAGAAGCGGGTCGAATAGCGGAGTTCTCCGCTAGGAGGTGTAAAAATTCCTCTGGGTCTTTAACCGTCAAGCGAATGGGTCTTCCGATATTGCGGTGTAGGAGGATATTTGCAGAACCGGCATGGAATGAAATAGTGCCATCCAGGAAGTGAACCCCAAACGTTTGGGATTCGAGTATGGGGCCCGAGGGAAGGATCTCCGCCCCCTTCAGAGATTCCAAACGAACGTTGCTAACTGGAATGCCAAGAACTGAAATCCGAAGGATTTCATCATTCAGCAACACCCCGACATTAAAGAAAATTGCCAGAGACACTAAAAGACCGCATGTGATAAAGGCGGTTTGATCTCTTCTGGTCAAGAAGTAGACACACAATAAGAGTACTGCGAAGATAAGTACGATCCGACTAAAATTATATCCAAATACTCTTGATCGATAACTTGAACCAGTCATGAATATCACTCAACTTCCTTCCAACTATCTTCATGGGTAGTAAGGCGAAAATCACCACTGAGCCCGGGAACTTTTTTGGGTTTCAGGCCCATTTCGGTCGACTAGCACATGTGTTTTCCCAGGTCTCGACGCCTGTCCATGAAGAACGTTCCCCGCTCATCGAAAGCTCCGGGAACAATTCTTGGCTTAACGTACCTGCCGTCGAAAGCAATGTGCCCCGCAACCTGTTTATACAGGCCACGGGGCACTCTCGGGGTGGCTGACGGGGCTCGAACCCGCGACACCCAGGATCACAACCTGGTGCTCTACCAGCTGAACTACAGCCACCATCGCTGTTTTTCAACAGCGGGAACTACTTTACAACGAAAGCCTAAGATTGCAAAAACCGCTGGTAGTGAGCGTGTGCGGCGGCTGCGGCGTCAGCAGCTTGCTCGGAATCTGGGCCTGGGTCCGGCGTGAATACGGAACGGCGGTAGTAGTCGAGCTCCTGGATGGATTCCACGATGTCGGCGAGCGCGCGGTGCGCCAGACCCTTCTCGGGCTGGTTGTAGTAGGCGCGCGGGAACCAGCGACGGGACAGCTCCTTGATGGTGGAGACGTCGATCATGCGGTAGTGCAGGGCGGCGTCGAGACGCGGCATCTGCTCCCGGATGAAGGAACGGTCGGTGGCGATGGAGTTGCCCGCAAGCGGCGCCGGGTGCTCCGGGTCGCAGTGCTTTGCAATCAGCGCGAGGACGGCGTCCTCGGCCTCCTTGATGGACACTGAGGAGGAGCGGATCTCGTCGAGAAGCCCGTTCTCGGTGTGCATGTTCAGTACGAAGTCGTCCATTTCGGCGAGCTCATCCTCGGTGGCGTGGACGACCAGGTCCAGGCCTTCGTCGAGAATCTCAAGCTGGGCATCGGTGACGAGCGCTGCGACCTCAACGATGACGTGGCGGGACGTATCCAGGCCCGTCATCTCCAGGTCGATCCACACGATGCGGTCGTTTTTTGCAGGGACATCCATCTATTCTTCTCCCATCTTTGCGTAGAACCGCCCCATGATCGGGGCGAGGGCGCCGCGCGGAGCGTACGTCGATACGAAATCCATCACCTTGGAAAGCGGGCCCGGCACCACGCGGCGCTTGTTGCTGCGCATCGCGCTGATGGTGTCCTTCGCGCAGGACTCGTACGTGGTCCAGAGGAAGTCAGGCACGACCTTGTCCACGATCGACTGCTCCTCCTCAGGAACTTCTGCCTCTCGCACCGGGCCCGGCGCGAGCAGAGTGCAGTGTACGCCGCTGTCCTTGAGCTCGTAGTGCAGGGCCTCCGTAAACGTATTGACGCCCGCCTTTGTAAACACGTACGTTGCGTTGTTCGGGATCGGCGTGTTGCCTGCTGCCGAGCCGACGTTGCACAGTGCACCTTCGCCGCGCGGCACCATTTGGTCCAGTACCGCCTTCGTGATGCGGAACACCGCCGTCGCGTTGAGGTTGAACTGGTCCGTCTCGTAGTTCCAGTCCTGCTTCATAAACGGACCAAAGGAGGCGATACCGGCGGAGTTCACGCAGATGGTGATCTTCTTCTGCCCGATGTAGTCCAGCAGCGCGGTCACGTCGCGCTCCTTGGACAGGTCGGCCGCGAAGACTTCGGCGTTGATGCCATGCGCTTGTGCCAGCTCCTTGGCAAGCTGCATCAGCACCGCTTCTCGACGCGCCACCAGCAGCACGTTATAGCCAGCAGCAGCAAGTTGGCGGGCAACCGCCTCACCGATGCCCTGCGAAGCGCCAGTAATTAGCGCGAAAGAATCAGTAGTTGGGGAGGGAAACGTCATGCACCTCAGGGTACCCGACTGCCCGACTCCGCAATCGAGCGCAACTCCTCGATACAGTCCTGGTATGCGCGGGCTCCAGTCGCGGTCAGGGTGACCCAGTCCACGTTTTTGTCTGGGTTCGCCTTGCGGTCCGTAAACAGGGACACGTAGCCGGCCTCTTTGAGTGCGTCGATGGCCGTGAGGTAGGCGTCGCTATCTAGCTGGGTGAGGGTGCGCAGCCGCTTGGGGTGCATCTCCTTGTTCTCCGCGGCGCCGACGTCGCTGGTGGTGGCCTCGGCGGCAAAGAGTGCGGCGCAGATGCTCAAGCACGAGGGTTGCAACAAAATATCAGGCATTGTTCCTCCAGCTCCTCGCGTACGTAACGACGAAAACGACGGTCGCGAACGCGCCGAGCAGACTCGAGAACACCTTGTTCTGAAGCGGGGCGACCTGCAAGAGCGATATGCAGAGGAAGTACACGCCGAAGGGAAGAAACGACATTTTTGGGTCCTCTTTGACCGGCTGTCGGATGCTTGAGCGCACGCCGTTTGACCTGCGTCGCTCGATGACAACGATGCACCCGATACATGGCACAAACAGGAGGAACGGCCAAAACTGGTCGAGAACAAAGATCAGCGGTAGGCTCGCCCCGAAGCAGACCGCCGCGCACAAGATCCACCCCCAAGGAACGGCCGGTTTCTCCCTGGTGCGCTCCTCGGTTTCATGCGCTGCGGCCAGCAACTTGCGGGCCTGAACGGAAGAAATAGAGACGGACATGGCGCCATGGTACATCGGGGGCGATGCTATTTTTGTCGGTAGCGCCGCGCTAGACCATCAATATCGGCCCAGCGTTGAAATGCGCGGCTGGTGTGTGCGATGACCGAATCCAAATCCGCGGCATGTGTAACGATGTACTCCATCAGTCGGGCGCCTTCTTCGCCTGCGGCTAAATCAGGTCCCTTGCCCTCTGGCTCTCGGACATGAACCGAAAACAAGCGCAGATAAGTGAGCCCAACGATAAGTGCGGTGCGCTTGTTGCCATCGGCAAACGGATGGTTATTGGCTATATGGACGGTGAGCGCGGCTCCTCTATCAAACACCGAGGCGTACCGGGGCTGGCCACTGAATAACTGGAACGGGGCGTAAACTGCACTTTCCAAAGAAGCCCGGTCCACAGTAAATCCAAGATAACTCTCCGGTTCTCCGTTCGCGTTTACACGATCCCCGCAGCCTTGATTCACTGCGCACGCCAACTCCACGAGCATTTGAGCTAAAAGCTGCTCTCTGGAAGCTTCACTGTGGTCAGACAATTGCGTTGATTACCGGTCCGCGAGGAGTGAAAGGGTGTTGTGCCATTCCGCTTCGACTTCATGTGCAGTGGCAAGCAGATGATCGAAGCTAGGAAGGTGATCCACGTCTGGCAGGGAAGGCGAGTCTGGGACAGAATGTCCTGACTGGAGCAACTCCGTGAACTCTTCGCGCATCGTGGTCATGCTCAAAGCGCTGCTACAATGCGTGCCCCCGACCGCGTTGCTGCGTGCTTCCTGCCAAGCTCGACCGTGGCTCATGTCTGACAACTCCGCGGATGTCAGCGAACCGTAGAAATTCACAACGCTTTCAATCGTTGCTCGGGCAAATGGCGAAAGTGCCGAAGAATTCCCACCAGGAACGTGTGGGACCTCCCATCCACGCGCGACGTTTTCTGTACTGCGGCGGAGGTCATAGGGGACGGGTCCTTTTGCCCAAGCTTGCAGCTCTTCTTCAAATAATGGCATTCCGGTCCAGGCAAGGTGCCAGCCTTGGGAAAAGAAGCAGATTTTATAAAGCTTCATCTTGTCGACGCCGGGGATGAGTTCGGTCACATACTGGCCGGCGTCAAGAATATTGGACATAGTGATCACCAACTTTAGAGAGGCTTCAGGAACCCAACGGTACTCGAACCTAATGGACCGCTATCCTACCAGCACATACGAGTGTGCTACGAGTGAAGTTGTTTTGCTTGAGGGCTGTTCTTTACGGGGCTGCCTGGGCGGCTGGCGCGCCACGTGACAGGGGAGACGCCACAGTGCTCGGCACATTCCGGAACGCGCCATAGGCGCGGCCGGTCTACTCATCGATAATGATGGGCTGCACGGCTATGCCTTCTTTTTGTTCTTGTCGATGCCGTAACCGACGGCAAGGAAGGCGAGACCGAAAAGAGGGTTGGCGCCTGCGAGGGTGGTGATGATGCCGGTTCCGGCTCCAAGGAGTGTGAATCTCATTGTGGGTCCTTTCTTCAAACCCACCATACCAACAAAAACACCCCCACCACCAGGCAAAACGCCAGGCAGCGGGGGTAAACGAAAAGCGCCCCCAGCAGGATTCGAACCCGCGACACACCGGGTAGAAGCCGGTTGCTCTAATCCACTGAGCTATGGAGGCTGAGCTGGGCGTCGACAAATCGGCGCCCAAGCCTTCGATAGTATAGCGCAGTTAGATTCCGCACAGCGCGCGGGTGGCGTCGCTGATGGTGGCCAGGCGGGCATCGGCGGCGGCCCAGTCAGGCGCCTCTCCCGTTTCGACTGGCAGGACCACCTCGAGGTAGCACTTCAGCTTCGGCTCGGTGCCGCTCGGGCGGATGACTACGCGGTCGTTGTCCGCGGTGCGGATCAGGATGCCGTTGGTGCCTGGGGTGGCGCCGTAGCCGTTGTTGAGGTCGACGTACTCGACAACCTCAGAGCCAGCGAGCTCCGTCGGGGTGTGTGCGCGGAGGCGCTGCATGGCGTCGCTGATGAGGGAGAGGTCTTCGACGCGGAAGGTCAGCGGCTGGGTACGGTACAGGCCGTACTTGCTGGCCAGGGCGTCGAACTGCTCAAGCACACTCATGTTGCGGGCCTTGAGCTGCGCTACAATCGAGCCGACAATCACCGCAGCGGACATGCCGTCCTTGTCGCGGGCGTGCGCCGGGTCGACGCAGTAGCCGATCGCCTCTTCGTAGCCGAACACAAGCTGCGGGGTGCGTCCGATCCACTTGAACCCGGTGAGCGTCGTTGCGTGCTCGAGCCCGTGCGCTGCCGCGATTTTGCCGAGCAGCCTGCCCGAAACAATCGAGCACGCCGTCGAACCGCCCTGCGCGCGCGACGCCATGTACTCGCCGATCAGTGCTCCGGTCTCGTCGCCGGAGAGTTTCACCCAGCCGTTGCCCAGCGGGGTGCCCGCGCTTGGGGTGGTGCGCGCCGGGACGGCGACTGCGCAGCGGTCGGCGTCGGGGTCGAGGGCGATGATGACGTCCGCGTTGACCTCGTTCGCCTTCTCGACTGCGAGGTCGAGGGCACCGTCCTCCTCCGGGTTGGGGAAGGCAACGGTGGGGAAGTCAGGATCAGGCTTCCACTGCTTCTCGACGCCCACTACGTCCCCAAAGCCCGCAGCCTCCAGGGTGGTGCGTGCGAGTTCGCCACCGACGCCGTGCATTGGTGTGAGCACGATCGTGATCGGTGGGGTGCCGTCGAGGTCGCTAAGCGCGCTGGTGGCGGCGACGTAGCCCTCGCGGGTGTCCACCTGCTCGATGTTTGTGTCGAGGGGGAGCTCCGTCGCGCCGGGTGCGGCGGCGATGCAGGCGGCGATCTCGGCGTCGGCAGGTGAGATGATCTGGCAGCCGGCAGCGTTGTCTGCGTCGACGATGCGCCCGCCGAGGTAGACCTTGTAGCCGTTGTCCCACTTCGGGTTGTGGGACGCGGTGACCATGATGCCGGCGTCGGCGTTGAGTGCGCGCACGCTGAAGGAGGTCAGCGGGGTCGGCTGGGCCAGCGGCAGCAGCATGGCGTGGCCGCCAGCACCGGCGACGACCTCAGCTGCGGCCTGCGCGAACTTGGAGGAGCCGTGGCGGGCGTCGCACCCGATGACCACACGAGGGGTGTCTACCTGCTGCTTGAGCCAATCCATGAGACCGGCGGTGGCGCGCATAACCACGGCCTGGTTCATGCGGGACTCGCCGAAGCCGATCTCGCCGCGCAGCCCGGCGGTGCCGAACTGCAGGGGGCCTGCGAAGGCCTTCGCGAGCTCAGCCTCGTCGTCGAGGACGGCGGTTAATGCCTCTCGGGTGGCGGGGTCGGGATCTTGCGCGATCCACGCCTCGGCCTGTGCACGAAGATCAGTAGCCATTGTTAGTTCCACCCCTCCAGCACCGTAGCGGAGCTGGACAGGCCCAGGCGGGACGCGCCAGCCTCAATCATTTCCTTCGCGGTGGCGGCGTCGCGGATACCGCCGGAGGCCTTCACGCCGAGCTTGTCGCCGACGGTCTCGCGCATCAGTTTCACCGCGTGCGCGGAGGCACCACCAGCGGGGTGGAAGCCCGTCGAGGTCTTCACGAAGTCGGCACCGGCCTCCATGGAAGCCTTGCACGCTGCGACGATCTCGTCGTCGGTGAGGACGGCGGACTCGATGATGACCTTGAGCAGCTTGTCGCCGCACGCCTTCTTTACTGCGGCGATGTCGTCGCGTACGACGTCCCACTTGCCTTCCTTGGCGGCACCCAGGTTGATGACCATGTCAACCTCGTCCGCACCGTTGGCAACGCTGTGCGCGGCGTCAGCGGCCTTTGCCTCAGTTGGGACTGCACCGGATGGGAAGCCACACACCACTGCGACCTTCAGATCAGCTGGGGTCTCGATGGGCAGCATGGATGGGGAGACGCAGACGGAGAACGTGCCGAGGTGCGAAGCTTCGTCGATAAGCTTGGCGACGTCCTCGTGGGTGGCCTCCGGCTTGAGCAGCGTGTGGTCGATCATCTGGGCGACATTTTGGCGAGTAAGCATGTTGAAAAACTCCTTGAGTTGTAGAAAGTGTGCAGGTTAAGCCGGTTGCTTCATGCGCGCGGTGAGCGCTGCGTAGAGCGCGGTGCCGGCGACTGCGATGACTGCCAGGATGAGCATGACGGTGGGGTAGCTGCCCGAGTTTTGTGGCAGGAAGCCTGGCACCCCAAGGCCGAGATCCACCAGCTTCGCGCTGTACGCGATGCCGAGCGGGACGGCGACGTTGATTGTGAGGTTGTAGAAACCGATTGCGATACCCGACTTCGCAGCGGGGATGTTGCCGATTGCCGTCGCGACCAGTGGCGCGTACAGCAGGGCGAAACCGCAGGCGAAGAGCAGGGAGGAAAGCATGAAGACCCACGGGCTGGCTTCCATCCCGACTGCGAGGATCAGCAACGCGATGGTGATGGAGGCGAGTGCGGTGAAGATCGCGGGGCGCGTCGGCAAGAACTTGCCAATCTTGCCCGAGAGCGCGCCGACGATGACGGCGCCGGTGTAGCCCGGGATGAGCAGCAGGGAGGCGTCGTCAGCGCTGAGCCCGTGGACGGCCTTCGCCATTGCGGGGAAGAGCACCAGGTAGCCGAGCTGCACCGAGTAGACAATCGCGACCAGCACGATGGCGGTGACGTAAGCGCGGTTCTGGAAGAACTCCGGGTTGACCAGCGGGCGCTTGCCCTTCTTCACGTGCGCGACGAACGCGATGAGCGCGAGTGCGAGCGGAATGAGCCACAGGAACTGGAAGGCCTGCATGAACATGATGGCGCTCGTGGCCAGCACAGCGATGAGGAAGAGCCCGAGCCAGTCGACGTGGCCCGACTCCAGCGAGGCCTCCTCCGGGACCGTCTTCATGATGACCGGGACGGCGAAGACCAGGATGAGCGGGATCAAGAACATCGCGGTCCACGAGATATGTGTGGCGATGTACCCGGACGTCAGTGCACCGAAGAGCGTTGCGCCCTGGAACGCGGAGGTAGAAAAGCCAAGGTAGGTCTTCTGATCCTTCTCGCTGAGGTGCTTGGTCACGTAGATGACGTAGAGCGTCTCCGCCGCAGCGAGGCCGGTGGTCTGCACCACGCGGCCGACCAGCACCAGCCCCCACACGTTTTGGCCGAGGTAGCCGATGACCGAACCGACCAGTGTCAGCGTGATGCCGACCATCAGCAGCTTGCGGATGCTCACCACGTCAGCCAGCGCCGCGTACACCACCGCGCCGATGCCGATGATCACGCCAGCAAGCGAGGCCTGCAAGCTGACCTCGTTGAGGGACAGATTCAGTGCCTCACCCATCGAGTCGGTCATGAACTTGAAACCGTTATCGATGATCAGTGAGAACACGAAGGTAAACAGGATGATCGGCACGGCCCGCTTCGGGTTGAGCGCCTTTTGAACTGTTTGAGATGTCATGGTGAGTTCCTTCAAACGTGTGGGATGGGTTGCGGGTTAGACGGCGGCCAGCGGAAGCGCCAGCTCCATCATCTGGGTAAACGCGCTCTGACGCTCCTCAGCGGAAGCCTTCTCGCCGGAGCCGATGACGTCGGACACGGTGAAGATGCCCATCGCGTCAACGCCTGCCTCGGCGGCGACGGCGTAGAGGCCGGCGGATTCCATCTCGACGCCGAGTACGCCCATCTTCGCCCAGCGGTCGTTGACGTCGTCCTTGAAGTTGTAGAAGACGTCGGAGGACAAGATGTTGCCCACATGGATGTCGACGCCCTGCTTCTGCGACTCCTTGTAGGTCGCCTCAAGTAGCTTCCAGGACGCGGTCGGGGCGTAGGTGCCCGGCAGGTCGTACTGCTCGATGAAGTGCGAGTCCGTGGATGCGGAGGAGGCGACGATGATGTCGAAGAGCTTCATGTCAGGCTGGAAGCATGCACAGGAGCCGACGCGGATGAGCTTCTTTACGCCGAAGAAGTGAATGAGCTCGTAGGCGTAGAGGCTGATGGACGGAATGCCCATGCCGGAGCCCATCACGGAAACTTCGTGGCCTTGGTAGGTGCCGGTGTAGCCGAGCATGTTGCGCACGGCGTTGAACTGGACTGGGTTTTCCAGGTAGGTCTCTGCGATGAACTTCGCGCGCAGTGGATCGCCCGGCATGAGGACGGTTTCAGCGATTGGTCCGGTTGGGACGATGTGCGGTGTGGAGACGGTCGGGGTGGACATGTGCAACTCCTTTTGCAGTATCTGGTTGACCTTTCGGTGTCCACTCTAAGACCGCTAGGAACATATGGCAATATTAAAGTTTGCAAATGTTCTGATTGGGGGTGCGATACACCCCACATGGGGGAGAAAAGGCGTCAATTAGCGAGTCTTCGCAATCTCCAGCACCCGAACCGCCGTCGGCTGATCAATCACCAAATCACTGGCCAGCCCCATCCACAGCGCCGTCTCAATCGCCTCAGCTTTATACAAACCCCCAGCTACCAGCACTCGACGCGGCCTCGCCCGCAGCTCGTCAAGCTCAATGCCCACCGTCAGATCATCAATTCTTTTCGACGCCACATCCCCCTCCCGCGTGTAGAACCGCGAACAAGCATCCCCCACCGCAACCCCGAGCAGCTCCCGCGACATCTCCTCAGACAGGTACCCCAGGTTCATCAGCAAGCTCTGCTTTCGCACAGAACCCACCGTGAACACCGCCACGTCGGTCTCCCGCCCCTGCTGCAGTACGTCGGCGATGTGGGAATCCTGCTCCACGATCTCCTTAGTTTCCACTCGCTCAAAAATGACAGGCAATGGGAGCGTTAACGCGGGCGCGTTGAACGCGGTGCAGAAACCGGTGATCGTCTCAAAGTCATTCGTTGCCAGGTTGGAACGCGACGACCCACCTTTCAACTGCACAATCTGGCGCGCCCGCATGTTCGTCGATCGTAGATTCCGCGCAATGTTGAGGAGCGTCTTTCCCCAGGACACACCCACCGAAAGGCCATCCAACGGCATCGACTCCAGGTAGCGTGCGCCAGCCACCCCAAGATCCTCCATGATCGCTGCAGATGGGTTCGCCGGGTGAACAATCCGCACACCCTCCAGCGTGTACCGGGAGGTGAGATCCTCGATCAGGATCTCGTCCGCCTCCTGCGGGTCGTGTACCTCAATAGTGACGTAGCCACGGTCCTTCGCGTGCTGCAGAAGCTTCGCCACCGTAGGACGGGAGCAGCCCATCTCCGCAGCAACCTCCGCCTGACTCAGCTCCGAGCGGTAATACAACTTGGCAGCCGTCAGCGCATCCCGATCACGTGTGTCCATGCACTACAGCGTAGCGCCTGGGGGTTTGCCCTTAACTGTGTGGCAGTATCTTGGCTAGACCCCAAGCGAAAGGAAAACCATGAGCAACGACGAAGTAACGATGCCACGCAAAGAATACGAGGCGCTGAAACGAGAAAATGCTCGACTGCGCAAAGAAGTCAAGCTGTGGAAGGACACCAGTGATGTCCTGGGAAAAGCTATGGGGTCTCTGCCAAAGCAACATGGCGGGACCTCCGACGCGGCGGAAAAATCCTAAGCCCCGAGGAAACGAAGCGGTACGAGGAAGGAGTACGTCAAGAAAACGAGTTCCTGGATCTGCTCATGGGCGTCGGCCATTCTATGAGTCGCGCCTGCAAAATTTTGAGGATCTCACGCTCGAGGCGCTATTACCAGACCAACCCGAGGCCCAAAAAGGAAAACCCGATCCCGCACCGCGAGCGAAATATCAAACGTATTCCAGACTCAGACGTACAACAGATTCTCGATCTTTTCGACGCCCACCCCGACCTGAGCGCGGACGCCATTTATCAGAAGGCGCAAGACAGCGGGTTGCAGCTCGCGAGCTTGCGGACTTTCTACCGCATCGCCCGTGCACACGGGAAGCTACAGCGTCAGCGCCGCGCTGCTGAATCGGACTCGTAAATCCGCAGTGGCGTTTTTCGTGACGGAACCTCTGTGTTGGGTGTCCGCGCGGCGGACAGTTTTCAGGGTTGGGGCATCATCGGGTGAATGTCCGCGGGGCGGACAGCAGAACGCAGCCCGAGTGTCCGCGCGGCGGACACTTTTTGGTGGTGGGTTTTCTGGAGCTGCTGGTGAGAGGGCTGCCGCGGACAGAGTGCGGTCAGGGTGTCCGCGGGGCGGACAGTTCTTTGGCGATCCGATCTCACCGGTTGAGTGTCCGCGCGGCGGACAGTTTTCAGGGTTGGGACATCATCGGGTGAGTGTCCGCGAGGCGGACAGCAGAACGCAGCCCGAGTGTCCGCGCGGGGGAAAGCAGCGTTCTTTTAAGTGAACTGTCCTCGACAGGTCCGAGTCCTGGTGGGGCAGAGCAAGAAGCTATTGCTCACACTTGTGACGTGGAGGCGGAGAAGTGGGCGTCGAAAAACTTGGGAACAGGCAGATTTCGAACGTAGGGTAGTGAGCATGTCAAATGCGCAGGTTGCCTCAAAGTCGGCGGTGAAAGCGGCGTTTCCGTTGTATCTTGCGGCGGGGCTCGTCGCGGCGCTCATCGCCGGGGTGATTTCGGAGATGCTCGCGGGCGCCTCGCTCGCGGCGTTGGGCATCCCGGATCCGGGGGCGTTGACGACGTTCGGACTGCCGGCGCTGCGGGGCGCAGCGTGGGTACTGGCCGCGCTGGCAGCTGGGTCCTTTCTCTTCTCGGCGTGGTTGTTGCCGCCGAAGCAGACGGGCGCTGACCTCAACGGCGCGCACTTGACCGTCGACGGGGTGATTGCTTCCCGGACGGGGGCGGCATCATCCGCGGGGTTGGCGCTGATCGGAGTGGTGATGGTGCCGCTGGTGCTTTCCGACGTCTCAGGCCAGCCGCTGAGCACCGTGATGTTTGAGGTCGACGCCTGGACCTTGGCGCTGGACAAGGTTGCTGACGCCCGCGTCTGGCTGATTGTCGCGGCAATCGCGGCGTGTGTGGCCGTGGCGGGGTACCGGGTGTCGTGCTGGTGGTCGCAAGTGGCTTTGTTCATCGGCTCGTTGTTGGCGATTATGCCGCTGGCGCTGACTGGTCACTCCGCGACCGGTGGCGATCACGACTTCGGCACGAACTCCTTCATCTGGCACCTGGTGTTCCTGCTGGTGTGGGTTGGTGCCCTGATGGCGCTGGTGGCGCACGGTTTCAGGTTGGGGCCGGACTTGGCACCGGCGGTGCGCAGATATTCGCGCATCGCGCTGTTCGCGTTCGTAGCGATGGCGGTGTCGGGCGTGATTAACGGCGCGATCCGCGTGCACCTGGACGACATCACCCGCTACGCCTACGGCTGGGTGCTGGTGGGCAAGCTGGTTGGCATACTGCTGCTTGGTTTGATGGGGTATGCGCACCGCGAGCGCACGATTCCGGCGCTTGAGGCGGAGGGGCCGTCGCAACGCAGAGCGTTCGTACGGCTCGGCGCGGTGGAAGTGCTGGTGATGGCCGCCGTGACTGGCCTCGCTGTCACGCTCGGACGCACTCCGCCGCCACCGCCACGAGACCCGAACCTCACCCCGATGCAGATCCAGATGGGCTACAACCTCGAGGACCCACTGACCTGGGCGAACTGGGTCGGGCTGTGGCGATTCGAGCTGCTCTACAGCGTGATCGCGATCCTGCTGGCCGTCTACTACCTGCACCTGACGCGCCGGGTGAGCGGGTGGTCGAAGGGGCGCACGGCGTGGTGGCTGCTGGGCTGCGCGACCGTCGTAGTCACGATGTGCTCCGGCATCGGGCTGCACATGCCGGCCTCTTACTCGGCGCACATGACCGTCCACATGATCCTGTCGATGGGGGTGCCGGTGTTCCTCGTGCTGGGCGCGCCGCTGACGCTCATTATCGACGCCTACCCGTCCGGGGAGTTCAACCCCCGGCTGTGGGCGCAGTCCTTCCAGCGCAGTAAGTTCCTGCGCATCGTGACGTACCCGCCGGTGTCCGCGGTGCAGTTCCTGGTGTTCTTCTACGTCATGTACGTGTTCACTGACCTGTACGAACTGATGATTTCGGAGCACGCCGGCCACGTCATCATGAATGCGGTGTTCCTGGTGTCGGGCTACTTTTACTTCTGGGAGCTCATCGGCCCGGATTACATCGAGGGGCGCGTGACGGCGAAGACGCGTCTACTGTGGCTGTGGATCTCCATGCCGGTGCACCTCTTTATGGGCGTGTACCTCATGCAGCTCAACACCGTGATGGGCGAGGAGTTCTACCGCTCGCTGCTGCTGCCGTGGGACCCGGATTTGCTGGCGGACCAGAAGGTGGGCGGCGGTATCGCCTGGGCGTCGGGCTCGTTCCCGCTTGTTATCGTGTTCGGTGTGCTGTTCATCCTGTGGTGGCGTGAGGACCGCGCAGAAACCGCAGAGGTCGACCGCATCGCGGACGAGACTGACGACGCCGAGTGGCGCGCCTACAACGAAATGCTCGCACAGTACACGTCGGATACCCCGCAGCACAAGGGCTAATCGACGATTCCCTGGGATCTGTGGAATTCCAAAAATCAATCCACAGGCTGCAAGGCCGCATCCTTTCTTTTCTGTTTCTGCACTGGAAAGCTCCGAGTTGTACCAGTTCAGCAAACAATTGAAAGGACACAACAATGAGCCAGATGAACGTCACCGTATGCGGAAACTTGACGGCAGCACCGTACTTTAAGTGGTTCCCGGCGTCGGGAAACTCGGTGTGCAAGATGCGCATCGCGTCCTCCCGCAGGCGACGCACGGGCGAGCAGGACAACCAGGGCCGCGACATTTGGGAGGACACGGACCAGCTCTACATCGACGTCGAGTGTTGGAACCAGCTCGCCATCAACGCGCGCACCTCACTGTTTCGCGGTGCGCCGGTGATGGTCTCCGGCCGGTTGGTTACGGAGACCTGGGTGGAAACTAACGACGCGGGCGAGAAGCTCAACCGTTATCGCACCGTGCTGAAAGCCGACAAGGTCGCGTTCGAGCTCGGCATGCACCAGATCTCCTCCTGGAAGATCACCGAGAACGGCCACACACTCGAGGGCCAGCCTGCGGTGAAGATCAAGACGGCGGTCGACTTCATGACGGAGGAGGAGCGCGAGTTCTACTTCGAGCAACAGAAGATGCAGGCGTCGGCATCGTCGGTGGACTCGGCGTCTGGTACCGAACCGCAATCGCAGTCGCCTGAACTCGAGCCGGTAGCTGTGGGTGCTGGCAGCGGCGAAAGTGACGACGGCCCCGCGCCGTTCTGACGCCCGCGGTTGCGCTCTCGCTCGGCGCTGGGGAAGCGCACGTTCACCTTTCGCTGATGTACCCTGTGAAACGATGTATGTCCGCTTCAGTTAAAGGGGTTTTTACGTGGCTGAGTTCATCTACACGATGAAAAACGTTCGCAGGGCCATCGGTGACAAGGTCATTTTGGACAATGTCACCATGGCCTTTTATCCCGGCGCCAAGATTGGTGTCGTTGGGCCAAACGGCGCAGGTAAGTCCTCGCTGCTCAAGATCATGGCGGGGATTGACCAGCCAAACAACGGCGAAGCATTCCTGGATCCCGGCGCAACGGTCGGCATCCTCCTGCAGGAGCCACCGCTGAACGAGGAAAAGACCGTTCGCGAGAACGTCGAAGAGGGCCTCGGCGACATCTTCGAGAAGAAGCAGCGCTTCGAAGAAATCGCTGAAGAGATGGCGACGAACTACACCGACGAGCTCATGGAAGAAATGGGCAAGCTCCAGGAGGAGCTCGACGCCGCTGACGCCTGGGAGGTCGATTCCAAGATTGAGCAGGCGATGGAGGCGCTGCGCTGCCCGCCATCCGATAGCCCGGTGACCAAGCTTTCCGGTGGTGAGCGCCGCCGCGTCGCGCTGGCGAAGCTGCTACTGTCCGAACCGGACCTGCTACTGCTCGACGAGCCAACGAACCACCTGGACGCCGAGTCCGTCCTGTGGCTGGAGAAGCACCTGCAGTCCTACCCGGGTGCCGTCCTGGCAATTACCCACGACCGCTACTTCCTGGACAACGTTGCCGAGTGGATCTGTGAGGTCGACCGCGGCAAGCTCTACCCATACGAGGGCAACTACTCCACCTACCTGGAGAAGAAGGCCGAGCGCCTCGAGGTTGCTGGCAAGAAGGATCAGAAGCTGCAGAAGCGCCTGAAGAACGAGCTCGAGTGGGTACGATCCTCGCCGAAGGCGCGCCAGGCGAAGAACAAAGCGCGTCTGGAACGCTACGAGGAAATGGCTGCCGAGGCAGAGCAGTACAAGAAGCTGGACTTCGAAGAAATCCAGATCCCGACGCCTCCACGCCTGGGCAACAAGGTCGTCGAGGTCGAGCACTTGGACAAGGGCTTCGACGGCCGCGTCCTGATCAAGGACCTGTCCTTCACGCTGCCGCGCAACGGCATCGTGGGCGTGATCGGCCCGAACGGTGTGGGTAAGTCCACCCTGTTCAAGACCATCGTTGGGCTGGAAGAGCCAGACGCAGGCACCGTCGTGGTCGGTGAGACCGTGAAGCTGTCCTACGTTGACCAGAACCGCGAAAACATTGACCCGGAAAAGACGGTGTGGGAAGTAGTCTCGGACGGCCTCGACTACATCGTGGTCGGCCAGAACGAAATGCCGTCGCGCGCCTACCTCTCGGCGTTCGGTTTCAAGGGCGCGGACCAGCAGAAGCCATCCAAGGTGCTCTCCGGTGGTGAGCGCAACCGCCTGAACCTGGCGCTGACGCTGAAGCAGGGCGGCAACCTGATTCTGCTCGACGAGCCGACCAACGACTTGGACGTCGAAACCCTCGGATCGCTTGAGAATGCGCTGCAGAAGTTCCCAGGTTGCGCTGTCGTGATTTCGCACGACCGCTGGTTCCTGGACCGCACCTGTACCCACATCCTCGCCTGGGAAGGCAACGTTGAGGAAGGCAAGTGGTACTGGTTCGAGGGCAACTTCGGCGACTACGAGAAGAACAAGGTTGAGCGCCTCGGTGAGGAAGCGGCGAAGCCGTCGCGCGTCACCCACCGCAAGCTCAGCCGCTAACAGCGGAAAAGGTAGGAATTGGCTATGTCGGAACAGAATATGCGCGGCAGGATTCACACGCACTCCATCTCGCTGAGGTGGAACGATTTTGACCGGTACGGCCATGTGACAAACTCGGCTTACATCGAGATCGCGCAGCAGGCGCGACTCGCGTTTGCCCAGGAGTTCTTCGAGTCTCAGGGGTACGAGTTTGTGGTGTTCGTTCGGCGCATCGAAGCGGACTACGTTCGCCCAGTGCTGCCGAACACGCAGGCAGTGACCGTTGATACGCAGGTGATCCACCTCGGCAACACGTCGTTTACGACGCGTCAGGAGATCAAGGACGCACAAGGCAGCGTCTGTTGCGTGATTGATTGCGTACAGGTCACCGTGGATAAACGGACGGCGAGCCCGCGAGCAATCACCTCGCAGGAGCTCGGCATCCTTGCCCGCGCCTACACAACGCTCGACGGAGACGACGAACTGGGGCAGGCATAGGTGGCTACCACCGAAACGCTGACTGTTGAGCAGGGGGAGCGCGGACTGCGCGCCCTGCTGCAGCGCGCCCTCGCACTCCAGGATGACGCCTACGCGCGGTTCCAACGAGTCGGGGAACACGACGTCGACGTCTTCGTCACCACCCCGTTCGACTGCGTCGCCTCGCGCCGGGTCCGGGGTACCGTCTCCCGCGACGGCGCGGTGGTGCCTGCGCGCCGGGTCCTCGAGGCACTCGAAACTTCGACGGGAGCGCTTGGCGCGGCGCAGGACCAGAACTGGCCCGGGGCACTGCCACCGGCGCAAGGGTTCGTGCTGCGCGAAGAGGTGCCGATTTCTACAGCGCGCCAGCTTGCCGACGAAGGCCGCAACCTCACGCGTCAGTTCGCGGGCCCGCTCGGCCCGCCGGTTTCACTTCTCGACGCCGTGGTCATCACCGTCGACGCGGACGACCGCGGCCCGAAACTTGAAATACCCATGCGCGCGGTGTTTACCTGCACCTCGCTTGGGCTCATTCCGGGGTTCGAAGCCCCGGTCGAAGTGCCTCGCTACCTGCGGGTTTCGAGCGCAGGCAGGTGGGTGCGTATCGACGCCCCCTTCGGCACCGTTTACCACAGCAAGTCGCTGAGCCTATTCGTATGACCGTGGGCCCTGGTTGATCATCATGTACGCGACTCGCTGCATGTGATTCCACATGGCGGCGCGGTAGGGCTGGGGCAGGGTGGCGTCGTCAAACTCGGCCATTGCCTTGCCCATCAGCTCGAGCCAGCGGTCCGCCTCAGCCTCCCCGATTGCAAACGGGAAGTGGCGGCGGCGCAGCATCGGGTTGCCGCGGCGCTCCTGGTAGGTGCGTGGCCCGCCCCAGTATTGGGTGAGGAACCAACGCAAGCGGGATTCGGCGCCTTCCCAGTCCTCGTCGGGGTACATGGGGCCGATGAGGTCGTCTTCCTTGACCTGGGCGTAGAAGCGGTGCACGAGCGTGTGGAAGAACTCCTCGCCGCCGACGGCTTCGTAGAGCGTTTGCTGTGCCTCGTTGCTATTGCTGATCTGCATCGTTGTTCTCGCCTCCAGGGGTGCGGTCCAGGTGTCGGATGTAGGTCGGCTCCGTGCCAGGCAGCGGCACGCCGTGCGTGTGAAGCGCCTCGAGGATGACCGCGGTCATGAAACGGGAGACGCCCCACTGCTCGCCAGGCAGCGTATTGACCATCACGCGCAGGGTTGCGCACTCCGGGTCGAACTTGGAAATGCCCAGCATGGTGGCCTCACCGACGAGTTTGTCCTTGATCTCGGGGCGCGTCACTGCGTCCTGCATTGCGGCCTCGACGACGCTGGCTGCCTGCTCCGGATCAGCCTGGATGGAAACAGGGATCTCGAGGCGGGCAACGGAGAAGACGTCGCTCTGGTTGCCAAGCAGATCGATGTTACCGTTTCGGACGTACCAGAGGGTGCCGTCAATATCGCGGACGGTGGTGATGCGCATCGTGACGTGCTCTACAGTGCCCTCAATGTCGTTGACCGCGATGACGTCACCGACACCGTACTGGTTTTCCAGCAACATGAAGATGCCGCTGAGGAAGTCTTTCACAAGGGACTGCGCGCCGAAGCCGAGGGCGACGCCGACGACGCCCGCAGAGGCCACGAGCGGGGCGACGTTGACCCCGAGTTGGTCGAGCACCGCGAGGACCGCCCACACCCAAATCACAATTGCTGCCGCGGAGCGTCCTACGTTCGCCAGCGTGAGGATGCGCTGCTGGCGGCGCTGCTCCCGCGAGCGCGAATGCGCAGTGTCGGGTTTCACGGCGCCAGCGCGGCGGCGGAAGGGGAGAGCCGCGCTGGAGGAGTTGATGGCGTTGTTCGCGGCCTTCGTAATGATTCTGCGCACCACGATGTGCAACACAAGGGCAATGGCCAGGATGACCAGGATCCACAGGGGGCGGGTCACAAAGATGTCTCGCGTGGCGGGGTCATTCCACCACGAGGTGACGGAGTCGACGGCTTCGTCGACATCTGGAACGCTCACGGATTTGGCTAAGACTGATGGAGAAAACTGCGTAAGAGAAAACATTGTGCTCTAGTTTACGCGCTACGTCTCGAGCAGCCGTCGAGCACCCGGGTTACCGCAAATGGGGGTATTGGCCGTGGCTTGGGCGATGTTGTAATTGGCGTTGGAGATTCCTGAATTTGGCACGTCGATAGGGTTCAACTGAAAGTATGACTTTGCAATTTATGGACGTGTCAAGTGTCGCGCACTTTGTTCAAATTTATTGTTAGGTACTTTTATGGTCCAATGAACTATATTAGAAACAACTGAGATTTTGGTGTTGTACCTTTTGGCGTCACACCTGGAGTTATGGGCGGGCGGCAGTGAACCTAAACGCAGCCGCAAAAATAGGAGGAATTTATGGCGAAAAAGCCAGCGTATGTAGCGATTGCTGATGCTCTGCGGAGCCAGATCGAATCGCGCGAGCTCGAACCCGGCGACAAGCTACCGCCAGAACGCGAACTTGTAGACATGTACGGGGTGGCACGCATGACCGTGCGCCATGCACTGGACCTATTGCAGCTCGAAGGAATTATTGAGCGTAAGCGTGGCCGCACCGGTGGCACATTCGTTCGCGCGCTGCCTCCGATCATCGACTTGACGGGCAAGGTATCGCTGACGGAGCAGCTTATCGCGCATGGTCTGGACGTCTCTTCCGAACTGATTTCGGAGACCGCTGCGCCCGCACCGCAGATCGTCGTCTCTGCATTCGGCGTAGACTCCCGCGATAAGTTGCTCACCAGCGAGCTCGTTCACTTTGCCAACGGTAACCCGGTGTTCGCTGAAACCACGTACGTTCGCCCCGGTTATGAGTCCAAGTACAGCCGTAGCTCCGACGACTACGCATGTGGCCAGCGTACCGACCTGGGTGGCGTGACTCCTCACCTGCGCCGCGAGGACATCCTGTTCCCGGCCAACCCGACCGATAAGGAGCGCGAGAGCCTCTCCTTGGCGGCGAACACCCCGGTGCACCGCATCACGCGCAAGCTCTTTGAGGGTGACACGCTGGTCATGTTCGCCTCTATCGTGGCTCGCACGGATGCGGCGCAGATCCGCATCGTCGAGGAGCTCTAGCCTCTAGCGCAGCGTTTTCGCTGCGCCTTCCGCGCCTGCGTCACCAACACGGTTGCGCAGCGCGCGCTCCACGCGGGCCTTACCCTCCGAAACGATGCGGCGCAGGCCCGCCGGAATGTCCTCCCGCGCAAGGAGCGCCTCGGCGCGCTCGACTGTAGCAATCGAAATATCCCACAGCGGGAACAGGCCCTCGAGCGTGTTCTGAGCCATCTCGTTGGTCAGTTTGTCCCACAGCTCTGGCGCGATCTCGAAGTAGCGCTCGGCCAAGCCGTCCATGCCTTCGGAGGTGAAGGTGAGGCCGTCGATAAGGAAGCGCACCTCGAGGTTTGTGCGTGTGCCGCTGACGATCTCATCCCACGCCCACTGCTTGTTCGTGACGGCGTCGATACGCAGGCGCGACAGCGCACCCTCGGAGGACGGATCCTCCTCGTTCTTGGCGGTCTTGGCCAGCATGGCGCCGCCTGCGACAAGGTTCGTGAGCACGAGCCAGCGAATCTCCTGGTTATCCAGCGACTGTAGGAGTTCGTGGAAGTACGTCGTGTTCTGCTTCGAAGGCTGCAGGCGGGCGAGCGCGCGCTGGTAGATACCTGCAGGCTCCTGGCCGCGGAATGCCTCGCTGAGCATGTAGAAGCCGGTGCGCTGCCAGGACCACGCCACGTACTGCTTGACCGCCAGCGTAGCCTGTGCGAGGAGACGCTCCTGCACACTCGGTTGGTCTTCGAGGCGGCTGAAGTTTGCCACGGCCATCACGAACTTGCGCGCCGGAAGCAGCGTGTCGCGGACGGCCTCCCACAGGGATGACCAGCACAGGGTGCGTGCAAGCGGGTCCTCGATCTGCCCGATGTGCTCCAGAACGAACCCAGTGTGTTCCGGCGTGAGGCGCATCTTGCAGTAGGTGAGGTCCTCGTCGTTGACCAACGCGAGGTCGTGGTCGATGCCGGCGAGTTCGGGTACCTCGGTGCGCGCCCCCTCGATATCGACGTTCACGTGGTGGGTGCGCACGACCTTGTCGCCGTCAAGCTTGTACAGCCCGATGCCGACCCGGTGGGTGCGCAGTACGTCGGACTCTTGCACGACTGCGAAGGAATCCTCGGTGATTTCAGGGCGAAGGGTGGACACACCGGTGGTGCGCAGCCACTGCTGGGACCACTCGCTCAAATCGCGGCCCGACGACTTCTCCAACGCGCCCAGAAGATCGTCGAAGGTAGCGTTGCTGAACTTGTGGTTGTTGAAGTGATCGCGCACGCCCGCGAAGAACTCGTCGCGGCCAACGTATGCCTGCAGCTGCTTCAGCACGGATGCGCCCTTGGCGTAGGTGATCCCGTCGAAGTTCTGCTCAGCAGTCTCGATGTCCGGGGCGTCAGCGGCGATTGGGTGGGTCGTCGGCAGCTGATCTTGCTGGTAGGCCCATGCCTTCTCGACGGCCGCGAACGTCGTCCACGCATTCGGGTACTCGCCGATCTCGGTCTGGGCAATGGCTGCGGACCAGGTCGCGAAGGACTCGTTGAGCCACAAGTCGTCCCACCACTGCATCGTGACGAGGTCGCCGAACCACATGTGCGCCATCTCGTGCAGGATCGTGTCGTTGCGGCGCTCGAGGCGATACGGGGTTGGCTCGGAAGTAAAGACGTACTCATCGCGGAACGTCACCGCGCCGGCGTTCTCCATTGCGCCCATGTTGTACTCGGGGCAGAAAATCTGGTCGTACTTGCCGAACGGGTACGCAATCGCAAAATTCTTGTGGTAGTACGCGAAGCCGTCTTTCGTCTGGCGGAACAAGCGTTCCGCGTCGAGGTGCTCCATGAGTGAGGCGCGGGCAAAGATGCGAAGCGGGATACGCTTCAGATCGTCGACGTACTCGTCTTCGACGAACTCGTACTCGCCGGCGCAGATTGCCACCAGGTACGTCGACAGTGGGTAATCAATGGTGCAGGACCACACGTTGCCCTCATGGGTCGCCTCCTCGTTGAGTACGACCGTGTAGGCCTCTGGCGCGTCGACGGCAATCTTATACGTGGCCTTGATATCTGGCTGGTCGAAGCAGGCAAACGCCTTCATCGCCATCGCGGGTTCGAACTGGGTGTAGAGGTAATCCTTGTTGTCCACCGGGTCGACGAACTTGTGCAGGCCTTCTCCGGTGTGGTTGTAGGTAATGGTGGCGTCGACAACTAACGTGTGCTCGCCCTCGGTGAGAGTGAGGGTGCGGCCGTCGACGGGGCGGCCGTCAAGCGTTGCGGAGAACTCGTCGGCGACCAGGTCGAAGAAGGTCTCGCCTGCGCCCGAGCGGAACGTGACCGTGGTGGTCGACGTGAACTGCTCTGCTCCGTTGACATCGAGCGCAATATCGTAATGGACATCTGAGATAAGTTGTGCGCGAAGTTGTGCGTCGCTGCGCTTGAGGTTTGTCTTCATGTCCTCCAACATACTCGCCGTACCTGTGTGTTTTTCGCTATGGTGGCTGCATAATTTCCGGAACGAATGGAGGAATGATTCTGTGACTGCACCAGTTACCTTTTGGTTCGACGTAAGCTGCCCATTTTGCTGGCTCACTTCGCGCTGGATGAAGGAAGTAGAAAAGGTCCGCGACATCACGGTCGAGTGGGTGCCGATGTCACTGTCCATTCTTAACGACGGCCGCGACATCCCAGCCGACTACGCCAAGATGATGGAGGCCAACTGGGGTCCAGCGCGCGTGTTCGCAGCGGTGAAGCGCGACCACCCAGAGAAGATCGACGCGCTCTACACCGCGATGGGCACCGCCATTCACGCCGGGGAGCAGGGCGGCAAGAAGGGCTACGGCGCCTACGACGAGATCATCGCGGCAGCGCTCGAAGAGGTAGGTCTCGACGCCAGCTACACCGACCTTGCCAACACCAACGAGATGGACGAGCTGCTCGGCACCTACCACCAGGGTGCGATGGACGCCGTCGGTGACGAGGTGGGCACCCCGGTGGTCAAGCTCGGAGACACCGCATTCTTTGGGCCGGTCATCACCCGCGTCCCAACGGGTGAGGAGGCAGGCAAGCTTTTCGACGCCTCCCTGGCACTGAGCGAATACCCCTACTTCTTCGAACTGAAGCGTTCCCGCACGGAACCGCCGCAGGTGAGCTAGCAGGAAGGTAGGGTAGAGCGCATGCGAATTTACCTTGGGGCAGATCATGCCGGTTTCGAACGAAAGAATCAGATTAAGGCCCACCTGGAAAAGCAGGGCCACGAAGTCATCGACTGTGGTGCGCACGAGTATGACGCCCTCGACGACTACCCAGCGTTCTGCATCGCCGCAGCTGAGCGGACGGTAGCGGACGAAGGCTCCCTCGGCATCGTGCTGGGCGGCTCTGGCAATGGTGAGCAGATCGCCGCGAACAAGGTGAAGGGCGCTCGCTGCGCCTTGGCGTGGTCTGAGGAGACCGCGCGCCTGGCGCGCGAGCACAACAACGCGCAGCTCATCGGTATCGGTGGGCGCATGCACACCGAGGAAGAAGCACTGAAGATCGTCGACGCGTTCATCGGCCAGGAGTGGAGCAACGAGGAGCGCCACCAGCGCCGCATCGACATCCTGTCCAAGTACGAGGAGACGGGCGAAGCCCCGGCTATCTAGCCCAGTTCTTCGTAGTCCGCGGGGTGCGGGCCGTGGCGCCCAAACTCCTCCTCGTCGAGCGCGACGATGGCGGACATTTCTTCGGGGCTGAGCGTGAAGTCGAAAATGTCCATGTTTTCACGCATCCGCTCCGCGGACGTGGTCTTGGGGAACACGATCACGTCGTTTTGTAGATGCCAGCGCAGCACCACCTGCGCTGGCGTTTTGCCGTGTGCCTCGGCGGCGTCGGTAATTTCCGGGAAGTCCGTCAGGTCGTAGGCGCCGCCGCCGAGCGGAGCCCAGCCCTCGATGGCGATATTGTGCACACGCATCGCGTCGAGCTCTTTCCAGTTTTGGAACAGCGGGTGCAGCTCAACCTGGTTGACCACGGGGGTGACGTCGGTGTGCATCTCAATCTGCTCAATGTGCTCTGGCAGGAAGTTTGAGACGCCGATGGAGGTCGTGAGTTTAGCCTCGCGGAGTCCAATGAGGGATTTCCACGCATCCACGTATGCGCCCTGTCCGGGCAGAGGCCAGTGAATGAGGTAGAGGTCGACGTGGTCAAGACCGAGTTTCTCTAGCGACTCCTCGAGCGCAGCCGGGGCATCGTGGTGGCGGTTGTTCCACAGCTTCGTGGTGATGTACAGCTCCTCGCGCGGGATCCCCGACTTCGCGATTGCCTTGCCGACGCCCTCTTCGTTCCCATAAATGTGGGCGGTGTCGAAGTGCCTGTAACCTGCCTCCAGCGCTTCGCTGACCAACCGCTCGGCCTCCTGCGGGTCTACGCGGTGGAGGCCGTAGCCGAGCTGGGGGATTGATGTGCCGTCGTGAAGCGCAAACATGGGTACCATGCGCTTTACTTTAGCGGCTTGTCACCTTGCCAGTCGCTTGCGCCACCGGGGCTACCAGTGCGGGGCGAGCCAGCCTGCACACCACCGCGATCACGGCTGCCGCAACGAGGAACAGGATGACGCCAGTCCAGCTCGTGCCGTACACGTCTGGGTCGACGTCGCCGGAGGCAGCGAACATCGCGTTCATGTTTCTGCGCAGACCCGTGGTGAACACCAGGAAGACGTGCACCACGGTGAACAGGACGAAGAACAGCATGGTGGGGAAGTGAATGGCGCGTGCAGCCTTCAGCGAGAAGAAGGACCAGGACTTCGGCCACCACTCGCTCATGCGAGCGCCGGAGAGGATCGCCAGCGGCGCGGCAAGGAACACCACCGCGAAGTACGACAGCTCCTGCAGCGCGTTGTAGTGCACCCACGGGTTTTCCGTCGGCCAGTCCAGACTGAGGTACTGGATCCCCGCGGAGACCGCTTGCGGGATGACCTCCCAGCTCGTGGGCACAATGCGCATCCACTGGCCAGTGGCGAACAGCACGATGTAGAACACCACGCCGAGCGCCACCCACAGCACGTCAATGGTGAGGTGCAGCCACAGGGTAAGAGAAATCTTCTTCTTGGGGTTCTTGCGCGGCGCCCAATACGCTTCGGGTTTGCGCTCGTGGCGCACGGTCATACCAGTCTTGATGATGAGCGCCATGAACAGCATGTTGAAGAAGTGCGACCACCCCAACCATGCGGGCAGCCCAACAGGTGCGCCTTCCGGCAGGGGCTGCTGGCCGGTGTAGCGCTCGATGAAGCTGCTGCCCGTCGGGGTGCTGACGAACCAGCGCGCCACCAGGACCGCGACTACGAACGCAGCGAGCAGCGCGACGCCACCGTACGCCCACCAGCGACGCGATGGAGTTTGAGTCGGCGCAGGCACGGGCTGTGCCGCCAACTTCGGCCGCTCGGGCTGTGCTAGCTGCGGCGTGGACTCGACTGCTGGTACCGGTACCAGTTCCGGTGCCTGTTCTGCAGTCTGCGCCGCTGCGCCGTAGAGCGGAGGAACCGCCACAGCGGGGTCCTCTGGGACGTCGACATTGGCGACAGGCGGGAACGGGCCAGCCCCGGCAGTACGTGGAAGGCCCTGGCGCACGGCGACCGTGGTGAGCGGGCCAGCTGGTTGCTCTTCCGCGGGCTGTTCGGCGGCAGCGCGTTCTGCAGCCGCTGGGAACACCTGCTGCACGGCAGGGTCCGCAGCGACTGCGACCGAGTCGGTAGGAGGCCATGGCTGGCCGCTCGGGGTACGAGGCAGACCGCGACGGAGGGGCGTCGATACGCCTTCGGGTTGCGCTGGGGTCGGAGCCGCTTGAGCTCCGACCAGATCGCCGCTCACGGCCGGGTCGGGTTCGAGCGCGACCTCATCAACTGGTGGCCACGGCTGGCCGCTCGCTACGCGGGGCAGGCCACGACGAAGGTGCACGCGCATTACTTGGACGCCTCCGTGCCGCGGCGAGCTGCGATCTGCTCGATGAGTTCCGGCACCACGTCGAAGAGATCGCCAATGATGCCAAAGTCCGCGATATCGAACAGCGGAGCGTCCTCATCGTTGTTGATCGCGATGATGGTGTCGGCTGTCTGCATGCCCACGAGGTGCTGCACAGCGCCCGAAATGCCAATGCCGATGTAGAGCTTTGGGCTGACCACGATGCCGGTCTGCCCAATCTGGGCGTCGTGGCTGATTTGGTCCTCGTCCGCAGCGGAGCGGGTCGCGCCGACTGCGGCGCCGAGCTCGTCGGCAAGCCCGCCCACGAGCTGCTCGAACATGTCCGCGTCACCCAAAGCAACGCCTCCTGCAACCACGCGATCTGCGGTGAGCAGCTCCGGGCGCGTCGAGGTGCGCACCACCGGGGTCACCGAAGTCACCGTCGCGGCGCGTGTCCCGGAGGCAGTGACGTCCAACTCGTGAACCTCGGGCGCGGTGGCGTCCGCACGGCGATCGATCGCGCCGATGCGCACCGTAATAATTGGCGCCGAGTGGGTCGCTGCAGCGGTTGCGGTGTAGGCGCCGCCGTAGTTCTCGTGGTCCGTCACAATGCCCTGGTCGTCGCGGCGGACATCAATCGCGTCGGTGAGCAGGGCCTTGCCCTTGCGCACGGCCAGGCGCGACGCGACGTCGCGGCCACGGACGGAGTGGGCGAGGATCACAGCTGCCGGGTCGGTGGCGTTGAACGCGGCCTCGGCGGCGTCGACAAGAGGGACTGCCTGCTGCTGCGCGTCAACGTTAGTGGTCAGCACCACGGCTGCGCCGAGCTCGCCGAGCGCTTCGGTGTGTGCAGGGTTGGTGGTCAGCACCACCGGGGTACCCAGAGGCGCGGCTGCGCCGATGAGTTCGGCGGCGGTGGAGTCGAGCTGGTCGTCGTGCGTCGCATCGAGCACGACCAAAACTGTGCGGGGAGAGGTTGCCATGTCAGTATCCTTCGTTCGGCGGGTTAGATGTAGTGCTTCTCTGCAAGGAAGTCGACCAGCTGGCCCACAGCGTTCGGGCCGTAGTCAATGATCTCGCCACGCTCACGCGCAGGACGCTTTTCGACGTCCACCATGATCGCCCGCGGCCGTGCGAAATCCTCCGCGTCGACACCGAGCTCCGCCAGCGTCAGCGTGTGCAGTTCCTTCTTCTTTGCCGCCATCAGACCCTTGAAGTTTGGGAAGCGGGCATCAGGGTACTCGTCCGAGACCGCGACCAGCGCCGGGAGTTGCGCCTCGAGGGTGAGCGTGGCGTGATCGCTGACCTGCGTCGCGGTCACCGTGTCGTTGTTGAGCGTGACCTCGGTCGCGTTGGCGATGGCGGGCCAGCCGAGCATCTCTGCGAGCAGCCCAGCCATGACGCCGCCACCGCCGTCAGAGGACGCGGTACCGAGCACAACCAGGTCGTAGTCCTTGTTGCGTAGTGCCGCCGCGAGCACTTCTGCCGTCAGCGTCACGTCCGCGCCGAGGAGCGCGTCGTCGGCAATGATGTAGGCATCATCCGCGCCCATCGCAATGCCCTTGCGCACGCTGGCATGCGCTGTTTCTGGCCCTACCGTAATGAGGTCGACGATGGTTTCCTCGTCGCCGCGGGCCTCCTTGAGTCGCATCGCGGCTTCGACGGCGCGTTCGCAGACCTCGTCAGCGACGACATCACCGGAGCGATCGGTCAGGCCGGTTTCCAGATTCAGGTCGCGGTCGCCGTACGTATCCGGGACTTCCTTGAGCAACACTGCAATATTCACGAAACGCTCCTTATACGGTGGGGTGCTAAACGGTAGGCATTCTAGCGCACTGGCCTGGACTAAAAGTCAAATCCCCCGAAGTCGAAGCCACCGCCATCCCCAAAGAGGCCGCCGTCACCGAACAGGCCCTCGCCGCCGACGTCGCCCATATCGCCCATCTCCCCGGCATCGCCGATGTCTCCAGCATCTCCCATATCGCCGAAGTCGCCTGCGCCGGCGTCCCCGAAGTCACCCGCTGCGAAGGCCTCAGGCGATGGCGTGCCGGCCATACCTGCGAACATCGCGGAGTAGAACATCATCGAACTTGCAGCCCACATGCCGGTCATCATCGCTGGAGCCCACCAGGCGGTGGAGTACCAGCCAGCCGGTACTGGGCGGCCGGCGACAACGCCGCCAGGGTAGTAGTTCGGGGTGCGTTCAGAAGCGTACGGGGATGCGGTGACGGTGGTGCCGTCTTCCTGGCGGATCGTTCGCTCCTCGGTCACCCGGCCCGCGCGACGCTGGCCTTCCAGTTCTGGAAGCTCTGGGCCAGCGGGCATGCCCATGATTTCGCGTGCTGCGTTGACATAGTGCAGCCCCTCCAGCGCAGATTCGCGAGCGAGCATGGCCTGCTTCGGTGTGGTCGCCTGGCCCAGCGCGCCACTTGCTGCGTTGTAGCGTTCAGAGGCGTCGGCCATCGCCTGGGTCGAAGCGGCGTCGGTACCGGAGATAGTAAGGACTTGCGAGCCAAGTCGCTCTGTCCAGCGGCGTGCGTCCGCAATCGCATCCTCGAGCTGGAGCTGTTCGCGCTGGTTGGTCGAGCCATTCTGGCGACTCTTTATCAGGTACACCGCGGCGCCAACGATAGCGAGGATCAAAATGAGGTTCATAGTGAGGGAAAGCTCCTTCGGGATCGGCCACAAATTATCAGTACTTACAACGTGCAACGCACGTGGTCGGGAGAAAGTTCCACGCTAAGCGGGTGGTTTTGTCTCAAAGTGGGCGGTAGGTTACACTTGCGCCCATCACCTTTTGGTGAAGTGGGAATGTCGTATAGTGGCTAATACCTCAGCCTTCCAAGCTGAAGACGCGGGTTCGATTCCCGTCATTCCCTCCAAGTAGTAAAAGGACGCGGTTACACAGGATGTGTAGCCGCGTTTTTGTTTGCGTGCGCGTTCAGCTTCAAAAGACGTGCTGTCCTGTGGATTTGCGTATTGCTCGTGGGCATGGTTATAGTTGCCAACGTCGCAATGAGCAATCATTCGCGGGGCGTGGCGCAGTTTGGTAGCGCACCTGCTTTGGGAGCAGGGGGTCGCAGGTTCAAATCCTGTCGCCCCGACATTAACAAGCCCGCTAGAAATAGCGGGCTTGTTTACATATCCGTACAATTTACCCGATTAATTACAGGAGTAATCCGTGAAGACTTCCGTCGACAAGCTCAGTGAGACTCGTGTCAAGTTGGACGTCAGCGTTCCTTTCGATGAGCTCGGCAAGGAAATCGACCAGGCGTACAAGTCAATTGCGCA
The DNA here is from genome assembly GCF_030228725.1 of Corynebacterium sp. UMB10321. NCBI lineage: Bacteria > Bacillati > Actinomycetota > Actinomycetes > Mycobacteriales > Corynebacteriaceae > Corynebacterium > Corynebacterium sp. UMB10321. The sequence continues at coordinate 39,261 of NZ_JASOZC010000008.1, read as the reverse complement.
GCAGGTCAGCATTCCTGGCTTCCGTCGCGGTAAGGCTCCTCGCCAGCTGATCGACGCCCGCTTCGGCCGTGGCCCGATCCTGGAGCAGGTTGTCAACGACATGCTGCCAACCCGCTACGAGAAGGCTGTCCTGGAAAATGGCCTGAACCCGATCGGTCAGCCAGAGATCAACATCACCAAGATCGAGGACAACGACGTCGTCGAGTTCACCGCTGAGGTCGACGTTCGCCCAGAGATTACTGTCCCTGACTTCTCCAAGATTGACGTCACTGTTCCGGCCCTCGAGGTCAGCGACGAGGACGTCGACAAGGAGATCGACCAGCTCCGCGAGCGCTTCGGCGAGCTCAAGGACACCAAGCGCAAGATGAAGACCGACGACTTCGCAGTCATCGACCTGCACGCTGAGGTTGACGGCGAGAAGGTCGAGGAGGCTTCCACCGAGGGCCTGACCTACCAGATCGGCTCGGACGACCTGATCAAGGGTCTCGACACCGCGCTGCGCGGCATGAAGACCGGCGAGGACAACGAGTTCACAGCGACGATCGAGTTCGGCGAGCACAAGGGCAAGGAAGCCACCATCAAGGTACACGTCCAGCAGTCGAAGGAGCGCAAGCTTCCTGACTTTGACGACGAGTTCGCTCAGATGGCCTCCGAGTTCGACACCGCTGAGGAGCTGCGTGAATCCACCAAGGAGCAGCTCGCTGAGGACAAGAAGACCCAGCAGGCAGCTGACATCCGCGACGAGGTACTGAAGGCAGCGCTCGAGGAGACCAAGTTCGAGCTTCCGAAGTCCATCGTCGAGGAGCAGGAGCACAACATGCTCCACCAGATGCTCGGCCAGCTGGCGCACGACGAGGCTGCTGTCGCACAGTTCCTCGAGGCACAGGGCATGACCCGCGAGGAGTTCGACAAGAAGAACCACGAGCAGGCTGAGTCCGCTGTCCGTACCCAGCTGTTCCTGGACGCTGTTGCTGACCAGGAGGAGCCTGAGGTTTCCCAGCAGGAGATGACCGACCACATCCTGTTCACCGCGCAGTCCTACGGCATGGACCCGAACCAGTTCGTGGCGCAGCTGCAGCAGGCAGGCCAGATCGGTAACCTCTTCGCAGACGTCCGCCGTGGCAAGGCACTCGCTACCGCGATCTGCCGCGTGTCCGTGAAGGACGACAAGGGCGAGACCGTCGACCCGAACGATTACTTCGGTGAGGTTGAAGAGGAAGAAGCAGAGGCTTCCGAAGACTAAATCGTGAGTTGAAACGCCCCGGCGATGCGCACGCGTTGCGCCTACGCCGGGGCGTTTCGCCATTCACTACGGGTTCACAACGTACGTGTACGCCATCAGCGAACAACCCCGTGCAAAGTGGACTATCGGAGTAGGGTGGTGGCATTGTTGACGCTACATAAAAGAGTTTGAACCACGAAGGAGCCATTTTTATGACATCCCCATCGCAGGGCATGAACTTGGGTGATTCTGTCTATGAGCGCCTGCTGCGCGAGCGCATTATTTTCCTGGGCCAGCAGGTTGACGACGAAATTGCGAACAAGCTGTGCGCGCAGATCTTGCTGCTGTCCGCGGAGGATCCAACTCGCGACATCTCGCTGTACATTAACTCCCCGGGTGGTTCCGTGACTGCCGGCATGGCGATTTATGACACGATGAAGTACTCGCCGTGCGACATTGCTACGTACGGCATGGGCTTGGCGGCGTCGATGGGGCAGTTCCTGCTTTCCGGCGGCACGAAAGGCAAGCGTTACGCGCTTCCGCACGCTCGGATTATGATGCACCAGCCGTCCGCAGGCGTTGGAGGTACTGCTGCCGACATTGCTATTCAGGCTGAGCAGTTCGCTGCGACGAAGCGCGAGATGGCCCAGCTCATCGCTGAGCATACCGGCCAGACTTTCGAGCAGATTACGAAGGATTCCGACCGTGACCGTTGGTTCACGGCCCAAGAGGCGATGGAGTACGGCATCGTGGACCACGTTATCGAGAGCGCTCAGGGCTCGATCAGCAACTAAGTAGACAGGAGAATTTACGTATGTCTTTCCAAATGCCTTCCTCCCGCTACGTGCTGCCACAGTTCTTGGAGGAGACTTCCTTCGGCACGAAGCAGATCGACCCATACGGCAAGCTTTTCGAGGAGCGCATCGTCTTCCTGGGCACCCAGGTCGATGACACTTCCGCGAATGACATCATGGCGCAGCTGCTGGTGCTGGAGTCCCAGGACCCGGACCGCGACATCACGATGTACATTAACTCGCCGGGTGGCTCGTTTACCGCGCTGATGGCGATTTACGACACGATGCAGTACGTCCGCCCGGACGTGCAAACGGTGTGCCTCGGCCAGGCTGCGTCCGCTGCGGCGGTCATCCTTGCCGCAGGTGCGCCGGGGAAGCGCGCTGCGCTGCCGAACTCGCGGGTGCTGATCCACCAGCCCGCGACGCAGGGTACCCAGGGCCAGGTTTCTGACCTCGAGATCCAGGCCAATGAGATCGAGCGCATGCGTCGCCTGATGGAGGACACACTCGCGCACCACACCGGTCGCACTGCGGAGCAGGTCCGTATTGATACGGATCGCGACAAGATCCTTACCGCGCAGGAAGCTGTCGAGTACGGCATCATCGACCAGGTCTTTGATTACCGCAAGCTGAACGGCTAACTTCTGATCGCTTTTCGACGCCACCACGGGTAACCGGGTGGCGTCTTTTTGTGTGCTTGACAAAGCGTGAATAAAAGGGCGCGAATAGACAGACCGTGCGGTACATTCTTCACACATCTGCGAAAACACGACACGTGAAGATAAAGGAAAGAGCGCGGTGGATATCAGAACTTCCATTAACACTCGGCCGATGAGCCCGTACCAGTGGCTGATCATTGCCGTCATTACCTATTTGAACGCCCTTGACGGCTATGACCTCGTCGCAACCGCATTTGCGGCGCCGCACCTGGCGGAGGAGTTCGCGATCGGCTCGTCCCTGCTGGGTTGGGTGCTGTCGGCAGCGCTGCTCGGCGTTGGTGTCGGCGCGGCGGTCTTTGGGCCGGCGGGGGATCGATGGGGGCGTCGAAACGTGATTCTTGTGGCGCTGCTGATTGATACCGTGGGCCTGCTCCTGTCGGGCTTCGCGGGGAGTACCGCGGCGTTTATCGCGTGGCGCTTCGTCACTGGTGTGGGCGTGGGCGGCGTGCTCGCGTGCGTGACCGTGCTGGTCAGTGAGTATTCTAACGACCGGTTCCGTGGGCTGGCGATGGCGGTCTACGCGTCGGGGTACGGCGTTGGCGCGACGCTGTGCGGCGTGCTGGCGTCCAAGGTTGTGGAGAGCCACGGCTGGCACTCGATCTTCTTCGTGGGCGCGGCTCTGTCTGCCGTGGCGCTGGTGCTTGCAACGGCGTTGCTGCCGGAGTCGGTGGACGTGCTCGCAAGCCGTGGTGACGCTGCGCGCGTTGAGCGTATCGCACGCCGCATTGGGCACGGGGGAGCAGTGGTTCCGGCCCAGACGAGCGCCCCGGCTTCCGCCTCGGGCGCCCTGCGCGCAATCGTCTCCCCAGTATGGCTGTCGACGACTGTACGGATCTGGATTGCATTCTCGCTGATCAGCTTTGGTTTTGCCTTTGCTAATTCCTGGACGCCCAAGTTGCTCAATGAACTGGGACTGTCCGCGCAGCAGGGTATTTTCGGCGGCATCATGATCGCGTTCGGCGGCACGATCGGCTCGCTGATCTTCGGAGTGATTACCACGCGTGTTGACGCCCGCGTGCTGCTCACCGCCTTCGCCATCGGTGGCGCGGGCGCGTTGGTGGCCTTCATCTTCTCCGCGGGCGCGTCGTTGGTGGCGTTCCCGCTGGGCGTACTGGTTGGTATGTTGCTGAACGCGTGCGTTACCGGCATGTACACCGTGACCCCGGCGTCCTACCCGACGCACTTGCGGGCGACCGGCGTTGGAGTGGCGTTGGCTGTGGGGCGAGTTGGTTCGGTCTGCGGACCACTGCTCATCGGCTACCTCGCCGAGGCCGGCCTGGGGCCACGTGGGCTCTACATCGTTGCAGCAGGCGTGTTCGTGCTGAGCGCGGTCGCGCTGGTAGGGCTGCGAGCGCCGGCCGCGAAGCCGGTCGTCGTCAAGAAGCCAGCGGAGGTGCTGCAGGCTTAAGGGCAGTACGGGACCGCGTCGCGCACCGCGGCCGGTGCGGAGGTGAAGTCCTTACGGTCCCAGCAGGCGTTGCCTTCGTGCTCGCCGACGGGGTCAACGGATGCCCAAGAGTTGCCGTTGGAAGCCCAGAAGTACTCCTGGCCGTTCGGCATCACGGTGCGGGCCCAGTCGCCGTCGCAGAAGGTGCTGTATTCGTCGCTCGCTGACTGCTGGCCCTGCTTCGGCCACGCGCACGTCGCGCCGTTCTGTGGGGCGGGCTCGGCAGGCTGTACCGGCGCGGGCTCGTCGCTGTCATCATCGCTAGAGGAGGCAGAAGCGCTCGACTTTTTCGAAGAACTCGAGGAGCTAGAAGAGCTTGAGCTCTTCTTCGAGGTACTCGTGGATGTCTTTGTCGAGGTGGACGTCTCGGTCTCGGTCGCGTCCTCGTCATCATCGTCGGGCGCCGGGCTTGTCGACGTCTCCTTCGCCGGGAACGAGATCTCAGGCTCCGCCAAACGATCCTCCGGCGACGAGTTACACCCGGCCAACAGCGTCGTGCACGTCAAGAGTGCGGCAAGCACAAGTTTGGGCCGGGTGTTCATCACTAGGGGATCCTTTCTGACAGACTTCTGCGTCTAGCGTAGCCGACAAATCTTAGCCCAAAAACTTCAGCAGCGCTTCATTGAACGGAGCAGGGTTCTCGATGGGCACCTGGTGCGAGCCCGGCTCAATGACCACAGACTCCACGGGGCCTGCGACGCCGTCGGCGATTTCGGCCAGTTTGTCCGGGCCGGTACCGGCGTCGCCGGTGGCCGCGATGGTCAGCACTGGGCAGGTGATCTGATCCAGGTGGGAAGCGAAGTCCCACTTTGCCAAGGCATCGCCGTTTTGGGCGTAACCCTCGGGGTCGATGGCGCTGACCATGTCGTGGATGCGCTCGACTTCCCCTGGGTGGGCGTCGATAAATGCTGGGGTGAACCAGTTAGGAATGAGCATGTCGGCGATGGGGCCCATGCCTTCCTCCCGTGCGATGCGCGTGCGCTCGTCCCACTGCTCATTGCCACCGAGGTAAGTCGCGGTGCAAGCGAAGACAGCCTTCTCCACGCGCCCGCTGTACGCCGCAAGATACTGCGCAATGGCGCCGCCGAGGGAGAGGCCGACAACGCTGAAGCGGTCGACCCCCTCACGGTTGAGCGCGCTCAAGATATCCTGCGCAAGCAGCTTCACGGTTGCGGAGCCGGGAGCCACCTGGGCGACGTCGGAGCCGCCGTGCCCGCGATGATCGACCGCGATGACACGGTGGTGCTTCGCCAGTTCAGGAATCTGCTTCGACCAGGATTCGTGCGTCGTCGCGATGGAGGAGAGGAGCACCACGGTGCTGGTGTTGTCTTTATTGCCGTATTCCACAGTATGTATATGCGTCATGCGCTCCATTGTGCCCTTGATCGCCACGATGCGCGACAACGTGCGAGAGTGTGTGAGTTTGACGTACCCGCTAAGCTCTAAGGTCAACCCTTAGGCGAGACGAAGAAGCTGGAGTCCAACGCATCTATGGCAACATCCCAAAACACCTCAAACCTGTTGAAGTGCTCCTTTTGCGGCAAGACGCAGAAGCAGGTTCGCAAGCTTATTGCCGGTGGCGGAGTCTACATCTGTGATGAGTGCATCGAGCTATGCAACGAAATCATCGAGGAAGAACTCGGCGGGGCGCAGGCTGAGCAGGATGAGGCTGCGGATCGGCTGCCGAAGCCAAGTGAGATCACCAAGTTTTTGGACCAGTACGTCATCGGGCAGGACTCGGCGAAGCGCACGCTCGCGGTGGCGGTGTACAACCACTACAAACGCATCCGAGCGGAGTCGGAGAATGTAACGAACCGCAAGCGTGATGAGGAAGTGGAAATCGCGAAGTCGAATATTTTGCTGCTGGGGCCGACGGGCTCCGGCAAGACGTACCTCGCGCAGTCGCTTGCCAGGATGCTCAACGTGCCATTCGCAATTGCCGACGCCACCAGTCTCACCGAGGCGGGGTACGTCGGAGAGGACGTCGAAAACATCTTGCTGAAGTTGCTGCAGGCCGCGGACTTCGACGTTAACCGGGCGCAGCACGGCATCATCTACGTCGACGAGGTAGACAAGATCTCCCGCAAGTCCGAGAACCCCTCGATTACCCGCGACGTGTCCGGCGAAGGCGTGCAGCAGGCACTGCTGAAAATCCTGGAGGGCACCGTCGCGTCCGTGCCGCCGCAGGGCGGGCGCAAACACCCGAACCAGGAGTTCATCCAGATTGATACGACGAACATCCTGTTCATCGTCGCCGGTGCGTTCGCGGGCTTGGACAAGGTGATTGCGGAGCGCGTGGGCAAGAAGGGCATCGGCTTCGGGGCGGAGATCGACTCGAAGCAGGAGCGCGACGAAGCCAACATGCTGGCGCAGGTGCAGCCGGGTGACCTGGTGAAGTTCGGCCTCATCCCTGAGTTCATTGGGCGCCTGCCGATCATCGCGAACGTGGAGAACCTCGACCGCGACGCCATGGTGCGCGTACTCACCGAGCCGAAGAACTCACTGGTGAAGCAGTACAGCCGCCTCTTTTCGATGGACGGCGCCCAGCTCACGCTCACCGAGGACGCCCTCGAGGAGATCGCGGACCGCGCTGCCGAGCGCAACACCGGCGCCCGTGGCCTGCGCGCCATCATGGAGGAAGTGCTCGTGCCCATCATGTACGACCTGCCCGACCGCGAGAACGTCAGCGAAGTCGTTATCAACGGCGACGTGGTGCGGGGCGCTGCAGAGCCGCAGTTCGTGGAAGCTGAAGGGCAGCGCTCGGCCTAAGGCTGCCGAGTCGCAGTTAGTAGATGTCGTAGAGGTCGTCGCTGGTGCCGGTGCCTTCGCTGTCCGGCAGGGGAGTGGCCTCGAGGTAGCTTTCGTAGCCCGAGGGCGCGATGTTGGATGTCAAAAACGCCAGCACGGTATCAATAACCATGCGCCGCATCCCTTCGACGTTTCGCGGCTCGTCGAGGTCGAGGTGGCTCGTAATTATTGACGCCGCGTTGCCCGATACCCGCAGCGTGCTCAGCGCCGTGAGCAGCGCGAGTACGTCATCGGCGGAGATCCCCGGCCGGAAGGCGCCGGCGTCCTGGCCCACGAGCAGGAGGCGCTCGACGTGCAGCGTGATCTCGCTGCGGCCGTGCACAATGTCCGCTGAGGCGTCCTCGAGGACCGGCTCGAGCCGCTCACGAATGAGCAGCTGAACTGCCTCAGGGTTGTCCTGGAAGGAGTGGAACATGCTGTCTACGAAGCGGCGCATGCCGTCAACTGGGACTGCGTAGGAGCGCTGCAGGATCTCTTCGGGTGGAGCCAGGCGGTCGAGCGCGCGCCTGATCGTTTTTGCGTAGAGGCCCTTTTTGTCGCTGAAGTGGTAATGGATCATCCTTTTCGACATGCCGGTTTCCTTCGCGATGGCACCCAGCTTTGTTTGGGAGAAGCCACCGCGGGCGAACATGTCGAGGGCGATGTCAACAACACTGTCGATTTCTGCGTTGATATCTGGTTCAGGTGCTTTGATACTCGCCGAGGTGGGGTCGGTGGGGAAATCCATCGTTGTATCCGCTCCTGAATTACTACGCATGCGTGAATGTTGGCTCATTGGTGACATCTACTTTTCTCTATGATGCCCCCATTTGAGAATTTGCACCGTGCAAAACGGGAATTTGTCTGCCTTACTATGCCTTTTAGGCCTAAAGGGGGGAGGGTATGCACGATTTCGGGGGTAGTGTGTCGGTTGAGCTACCTATACTTTGAATGTCAGATACCGCACACTATTGACCCGAGGTTTTTCTATGACACACCATTCTTCCACTCCCGTTAAAGTCGTTGTCACCGGCGCAGCAGGCAACATCGCGTACTCCCTGCTGTGGCGTATTGCCTCCGGCGACGTCTTCGGTGCGGATCAGCCGGTCGAGCTGACGCTGCTCGAGATCCCGGCAGCTGTCCGCGCGGCGGAGGGTACCGCGATGGAGCTGCACGACTCTGCCTTCCCACTGGTGACTGGTATCAACGTTTCCGATGACCAGTTCAAGGCATTCGAGGGCGCAAACGCCGCGTTCCTGGTTGGCGCGAAGCCACGCGGTAAGGGCGAGTCCCGCGCGGACATGCTTACCGCGAACGGCAAGATCTTCGTCGAGCAGGGTAAGGCCATCAACGCTGGCGCTGCGGACGATATCCGGGTGCTTGTCGTGGGCAACCCGGCGAACACCAACGCGCGCATCGCTGCGAAGGCCGCGGCGGATGTCCCTGCCGAGCGCTTCAATGCCTTGATGCGACTGGACCAGAATCGCGCACTGTCCATGCTGGGCCAGAAGCTGGAGGTGCCGTCGTCGACAATTGAAAAGATGGTGGTGTGGGGCAACCACTCGGATACTCAGTTCCCGGATGTGACCTTCGCTGAGGTCGGCGGCGAGAAGATCGCCGACAAGCTGGACCGCGACTGGTACGTCGACGAGTTCATCCCGCGCGTTGCCAAGCGCGGCGGCGAGATCATTGAGGTCCGCGGTAAGTCCTCGGCGGCGTCCGCTGCTTCCGCGGCGGTTGATCACATGCGTGACTGGGTCAATGGCACCGACGGCAAGTGGACGACGGCAGCGCTGCCTTCCACCGGCCAGTACGGTGTCGAGGAGGGGCTGCTCTTCGGTTTCCCAGTCATCGGCCGTGATGGCAAGTGGGAGGTCGTCGAGGGGCTGGAGATCAGCGACTTCCAGCGCGAGCGCATCGACAAGAACGTCGAAGCGATGCGCGGCGAGTGGGAGATTGCCTCCAAGCTTTTCTAACCGGTCGCGCCTACCGGAGGTTGATGGCTAAGATAGTCAACCGTGACTGACGCGACTGAACATTTGGTAGGCAAGAACCGAGCCGATGCGCTCCCGAAGTCTTGGGAGCCCGGCGAACACGAGCAGGCTTTGTACGAGGGCTGGGTGGAGAAGGGATACTTCACCGCCGACGCTTCCTCGGACAAGCCTGCTTATTCTGTGGTGCTGCCCCCGCCGAATGTGACGGGGCAGCTGCACATGGGCCACGCCCTGGACCACACGCTCATTGATGTTATGGTGCGCCGCAAGCGCATGCAGGGCTACGAGGTGTTGTGGTTGCCGGGTATGGACCACGCGGGCATCGCTACGCAGACGAAGGTCGAGGCGAAGCTGAAGGCCGAGGAAGGCAAGGACCGCTACGACTATGGCCGCGAAGAGTTCGTGGACAAGGTGTGGGAGTGGAAGCACCAGTACGGCGGCACCATCACCACGCAGATGCGGGCTATCGGTGACTCCGTCGACTGGTCGCGTGAGCGCTTCACCCTTGACGACGGCCTCTCGCGCGCAGTGCAGACCATCTTTAAGCAGCTGTATGACGCCGGAATGATCTACCGCGACTACCGCCTGGTGAACTGGTCGCCGGTGCTGGAGACCGCGGTGTCCGACATTGAGGTCGTTTATAAGGACGTTGAGGGCGAGTTCGTCTCCATCCGTTACGGCTCGCTCAACGACGACGAGCCGCACCTGGTCGTTGCCACGACCCGTGTTGAGACCATGCTTGGCGACGTCGCCATTGCCGTCCACCCGGACGACGAGCGCTACACGGACCTGGTTGGCCAGGAGTTTGACCACCCGTTCCGCGATGACTTGAAGATTCAGGTGATTGCCGACGATTACGTCGATATGGAACTGGGCACCGGCGCGGTGAAGATCACGCCTGCACACGACCCGAACGACTACGAGATGGGCCTGCGCCACAACCTGGACATGCCGATCATCATGGACGAGACCGGCCACATCGCCGATACCGGCACCAAGTTCGACGGTATGAGCCGCGAAGAGGCGCGCGTGGCGGTGCGCGAGGCGCTGGCGGAGCAGGGCCGCATCGTCAAGGAAGTGCGCCCGTACGTGCACTCGGTGGGCCACTCGGAGCGCTCCGGCGAGCCAATTGAGCCGCGTCTGAGCCTGCAGTGGTTCGTCAAGGTTGAAGAACTGGCCAAGATGTCCGGCGACGCGATCCGTAATGGCGATACGAAGATTCACCCGGCGTCGATGGAGAAGCGCTACTTCGACTGGGTGGACAACATGCACGACTGGACGATTTCGCGCCAGCTGTGGTGGGGCCACCGCATCCCGATCTGGTACGGCCCGAATGACGAAGTGGTCTGCGTCGGCCCTGACGAGGAGCCGCCGGCTGGCTACACCCAGGACCCGGACGTGTTGGATACCTGGTTCTCCTCTGCGCTGTGGCCGTTCTCGACGCTCGGCTGGCCTGAAAAGACGCCGGATCTGGAGAAGTTCTACCCGACGTCCGTGCTGGTTACCGCGTATGACATTTTGTTCTTCTGGGTTGCCCGCATGATGATGTTCGGCACCTTTGCTGGAAAGAACACCCCGGAGATCCTCGGCGAGGGGGTTGACGGCCGTCCGATCATCCCGTTCACGGACCTGTACCTGCACGGCCTGGTGCGCGACGAGAAGGGCCGCAAGATGTCGAAGTCCCTGGGCAACGGCATCGACCCGATGGATTGGGTCGAGCGCTACGGCGCTGACGCGCTGCGCTTCGCCCTTGCGCGCGGCGCGAACCCGGGCGTGGACTTGCCGATCGGTGAGGACAACGCCACGTCCGCGCGTAACTTTGCCACCAAGCTGTACAACGCGACCCGCTTCGCTCTGATGAACGGCGCAGCGGTTGGTCCGCTGCCGGCCCGCGAGGAGCTGACGGACGCCGACCGCTGGATCCTGGACCGCGCGGAGGAAGTCCGCGCGAAGGTCGACGCCTACTTGGACGACTACCAGTTCGCGAAGGCGAACGAGGATCTCTACCACTTCGCGTGGGATGAGCTGTGCGACTGGTACCTGGAGATCGCAAAGACCCAGATCCCGCGTGAGGGCGAGACCGCGCAGGGGCGCAACACGCAGATCGTGCTCGGCCGCGTGCTCGACGTGGTGCTGCGCCTGCTGCACCCGACGATGCCGTTCATCACCGAGGTCCTGTGGACCGCGTTGACGCAGCAGCCTTCGGTGACGCAGGCGCCGTGGCCGACTGCGGAGGACACCAATGGTGGCGTCGAAACGGATGATGTGGCGCGCCGCAGGATCCAGGATGCGATCAAGCTGATTACCGAGCTGCGTCGTTTCCGTGCAGACCAGGGTGTGAAGCCGAACCAGAAGGTGCCGGCGAAGCTTGACTTTGCCAAGGCGGACCTGGCTGGGCTGGAAAACGTTATCCGCGATATCGCGCGGGTGGAGGCGCCTGCTGAGGGCTTTGCGGCGTCGGCAAGCATTGAGATGCGCCTGAGCCAGGCGACGCTCGACGTGGCGCTGGACACCTCCGGCACCGTCGACGTTGCGGCCGAGCGCAAGCGCCTGGAGAAGGAACTCGCGGCGGCGGAGAAGGAGCTCGATACCACTGGCCGTCAGCTTGGCAACGAGCAGTTCCTGGCGAACGCGCCGGAGCAGGTCGTTGAGAAGATCAAGGTGCGCCAGCAGGTTGCGAAGGAAGAGTTCGCACGTGTGACGGCGCGCCTGGCGCAGCTGCCGGAGGCGTAGATGGCCGACAATGCTGACCTGCCGGAGCTTCCGGAGCTACCCGAGCAGTTCGATATCTCCGTCGAGGAGTCTGGGCTACGCCTGAACCTGGGCGCGCCGCAGGCGGAGGAGACGGAAGACGTCGTCGCGCGCGAGGTCACGCCTGAGGACCTCGCGGCATTGCGTGAGGTCCAGCAGGAGCTCGAGGAGCGCTGGGGTGAGACGCAGATCGACCCGACGCTCGAGCGCGTCGAGTACGTCATGGACCTGCTGGGTTCCCCGCAGCGTTCGTTCAAAGCGATTCACGTCGCGGGGACGAACGGGAAGACGTCGACAACCCGAATGATCGAGTCGCTGCTGCGCAGCCTCGGGCACCGGGTGGGGCGCACGACGAGCCCGCATCTGCAGTTGATCACCGAGCGCATCGGGATCGACGGCCAACCAATCCACCCCGCGGACTTTGTGCGCATTTACGATGAGATTCAGCCGTACCTCGCGATGGCTGACGACCACTTCGGCCAGCCGCTGAGCTTCTTCGAAGCCATGGTGTGCATCGCCTACGCCGCGTTTGCCGACGCCCCGGTGGACATCGCCGTGGTGGAAGTCGGCATGGGTGGCCGCTGGGACGCAACCAACGTGATCGATGCGGACGTCAACGTGATCATGCCGATCGGCATCGACCACACGCAGTACCTCGGCGACACCATCGAGCAGATCGCGGGCGAGAAGGCCGGCATCATCACAAATCCGGACTCCGTCACGGTCATCGCCGACCAGCAGCCGGAGGCCATGCGCGTAGTGCTGGAGCAGACCGTCCAGGTCGGTAGCGCCGTCGCGCGCCTCGGCTCCGAGTTCGGCGTTGAGGAAGCCGGGGTGGCCGTCGGAGGCCAGCAGCTACGGCTGCGCGGGCTCGCCGGCAGCTACGACGACATCTTCCTGCCGCTGTCCGGCCCACACCAGGCCCGCAACGCGGCCGTCGCGCTCGCGGCGGTCGAGGCATTCCACGGTGCACACGCCGAGCACCCGCTCAACATCGAGGCGGTGCGGGAAGGCTTTGCGGCGGTCCGCTCTCCGGGCAGGCTCGAGCGAGTGCGCGCCACACCCACCACGTTTATCGACGCCACCCACAACCCACACGGCGCAACCGCCCTCGCGGAGGCGCTGCAGCACGACTTCGACTTCACCCGACTCATTGGCGTGCTGGGCATCCTCGGTGACAAGGACGCCGCTGGCATTTTCCAGGCGCTAGAGCCGGCGCTCACGGAAGTCGTGATTACGCAGAACTCCTCGCCACGCGCGATGGAGGCCGAAGACCTTGCCGAGATCGCCCGCTCCATCTTCGGCGATGAGCGCGTGCACGTGCAGCCGCACCTGCCGTCCGCCTACGAGCTGGCCGTTGAGCTTGCCGAGGACGCCCTTGCGGAAGTCGGCGTGCAGTCCGGCTCCGGTGTGATCATCACCGGCTCTGTCGTGACCGCGGGGGAGGCCCGCACCATGTTTGGAAAGGACCCAGAGTGAGCAGAGAAAAACGCCAACCGCCGATCAGCCCGCTCGGGCTCGGGCACGAGCCGGTCAAGGACCCAATCGCAGGACTGCGCGGAGTGCTCTCCGGCACGCTGATCATGGAATCGATCACCGTGCTGCTCATCCTGCTCGTGATTCTTAAAGTCGACGGTGGCGCCTACTGGACCACGTTCAACTGGGTGTACATCGTGGTCATCGGCGTCGCCCACGCGGTGATGGCGTTCGCGCAGAAGATTCCGGGCGCGATGTGGATTAACTTGGCCCTGCAGGTGCCGCTCATCTTTGGGTTCTTCGTGCACTGGTCGGTCACGGTGGTTGGCCTGATGTTCGGCCTGGTGTGGTTCTTCATCGTGAAGCTGCGCTCCGACATTGTGCAGCGCATGCGTGGCGGCTACCTGACCACGCAGCACCTGGACGCCGACTAGAGTTCGCGCCGCAGAATTTTCCCCGCCGCGTTGCGGGGGATGTGATCCGTGAAGGTGACTTCACGGATCTTTTTGTATCCGGCCACGCGCTCGGCAACCCACTCCATGATTTCCTCGCGGCTCAACGTAGCGCCGTCGGCGACGACGATGCAGGCGCGCGGGACCTCGCAATCGACACCGTGGGTGCGCACGATATGGCGGACGACGGCGGCGTCGGCAACCGCGGGGTGGGTGCGTAGCAGCGCCTCAAGCTCGGCGGGGGCGACGTGGAAGCCCTTGTACTTAATCACTTCTTTCGCCCGGTCGACGATGTAGACGGTGCCGTCCTCAGCCAGCGTGACGATATCCCCCGTGTGCAGCCACCCACCACTGATCGTCGCCCGAGTTGCCTCTGGGTCGTTGCGGTAGCCCCGCATCACTTGCGGGCCCCGGATGAGCATCTCACCGGGCTCGCCGGGGGCGACGTCGTGGCCGTCGCGAAGGTCGACGATGCGGAACTGCGTATTCGGCACCGCGAACCCAATCGAGCCCGGCTTCGACCTCCCGGCAATGCCCACGTGGGTCACCGGCGACGTCTCCGTGGTGCCGTAGCCCTGCAGGATCACCGTGCCGAGCCGCTGCTCAACGCTGTCCGCCAACGCATCGTCCAGCGGGGCGGCGCCGCACACCATGAACCGGGAGTCCGCGAACGCCTCCGCGGTCGCCTCAGGGTGTCGTGAGAGTGCGAGCGCGATCGGCGGGGCAATAAAGCCCAGCTCAATATGGTGGCTTCGCTGCGCCTCAATAAACGCTCCCAGGTCGAAGCCTGCCATCGTGTGAATATGGTGGCGCGCGTAGAGCGACGACAGCAGCAGCGTGTTCAGCCCGTAGATGTGGGCGAACGGCAGCGGCGCCAGTGTCGAGGTGCCCGCGCCGATGCCGCTTGCGCGCAGCGCGGCCGAAAACTGCAGCATGTTCGCGCACAGGTTGCGGTGAGTGAGCTCGACGGCCTTCGGCAAACCGGTGGTACCGGAGGAAAAGGCAACCGCGGCGATATCTTCCGGCCCGGCTGGGGAGGCGCTGCGCTCGGGTGGTTCGGTGGGGGCGATGGGGGCGTCGAGAAGAACTTTGGCCTCGGCGAGCGCGCAGAGGTGGTCACGTTCGGTCGCGGTGAGACTCGTCCCCAACAAGCTTGCCGACGCCCCCACCTGCACCAACGCGAGGAAAGTGACGGCGAAGTCGATGCCGTTGGGCAGCTGCACTGCGACGCAATCCCCGGGACCGATGCCGCGGCTGCGCAACGTGGCGGCGAGCGCCAGCACCTCCTGGTGAAGCTGCGCATAGGTCACGCTGCGCCCCGTCTCGACCTCCGTGAGCGCCGGCGCCGACGCATGCTCGCCGAGGTTGCCGAAGAGCAGATCGGTGATGGAGCGCGCTCGCGTGCCGACGTCCGGAATTGGCGGCAGGGGACTCTCATATGTCATGGAGCAAACTTTAATCACCCCCACATCAAGATGTTCGCACCCGGTGGTTGTTGTTTAGTAGGGTATGGAGACATGACTGAACGTACACTGATTTTGATTAAGCCAGACGGCGTTGCAAACGGCCACGTCGGAGAGATCATCTCCCGCATTGAGCGTAAGGGCCTCAAGCTGGTCGAGATGGACCTGCGCACCGCAGACCGCGAGACCGCAGAGAAGCACTACGCAGAGCACAAGGACAAGCCGTTCTTCGGTGAACTCGTTGACTTCATCACCTCTGCTCCGCTGGTAGCAGGCATCGTCGAGGGCGAGCGCGCTATCGAGGCTTGGCGCCAGCTCGCCGGCGGCACCGACCCGGTTGCCAAGGCAACCCCTGGTACTATCCGCGGCGACTTCGCCCTCACTGTCGGCGAGAACGTCGTCCACGGTTCCGACTCCCCAGAGTCCGCCGAGCGCGAGATCGCAATCTGGTTCCCGAACAAGTAAGAACCACGCTTCAATCGCCCATCCTGCTGTACATGGCAGGGTGGGCGGTTTTGTTGTGTTGGCAGCGATGCTGAAATAGGCGCAGTCGGCGTCGTGTGTCACAATGGAGGCAAGCTTTTTACAACTTTCTGTAGGAACGTGTGTCAGCCGTGTGGCAGCGGCAACGGCTTCGCGCCCGGTTGACGCAGCTTGCAGATGCAAAAATATAGGAGCACGTACGTGGCGAAAAAATCTCATACCGAAATTCAGGACTTTGATCGATCAACCCTGAAAGACAAAATGCGGGTGTTCCAGCTCGCGAAGGCGTTGGGGGTGGCGTCGAAGGACGTTGTCGTCGCGCTGACTGAGTTGGGAATTACAAAGGTTGCGCAGTCCTCGGTTACTCGGGAGGAAGCCGAGAAGGTCATCGATGCGCTGCAGCAGCCCGCGGATAAGGCTGAGGCGAAGAAGTCGAAGGATAGCAGCGACGAAAAGATCCGCGAGCGGGTGCGCAAGGACGTAGAAAACGAAATCCACCAGATCGAGGAGAAAGTCGACGCCACCTTCGAGGTCGCCGACGAGCCGGAGCCGGAACCAGAGCCGGAACCAGAACCGGAGCCCGAACAAGAGCCGGAGCCCGATCCTGAAGAGGAAGCAACGGTCGAATACGCGCCGATCTTCAAGGCGCCGACGCGTCCAAAGCGCCGCCGAGCAGTGCGCACCTCCGAACCGAAGGAAGCGGATGAGGATGCCGCACCGAAGGGTGAAGTTGAGGAGCCCAAGGAGGAAGAACCTAAGGTCGAGGTTATTGACGAGCCGAAGGGGATCAGCGGTTCCGCCCGTCTGGAGGCGCAGCGTCGTCGGCGGAGTGAGCGTCGAGAAGCGGAGCGCCAGCGCTCCCGTATTGTTTCTGAGGCGGAATTCCTTGCGCGGCGCGAGTCGGTGCACCGCACGATGGTGGTGCGCGAGCGCGACCGCAACGACGGCCCAGGCCGCATCACGCAGGTAGCGGTCCTGGAAGACGGGCTGCTTGCGGAGCACTTTGTGTCCACGGACGATAACGCGTCGATCATCGGCAATATTTACATGGGCCGTGTCCAGAACGTGCTGCCGGGCATGGAAGCGGCGTTCATCGACATCGGAACCGGGCGCAACGCGGTGCTCTACGCCAGCGAGGTTGACTGGAAGGCTGCGAAGCTTGGCGGAAAGAAGCGCAGGATTGAGCACGCACTGAAGTCCGGCGACCAGGTGATGGTGCAGGTCTCGAAGGATATTAACGGGCACAAGGGTGCTCGCCTGACAACGCACATTTCGCTGGCCGGACGTTTCCTCGTGTACGTGCCGGGTGGCCGTAACGCTGGGATCTCCCGCAAGCTGCCCGTCACCGAACGCAAGCGCCTCAAGGGCATCCTCAACGAGGTTGTGCCTGGCAAGGGTGGGGCGATTATTCGTACGGCTGCCGAGGGCATGTCGAAGGAAGCGATTGCTGAGGACGTCCAGCGCCTGCACAAACAGTGGGAAATGGTGCAGGAAAAGGCAGAAGCCGCGAAGAACGGGAAGGGCTCGCGCCCGGTGCTGCTCTACGAAGAGCCGCGCCTGATCGTCCGCGTCGTCCGCGACGTCTTCAACGAGGACTTCTCTGAGTTGATCATCGACGGCAAGAAGTCCTACAACATTGCGCACGCTTACCTGCAGTCCGTCGCGCCTGACCTGTTGGACCGCGTGACCAAGTTTGACCGCTCCGAACACGACGGTGCCGACGCCTTTGCGGAGCATCGCATCGACGAGCAGGTCCAGAAGGCGCTTGCCCGCGTGGTGTGGCTGCCGTCGGGCGGCACGCTCGTTATTGAGCGCACCGAGGCCATGACGGTGATTGACGTCAACACCGGCAAATTCACTGGCTCCGGCGGCAACCTCGAGGAGACGGTCACCGCGAACAATTTGGAGGCCGCGGAGGAAGTCGTCCGCCAGCTGCGCCTGCGCGACATCGGCGGCATGGTGGTCATCGACTTCATTGACATGATCCTGGATGAAAACAAGGAGCTGGTGCTGCGTCGCCTGAAGGAAACGCTGGGCCGCGACCGCTCCCGCCACCAGGTCTCCGAGGTCACCTCGCTCGGCCTGGTGCAGCTGACCCGCAAGAAGCTCGGCGATGGTCTGCTTGAGACCTACTCCAAGCCGTGCGAGTGCTGTGGTGGCCGCGGTGTGATCATCACCGAGGAGCCTGTAGAGCACGCGACGTACAACCCGGAGGAAGACGACCTGCAGCACCGCGGTGGCCGCGGCAAGCGTCGCGGGAAGTCGAACGGCGAGCGTTCCAACAAGAAGGCGGAGGAGAAGCGCCGCAGCAAGCTGGACGAAAAGGCGATCGACGAGCTGGTCGGCTCGGTTGTGTCCGAAGACAATGAAGCACACGAGGACAACGACGAGCCGAAGCCGCCTGTAGTAGGTGAATCCTCCAAGCGCGAGTCCGGTTCGCGCCGCCGTGGACGTCGAGGCACGAGCCGCGGGCGTGGGCGCGCGCAGGAACAGGACAAGCCACAGGACAAACCGCAGGAGCAGGCTCAGGAGAAAGGCAAGTCCGAGCAGACGTACGAGGAGGCCGTCGACGCCTTCGAGCGCTCCCCGCGCCGGAAGCGAGCGACCCGCGGTAACTCCCGTTCGGACCACAAGCCAAAGCGCGAAGATTTCGAACGCCAGGAGCACGTTAAGGAACCTGTGAAGGAAGCTCCACGCGAGGAAGCGCAAGAGCAGCCGAAGGCGAAGGTGACGGAGTCTCCTCGCCGGCGCGGGCGTCGGCGCGCAGTGCGCAAGACGTCCCAGCCGCAGCAGCAGGAGCAGCCGAAGGCGAAGGAAACGAAGCAGAAGGCAACCAAGCCTGCGACGAAGAAACAGGAGTCGAAGGCGAGTGCGCGGCGCAGGCGGCGACGCGCGACACGCCGAACCTCTTCCAAATAGAGGAGCAGTGGGGTGCGGTTTGATAATCGCACCCGCTTCTGTGTAGTATTTGACAGTCGCTGTTTTGGGCTGTGAAGCCGCGCCGTTTACGCATGCAGGCACGGTGGAACGCGAAAGGCCACAAAGCGCTAGAGAACTGTACCAACTGTCTTCTGTGCATGCGGGGAGACACAACGAGTTTAGATAAGGGGTAACCCTCTATGTACGCGATCGTCAAGACTGGCGGCAAGCAGTACAAGGTTGCCGAAGGCGACCTAGTCAAGGTCGAGAAGATCGAGGGTGAAGCGGGCGACAAGGTTGCCCTCACCCCGGTTCTGCTCGTCGATGGCGCGGATGTCACCGCAGGCCCTGATGCTTTGTCCAAGGTTTCTGTTGAGGCTGAGATTGTCGAGCACGGCAAAGGCAAGAAGGTCGACATTCTGAAGTACAAGAACAAGACCGGCTACAAGGTCCGCCAGGGCCACCGTCAGCCACAGACAACCATCAAGATCACTGGTATCAAGTAAGACTTCCATCTAAGGAGATTCAGACATGGCACACAAGAAGGGTGCATCCAGCTCCACGAACGGTCGTGACTCAGAGTCGAAGCGCCTCGGTGTGAAGCGTTTCGGTGGTCAGCAGGTAAAGGCGGGCGAGATCCTCGTTCGTCAGCGCGGCACCAAGTTCCACCCAGGCGACAACGTCGGCCGCGGTGGCGACGACACGCTGTTCGCACTGGCAGCTGGCGCAGTCCAGTTCGGCATTAAGCGCAACCGTCGCATCGTCAACATCGTCCCAGCGGACGGCGAAGGCGTTTCGGCAGAGGTGCTCGAGGCTGCAGAGGCAGCTGGCGTCGCACAGGAAACTGCGTAACCCGTAGCAATACTTGAAACACCGCACACCCCGACCGGGTGCGCGGTGTTTTTCTTTCCCACAACCCGGTACCCTCCACTACTAGAACTCTTTTGCAAGGAAGGCGGAACTAATGGCCCAATTTGTTGACCGCGCGGTGCTGCACCTCCAGGCCGGTGACGGCGGACATGGCTGTGTCTCTGTCCACCGCGAAAAATTCAAACCCCTCGGCGGGCCGGATGGTGGCAACGGCGGCCACGGCGGCGATATCGTGCTGGAGGTATCCAACCAGGTGCACACGCTGTTGGACTTCCAGTACCGCCCGCACGTTAAGGCGAAGCGCGGCGGCAATGGCGAGGGTGATCACCGAAACGGCGCCCGCGGAGAGGACCTTATCTTGGAGGTCCCAGTTGGAACCGTTGTGCGTAGTGAGGACGGGGAAATCCTCGCCGACCTGACGGTGCCGGGTACTCGTTTCCTTGCGGCTGAAGGCGGCTTCGGTGGGTTGGGCAACGCGGCTCTTGCCACCGCGAAGCGGAAGGCCCCGGGCTTCGCGCTCAAGGGTGAGCCTGGCGAAGCACACGACTTGATCCTCGAGCTGAAGTCCATGGCGGATGTGGGGCTAGTGGGGTTCCCGTCGGCGGGGAAGTCCTCGCTGATTTCGGTGCTTTCGGCCGCGAAGCCGAAGATCGCGGATTACCCTTTTACGACGCTCGCTCCGAACCTTGGCGTGGTCAACGTCGGCGACGATACGTACACTATCGCGGACGTGCCCGGCCTGATCCCTGGCGCGAGCCAGGGCAAGGGCCTGGGTCTGGACTTCCTGCGCCACATCGAGCGCACCGCGGTGCTCGCGCACATCGTGGACGTGGCCACGATGGAGCCGGGGCGCGATCCGATCTCTGACATTGAGGCGCTCGAGCACGAGCTTGACTCCTACGCCGACCAGCTTGACCTGGACTCTGGTCTCGGTGACCTGCGTGAGCGCCCTCGCATCGTTGTGCTGAACAAGATGGACGTGCCGGAGGCCCGGGAGCTCGCGGAGTTCTTGGAGGACGACATCAAGGAAAAGTTCGGCTGGGATGTATACATGATCTCCACCGCGACCCGCGAGGGCCTTGACCCGCTGAAGTGGGCGCTGTGGAACATCGTGGAGCGTGCCAGGAAGCGTCGCGTGAAAGCCGAGAAGGCAACTCCTACGGAGGTGCTGCGACCGAAGGCGGTTGCGCCAAGGCGCCGTGGGCACGCGCAGGAGGGCGGCATCGAAGTTGTTCCTGACCCGATGTGGCCGGGCGGCTGGCTGGTCACTGGCGAGAAGGCGGAGCGCTGGATTCGCCAGACCGACTTCGAAAACGACGAGGCGGTCGGCTACCTCTCGGACCGCCTGAACAAGGCCGGCGTGGAGGACCAGTTGCGCAAGATCGGCGCGAAGGAGGGTGACACCGTCACCATCGGCGAGATCTCGTTTGATTGGGAGCCATCGCGAGCGGGTGACCCAACCATGGCGGGACGTGGCCAGGACGCCCGACTCTACGACACCACGCGCGCGTCCGCATCGGAGCGCAAGCGCGCGTCCCAGGCGCGCCGCGGCCTTATCGACGAGTTCGATTTCGGCGACGGGGAGACAGCCGACCGGGAACGTTGGCAGGGTTAGCGCTACACTGAGCTGCTATGAACGCAGCAACAACTACGGAGGCGCAGCTTCGCGAGCACATTGCTGGTGCGAAGCGGGTCGTCGTCAAGCTTGGTACCTCCTCACTGGTCAATGAGGATTCCTCGGTGAGCAGGGTCAAGATTGACCGCCTCGTTGATGCGCTGGTGGACCGCATGGATGCGGGCACCGACGTCGTGGTGGTGTCCTCCGGCGCGATCGCGGCGGGCATGAGCCCTCTGGGGCTGCGAACGCGCCCGCGCGACCTTGCGACGAAGCAGGCCGCCGCGGCCGTGGGGCAGGTGCACCTCGCGCAGGAGTGGGGTGCTTCCTTTGCTCGGCATGGCCGCACGGTGGGCCAGGTGCTGCTGACGCAGGCCGATGCCGGCGTGCGGGAGCGCGCGCGGAACGCCCAGCGCACGATCGACAGGCTGCGGCAGCTGGGCACTGTGCCGATCGTGAACGAGAACGACACGGTGGCGACCTCCGAGATGCGCTTCGGCGATAACGACAGGCTCTCGGCGATTGTGGCGACGCTCATCGGAGCCGATGCGCTCGTGTTGCTTTCAGACGTCGACGGCCTCTACGACCGCAACCCGGCCGACCCGAGCGCGCGCTTTGTCTCTGAGGTCCGCACCGGCGCTGACCTCGAGGGCGTCGTGGCCGGTGACGGTGGTGCGCTCGGGACCGGGGGGATGGCGGCGAAGGTGTCGGCGGCGCGGCTCGCAGCCCGCGGCGGAGTGCCAGTGCTGCTGACCAGCGCGACCAAAATCTCGCAGGCGCTGCAGGACGCAAGCTGCGGAACCGTATTCCACACCCGTGAGCAGTCAACGCTTAGGGCATGGAAATTCTGGGCGCTCTACGCCGCGGACGCTGAAGGCGTGCTGCGCCTGGATAAAGGCGCCGTGCAGGCCGTCACCAGTGGGGGCACGAGCTTACTCGCGGTGGGTATCACCGACATCGAGGGGGACTTCCACGCCGGTGACATCGTGGAGATCCTGGGGCCCGATTCGGAAGCCGTCGGGCGCGGCGAGGTTGCGTATGATGCCGCGGAGCTTGCCGGCATGCTGGGCAAGCACACGGATGAGCTGCCGGAAGGGCAGCGCAAACCCGTCGTGCACGCCGACTATTTATCAAATTTCGCCACCCGTCTGTAAATACACGCTAGGTTGGGGTGCATGAAATTTGCATTCTTACCGAAACCTTGGGACGCAGTCGTCGATGACCTGACAGATCACGGCCACACGTTTGTGGACCTCGACGAGTCTCCAGACGTGTTGGTGTTTCGCGGGAATCCGGAAGATTTCCCAGAGGAATTACCGCCGAGCGTGAAGCTTGTGCAGGTGGCGTATGCGGGCGTCGAAAAGCTGGTAGAGGCAGGGGTGCTCGATGTCGATGTGCCGGTGGCTAATGCCGCCGGGATATACGACGACACTGTGGCCGAGGCGGCACTGGCGCTGCTGTTGGGGGTGCTGCACCGGCACAAGGCGGTGACGCCGCAGTGGAACGACAGGCAGCTCAACGAGGAGACGGACTACCTGTTCGACAACAAGAAGGTCGCGGTGATTGGGGCGGGTGGCATCGGTAAGATGCTGATCCGCTTCCTCGAGCCGTTCGGGCCGGAGATTATTGCGGTGAACCGCTCCGGCAACCCGGTGCCGGGGGCCAAACGCACCGTGGCGATGTCCGAGGCGCAGGATGTGTGGTCGGAGGCGGACTACTTCGTGCTCATCGCGCCACTGACGAAGCAGACGCACCACCTCGTCAACGCGGAGGTGCTGCGCGCGATGAAGCCGAACGCGGTGGTGGTCAACGTTGGCCGTGGCCCACTGATTGATACGGAGGCGCTGACCAAGGCCCTGCAGGATGGCACGATTGCTGGCGCTGGCCTGGACGTGACGGACCCTGAGCCGCTGCCGGAGGATCACCCGCTGTGGCAGATGGACCGCTGCCTGATTACCCCGCACACCGCGAACATCCCGCGCTACATGCAAGCGCGCGTGGGTGAACTGACACGCCGAAACTGGGAGGCACTGCAAGAGGGCCGCCCGTTGCCGACGCAGATTGATGTGGAGGAAGGATACTAATGACGACTATCGAAGCTCAGGTACTGCAGTTGGCGAAGGCTGCGAAGCAGGTGGCGCCGGTGATCGCGACGCTACCGACCGTCCGCAAAAACGCTGTGCTGCAGCACGCGGCGCAGGCGCTGGAAGCACGTACTGCGGAGATTCTGCAGGCCAACGCCCGCGACATCGAGGAAGGCCGCGCGGCTGGCATGGACGAAGCGTTGGTAGACAGGCTCGCGCTGGATGAGCAACGCATCGCGGGCATCGCGGACGGACTGCGTCAGGTCGCGAGCCTCCACGACCCAGTTGGGGATGTGGTGCGCGGCGGCACGATGTACAACGGGATCCGGATGCGCCAGGTTCGCGTGCCGCTCGGCGTGATGGGCATGGTCTACGAGGCCCGCCCGAACGTCACGGTCGATGCGTTTGGCCTGGCGCTGAAGTCAGGCAACGTGGCACTGCTGCGTGGTTCGAAGTCGGCGGCGCATTCGAACGCGGCGCTGGTCGCGGTGCTGCAGGGCGTGCTGGCGAAGGAGGGGCTGCCAACCGAGGCGGTCCAGCTGCTGCCGAGCGACTCGCACGACTCCGTGACCGCGCTCATCACGGCACGCGGCCTCGTCGATGTTGTCATTCCGCGCGGCAGCGCCCGGCTTATTGACGCCGTCGTTACCCAAGCAACCGTGCCCACCATCGAGACCGGCACCGGCAACTGCCACGTATACGTGGATGCTTCAGCGGACATTCAGCAGGCGATCGACATTGTCGTCAATGGCAAGACGCGCCGGGTGTCGGTGTGCAACGCGACTGAAACGGTGCTGCTTGACGCGGCGTTGCCGGATGCGGACAAGCTGGCCGTCGTAAAGGCACTGCAGGACGCCGACGTGACCGTCCACGGGGACCCGGCAGCACTTGGTGCGTTTGGGGCTTGCGACGTAGTCGAGGCCGACGAGCACGACTGGGCGGAGGAGTACCTTTCGATGGACGTTGCCGTCGGTGTCGTCGACGGCGTTGAGGGGGCCGCGAAGCACATTGCACGCTACTCCTCGGGGCACACGGAAGCCGTGGTCGCCACTGATGCACGCGTGCTGCAGTACTTCGCGGACCACGTGGATTCGGCAGCCATCATGCTCAATGCCTCGACCGCGTTTACGGATGGCGAGCAATACGGCATGGGTGCAGAGATCGGGATCTCTACCCAGAAACTGCACGCACGTGGACCAATGGCGCTGCCTGAACTGACAAGCACGAAGTGGATCCTGGAGGGCAGCGGGCAGACTCGAAGTTAGGAAAATGGTGTGGGCGGGCTACACTAATGCGCAGTTTCTTCACACCCGGAGTCCAAGGTGTGACTCATCCATAGAGAAGGTGCATAGTGTTCCGCAAAATGCGTACGTTTTTCCGTCGTCGGCTACCCGTGACTGCAGTTGCGTTCGTCGCAGCAGCAGCTGCGGTGGTTACCCCCGTGCTGCCGACGGAGGAAGCGACCGCCCAGCAGCGGTGCCCTTCGGTCGCGGTAATCGCTGCACGCGGCTCCGGTCAGAATAACCAGATTTACCGAACACGCTATGCCGGGGAAGCCCCGTGGACCTCGAATGGTTGGGAGGGGGAGACCATTCGCGCTTTCCTTCGCTATTCGGAGTCGCGCTACCGTGCCACTCACGGCGGGAACTCCCTGATGAAGGACGTGGAAGTCCTCGGTATGGAGCCGCGCTACTACCCAGCGATTTACCCGGATTATGATATCCCTTCCGTTGCAGCACCCGCGACGCTGCTGCAGGCGCTGGGTTTGGCTATCCAGTACGCGGTGCCGTTGTTTACGATGGCGCGACAGGCTGGCACGGACTTTATGGACTCCGTCAACATTGGGCGCACTGGCGTGATGGCGCTGGTGAACGACTACGAACGCGCGAGCGGGTGCCATCCGAAGTACGTGCTGTCCGGCTACTCACAGGGCGCGATGATCCTGCTGGAGCACGAGCGTGAGCTGGCACGCCGCGGCAAGCTAGCGGGCGTTGTCTACTTTGGCAACCCGATGACTGCCGCGCGTGATGCTGGCACGGTGGGCGTGGCAAACGGCGGTGCAGGCGGCATGCTTGGCTTCCTGCCGTTTAACACCCGCACCGCGGGTGCGACCCGCAACAAGGTCAACTACTGCTTGCCGCTGGACGCAGTGTGCGATCTTTCCGTCCAGGTCCTGCGGGCCGCTGCCCCGACGGGCGGTACCCACGGCCAGTACTTCCTGCGGTGGAACCGTTGGGATGACCAGGTGGCAGACTCTTTTGGCCGCTTTGTTGATCAGGTTCGGTACCGCTAAGAGTTGAAGGAAGGACAAGGACACAGTCATGGTTTCGTGGAAGCGGGCAGCGTGTAGCGCTCTTGTAACAGCGACGCTGTTGACCAGTGGGGTGTCGGTTGCGCAGGCTCAGGAGACTGAAGCAGGCGTGGCGGTGCCGACGCCCTCACGCGGGGTATACATCCAGTCGCAGAAGTGCCAGTTCCGGACGGATGGCAAGGGCAACGTACTTGTCGACGCCAACGGGCAGCGCATCCCAGTGCTTGACGAGCATGGCAAGCCGGTGTGTGAAGACCTCAACGCCAGCTCGATGTCATCGATGAAGCAGCGACCAGATTCATCCGCAGAAGGCAAGGAGAAGTTGCCGTGGTGGGGCATTCTGCTCATTGTGCTTGGCTCAATTGTTGGCGTGGTGCTTACAGCGTTCTGGCTCGCTTTCGAGCAGGCGAACGTCTGGATCGGGTAAGCACGTGGCAGAGGCCGTAGCAGCATCATTGCGCGACGCTCGACGCGTGGGCGTCATGGGCGGTACTTTCGACCCGATTCACAACGGCCACCTCGTGGCCGCGAGCGAGGTCGCCGACCGTTTTGACCTCGACGAGGTCGTGTTTGTGCCGACGGGTCAGCCCTGGCAGAAAGCGGATCGGCAGATCACCGACTCTGAAGATCGCTACCTCATGACGGTCATCGCGACTGCCTCGAATCCGAGGTTCTCGGTCTCTCGGGTAGACATTGACAGGGAGGGGCCGACCTACACCCTGGACACGCTGCGGGATTTGCGCGCCCTGTTGCCGCAGGCGGAACTGTTCTTTATCACGGGTGCGGATGCTTTGGCGTCGATAATGTCGTGGCGCGATTGGGACCTGATGTTTGACCTGGCACAGTTTGTCGGCGTGACGCGCCCCGGCTACGAGCTGAGCGAGGCCTTCTTGCCCGAAGACGTGCAGGAGCAGGTGCATTTGATTGAGATTCCTGCGATGGCGATCTCGTCCACGGGGTGCCGCGAGCGCGCCAAAGAAGGCCGCCCGGTGTGGTACCTGGTGCCAGATGGCGTGGTGCAGTACATTGCGAAAAACGACCTATATCGTTCAAGTGGCGAACAGCGCCCTTAGCGTGGGACAATAGGCGCGTTACTGCTATTTTTCATTACTGACGAAGGACTGAGTACTTGACTGCTCTGCAGATCTCTCTTGATCAGGCCGCGATCGCCGCGAAGGCCGCCGACGAAAAGCTCGGCGAGAACATCGGCGTCATCGATGTGTCGAACGTGATCGGCATTACCGATATTTTTGTGATTGTCTCCGCGGACAACGAACGCAAGGTAAACGCGATCGTCCAGGAGATTGAGGACGACATGACCGACGCCGGCTTCGAGCCGAAGCGCCGCGAGGGCGTTCGCGAAAACCGCTGGGTGCTGCTGGACTACGGCAACATCGTGGTGCACGTGCAGCGCAGCCCGGAGCGCGACTTCTACGGCCTGGACCGCCTGTACGCAGACTGCCCGGCAATGAGCGTGGAGGGCCTACCAGCCTACGAACGCCCTGGTGCGTTCGCGGACGGCGAGAGTGTGCGTTCGGCGCAGCAGATTGAAGACCTTCCGTTGGCGGGCGATGCCCCTGAGGACGAGGACGAGTTCTAACACCATGGCGCGACGACTCATCTTGCTGCGACACGGCCAAACCACGTATAACGCCACGTCGAGGATGCAGGGGCAACTCGACACGGAGTTGTCGGAAGAGGGGAGGCAGCAGGCGCGAAACATTGCGCCGGTGTTGACAGAAATGGGCGTCGCCAAGATTGTGGCTTCGGACCTGAGCAGGGCTGCAGTCACGGCGCAGATCGTCGCGGAGCACCTCGAGCTGCCGGTGACGTATGATGCGCGCCTGCGCGAGACGCACCTCGGGCAGTGGCAGGGCAAGACACACGCCGAGGTCGATGGTGCCGACGGCAGCGTTCGCGCCCACTGGCGCAATACCCCAACGTGGGCGCCGCCGGAAGGCGAGAGCCGGATTGACGTCGCGCAACGGGCACGCCCGGTTGTTGACGAGTTGATGGAGCACTTCGACGAGTGGGATGACGCGGCGGTGCTGCTTGTCGCCCACGGAGGTACGATCGCGGCGCTGACGTCGAGCCTGCTAGACCTGGAGATCTCGCAGTACCCGATGATGAAGAGCCTGCGTAACGCGAACTTTGCGCAGCTGCAGGCGTTGCCGCGCTACGGCGAGCCGGACACTGGCGTGCAGTGGTACCTCGAGGCGTGGAACCAGGGGTTGACGGTCTAGATGGCGGTACGGGTTGTTGTTGATTCCTCGGCGGGTTTGCCAGCTGATATTGCCAGTGAGCTCGACATTACGGTGCTCCCGCTGCACGTCATGGAACAGTCTGAGGACGACGAGGTGTCGACGAGCGGGCTGTCCGCAGTCGAGCTCGCCGCCGCGTACGGGCGCCAGATCGAGCGCTCTGGGGACGATGGCGTGGTAGCCCTACACCTGTCGAAGCACTTTTCTTCCACCTGGTCCGCGGCGGTTTCTGCTTCGGGGGTGTTTCCGGGGAACGTGCGGGTGCTCGACACCAGTACCGTTGGTATGGCGGTCGGGGCGGCAGCGATGGCGGCGGCGACCGTCGCGCGCGAGGGGGCGAGCCTCGACGAGGTAGAAGCGATGGCCTCGTCCACGCTGAAGCGCTCGGAGACGTGGTGCTACCTGCACCAGCTGGACTGGTTGCGCAAGTCTGGCAGGATTTCCACGGGGACTGCGGTGTTGTCGGCGGCGTTGCTGGCAACGAAGCCGATTCTGCGGATGCACAACGGCAAGCTCGAGTTAGCAGGCAAGACTCGCACCCAGACGAAGGCGTTTTCCAAGCTCACGGAGCTTGTTTTGGAGCGTGCGGATTCCCAGCCGGTGTTTGCTGCGGTGCAGCATGCGGACGCGGAAGAGTCCGCGCAGCAGCTGGCGGGCATGCTTGATGAGGTGCTGCCGCGGCACTCGCGGGTGCTGGTGGAGCCAATGGTCGATGTGCTTGCTGCGCACACCGGGCCCGGCGCGATCGGGCTGTCGGTCGTGTTTGGTTCGCGCACGTAGCGGCGCTGTCAAGGGGGTTGGCTGCGGCTGTGGAGAAGTAGCCTGCACGGGGTGTGCGGTTTGGGGGTTGTCCACAGCGGGTTTGCTTGGTCTGTTGGGGCGAGAACGCCGGTTTTAGCCTGTGGTTATGCAGGTCATTGAACGGATTCAAGAGCTTACGCGCCCGACTGGTGAGGAGGCGCTGCTGCAGGTGAAGTACCCGACTCCTCGCGTGCACGTTCCGGTGAAGCCGGCGGCCGCGGTGATGGGGGTTGTGATGAGCCTACTGGTGCTGTGGGCGGTGGTGCAGGTCCGCGGCCCGGATGTTGCGGAGGAGGATGCGCCTGTTTGGGAGAACGTTGCTACTGCGACCGATGTGCCGGAGCGCGTGGTGGTTGCGGTGGTGGGGGAGGTGGCAAATCCTGGGCTGGTGACGCTGAACCAGGGTTCCCGCGTGGCGGATGCGCTGGATATTGCGCAGCCGCTCGACCACGCGGACTTGCTGCAGTTGAACCTCGCTCAAGTGCTTGTCGACGGCCAACAGCTCCACGTCGTCGCAATCGGTGAAGGCCCTGCCGCACCGACTGGGGATGGCGCACCTGCGGGGGCGAGCGGCCAGCTTTCACTCAACGGGGCGTCGGCCGCGGAGCTGGTCACGCTGCCCGGGGTGGGGGAGGCGACCGCGGCGGCGATTATCGCGCACAGGGAGGCGAACGGCCCGTTCCAGAAGGTCGAGGATCTGATGCAGGTCAAGGGGATTGGCCCTGCGAAGTTTGAGGCGATTGCGCCGTTGGTGGGGCTGTAAGCGGTGCAGGAGCTTCGGCTGGTGCCCACGGCGCTGTGTGTCTGGATAGCGACGATCGTGGCTGTTGCGCTCGCGCCGTGGGCGGGGTTCGCGGTGATTGTCGCGGCGGTGGTGCTGTGCGGGTGTGCGCGTGCGGTGGGCCAGGCGGTGCTGGCCGGTTCCGGTGGCGTGGCGGCCGTCGTGGTGGCCTGGGTCCGCATCGCGGTGGCGCGGGCGGGGACGTTGCGCCTGCCGGTGGAGGCCACCGTGACGGCTGCCCCAAAGGAGCTTGCCTCTGGCGGGATGCTGGTACGCGTGCGCGCCGGGAGCGGTGGCGCCGAGCTGCCGGTGTTTGTCCGCGGCGGCGTCCCCGATGGCGTGGTCAGCGGTGCGACGGTGCGGGTGGATGGCACGGTGTCGGAGTCGTCGCAGGTGGGCGTCAACCCGTGGGCGGTCAATGGCACGGTCGAGCCGTTGAACGGGCCGACGGGTGCATCCGGGTGGGCGCAGCACGTGCGGGCAACGTTCGCCGATGCGGTGCGCGAGCACGTCGGGGAACACTCGCAGGGCCTCATCCCGGGCATGGTGCTGGGCGACACCTCGATGCAGGGGGCGTCGGAGCAGCAGGCGTACATCGCTACCGGGCTGTCGCACCTCTCGGCGGTATCGGGTTCGAACGTTGCCATCGTGACGACGTTCGCCGTGGTAGTAGCTGCAGCGCTGCGCATCGGACTCTACGGCAGGCTCGTTGCAGCGGGTGCTGCGTTGGCGGTGTTCGCCTTGCTCGTTGGGCCGGAGCCGAGCGTGCTGCGGGCATCGGTGATGGGGCTGGTGGGACTCGTTGCGGTGGTGGCGTCGAGTCAAACGGAGGTCATTCACGCGTTGTGCCTGGCGGTGATTGCGCTCATTTTCTTCGATACCGACTTGGCGCTGCACTACGGGTTTGCGCTGTCGGTGGCTGCGACCGTCGGCATCGTGGTGCTCTTCCCGCTGTTCTACAGGGCGCTCGCACCGACGGCGTTGCCGGACATCCTCGTACGCGCCGTCGCGGTCGCCATCGCCGCCGACGTTGCGACGATGCCGCTCGTGGCCGCGATGGCGGGCCAGGTCTCGCTGGTCTCTGTTGGCGCGAACGTGCTGGTGGCCCCCGTCACGCCCCTGGTGACGGTGCTTGGGCTGTGCGCGGTGGTGCTGGCGGTGCTACCGGGAGGTCTTGAGTCGATCGTGCTGTGGGTGATCTCCCCGCTGACCTGGTGGGTCCACGCTGTGGCTGAACATGGAGCGGCGCTGCCCGCCGCCACAGTTGCTGCGAACCCGGTGACGGTGCTTATCGGCTATGGGTGGGTGGTCGCCGTGTTGTTGCTTGTGCCGTGGCGCCGCCGGACATTGGCGCTGTGCCTGACCTGCGCGGTGGTAGCAAGCGTTTGTTTCGCGTGGCCACGAGGCACCGTTGTGGATCCCGCGACGCTCCGCAGCCACGTCGTGGCCACCAAAGACGACATCCTTCCCATCCCGTCAGGCACCGAGCTCGTCGTGGTACTCGAGGAAGGCAGCGCACCCAAGCGCCCGGCAGCAACCCCGGACGGCATCCCCGTCATCTTCCCCAACCGGGGAGCAGTGCCCGTCCTCTACGCAGATGGGAGGCAACAGCTACGCTAAGAAGCATGCTCAACCCAGTGCACCTGGTCCTCGGGGAAGACGAGTTCCTCGCCGAACGCGCCACCAAAGCCATCATCGCCCAGCTCAGCCCAGCTGCGGAGCGCACCACCCTGCGCGCAGGCGACGTCACCGAAGGCGAACTGGCCATGGCGACCAGCCCGTCACTGTTCGCCGAGGAACGCATCGTGCTGATCAAGAACACCGAGCTGGCAGGCAAGGAACCGCTCGAGATCCTGCTGCGCGCCTGCGTGGACCCGGCGCCAGGTATGACGCTGATCATCGAGCACTCCGGAGGTGGGCGTCAAAAAGCCTATGTGAAGAAGTTCGAGAAGATCGCCGAGGTCCACCGAGCGAACCCGCTGCGCGACCGCGACCGGCACTCGTGGCTCACCCAGGAGTTTAGGCGCTACGGGCAGCGCCCAACCCCGGACACTGTCGCTGCGCTGCTCGAATCCGTCGGCTCTGACCTGCGGGAACTCGCCAGTGCGGTGAGCCAGCTCGTGGCGGACACCGACGGGGAAGTCGACGTAAACGCTGTGCGCAACTACTACACGGGCGTGGCGGAAGTCGCGGGCTTCGACATCGCAGAGCAGGCCATCGCCGGGCGCGCCGACCGCGCGCTCGCCTCCACGCGCCGGGCACTGCAGCTGGGCACGAGTCCAGTGGCGATCGCGGCGGCGCTCGCGCACAAGGTCGGGGACATCGCCAAGCTGTACGGGGTGCGGGGTAACCCGGACCAGCTCGCGCGAACGGTCGGGATGCACCCCTTTGTGGTGAAGAAGACCATGAACGTTGCGCGCCAGTGGTCGGGTGATGCGGTGTCGCAAGCCGTCATCATCGTCGCTGAGCTGGAGTCTACGGTGAAGGGCAATGGCGGGGAGCCGGAGTACGCGGTGGAAGAAGCAGTCCGCAGGATTGCCCAACTCGCGTGATAGCGTAGGAAAACTATGACGCAGCAACCAAACGAGATCCCCGAAGACGTTCAAGCCTTCGCCACCCGCCTCTTTCAGATGGCGCGTGGCGGCGAGGCAACCCTGCTCGATTACGTTGACCAGGGCGTCGACGTCAATCTGGCGAACCAGGACGGAAACTCGTTGTTGATGCTCGCCAGCTACTCCGGGCACCTCGCCCTGACTGAAGGGCTCATCGCGCGCGGCGCGGATGTCAACGCCCTGAACACTCGCGGGCAAAGCCCGTTGGCAGGGACGATCTTCAAGAAGGAAGACGATATCGCCCGTGCACTTATCAACGCGGGTGCCGACGCCACCATCGGCACCCCAAACGCCATCGACACAGCGAGCATGTTCGGTCGCGAGGACCTCATCGACCTGCTTCAGGGCACGCAGCGGTGATCGCGCCGGCAGATCTCGCGGTCATTGTCGGTCTGAACTTGGTCGGTGCGGCCGCGCCTGGGCCCGACGTCATCCTGGTGACGCGTACCGCGACGCGCTCGCGGCCGCACGCGTGGGCAACGACGTGCGGAATCCAGCTCGGTGTGCTGTGGTGGTGCTCGCTGACCGTGTTCGGTGCGGCGGCGCTGCTGACCGCCGTGCCGCGCGCGCTGCAGGTAGTGCAGGTGATCGGCGGAGCGTATCTGGTATGGATGGGTATCAACGCGGTGCGCCAGGGTTGGCGCGACCGGCACAACCCACCCCTTTCCCTCGAGGAAGCAGAGCAGAGGCTCGGTAGCCTGCGAGCCAGCTTTGTTCGGGGGCTGTCTACCAACCTGGCGAACCCGAAAATCGTGCTGGCGTTGTCCGCCATGATTGCGCCACTGCTGCCAGCTAGTCCGTCGTGGGCAACGCAGATTGTGGTGATCTTGTCGCTGTGGGCCAGCTCGTTCATCCTGTTCGGCGTGCTCACGCAGGTGGTGTCTACGAACCGGGTGCGGCGCAAATTACTAGCCGCCGGGCCCGCAATCGATATGGGCTCCGGCGGCTTCTTCTGCGTTGTTGGCGCGCTCCTCGTGGTGCGTGGTCTGCTTAGCGCAGGCTGAGCAGGAAGTCCACGGTGGCGGAGCTTGCAGATGGATCCGTGAACCACGTGTGGCCGCCACCTTCGACGCGCTGCAGCTCAGTTCGGGCGCCACAGGCAGGGCTCAACGTGGTGACGTTGCCCAGGCGGGTCTCGGTGGCGGAGCCCGCGATGCAGCCGTTCTTGTCCATGAACAGGTTGAACACGTCGTTGACCGAGCGGAACGTGGCTCCGTGGCGGGTGCCGCCGTCGTAGCCGACGACGTTGTCGTTGGTGCCGTGCATGATGAGCGTCGGCACGGAACCGCTCTTGCAGCCCTCGACGGTCGGGTTGTAATAGGCGCCCGCCACAGAGGCGATACCGTTGACAAGCTCAGGGGCGTGGCAGGCAAGCGAGGCCACCATGCCGCCACCGTTGGAAAGTCCGACGGCGCTCACGCGGTTGCGGTCGGCGCCGAAGTTCTCGACGAGGTCGTCGATAATCGCGCGGGTGTATGCAATGTCCTCGCGCGTCGACGTGCGGGCGTACGGCGCACCCGCCCAGGCCTGGGACTCGCCCTCGGCGTAGACGACGATGGCGCGGCCCGCAGCAGCGGACTCGAGGTGTGCGTAGCCCTGCATCTGGTCGGCGGTGTGCTGCCACCCGCCGTAGCCAATGATGACGGGGTAGGACTTTCCTTCCTCATAGCCCGAGGGCAACACCACATTGTAGGAGCGCGACAGGCCATCAGCGTTGACGGTGCGGCGCTCCTGGGAACCGCGGCGGCCCGGCTCGTGCGAGGAGCCGATCGTGCCGGTGACCGGGCCCAAAATCACAATGGCCGCGACAAGGCCGACGAGCAGCGCCAGCCGGTCCAACCGAATGTTTTGCGGGTTCAACATCTTCTGGAGCTGACGTAGGTCAGGCATCTGCTGTGCCTGCGCTGTAGGGGTGACGGCGGACTGCTCAGGGGCCACCGCTACGGCGCCCAACGTCAGAGTTGTAGCTGTTACTGCTGCGCAAAGCGCACGACGATAGTTCTTCACAAATTCAGTATCGTAGAGCAGATCCAGCAATGTTACGAATGCAAAAAATCCTGCGCACCGGACGGAGCCGGGGCACAGGATTGCTCTGCGCGAAAAACTTAAGCCATCTTGTTCAGAGCGCGAGCCATGTTCGACTTCTTGTTCGCCGCGTTGTTGCGGTGGAACACGCCCTTGGACACAGCCTTGTCCAGCTTGCGGGAAGCGAAACGCAGCTGCTTCTCAGCGGCAGCCTTGTCGCCGGACTCAACAGCCTCACGGAACTTACGGATCTCCGTGCGGACAGCGGAACGGACGGACTTGTTGCGAACGCGACGCTTCTCGTTGGTGAGAACGCGCTTCTTCTGCTGCTTGATGTTAGCCATAATGTGCACCTCTTAAATAAGTTGGTATCGATTGCAATGTCGAAGATTCGGCAACGGGCTGTTGCTGCGTAATGCTTTGAACTTGACGCGAACCCAAGGTCCTGCCCGCGTAGATCACGCACCCGAAACCGGATACAAACAACTCGACTAAGATACCCCACCACGAGAAACGGGGCAAGTGGCAGGCTTACTAGGTCCAGTGGTACGTGTCGCGCAGCCGGTTCGCCACGCGATCGAAGCGCCGGGCGGGGAGGGTGGCGCCTCGCCGGTGGATACTTGCCTCCGGCACGACAAGCAGCAGGTCCAGGCGCAGCCAGCCGGGTTGGCCGGAGGCGTCCCAGTCCCCGGTGCCGATGCCGAGCCACTCCTCAGTGGCAGACGCAGGGTCCGACACCGGCTCCTCGCCGCAGTGGATGAGCAGGGCAAGAACATCGTGGTGGTCGCGTCCGACGACGAGCATCGCGCGTTCCTCCGGGGGAGTCGACGGCACGAGCGCCCACACGACCTCGCCGGGTTCGGCGTTGCCGTCCATGTCCGGACCGTAATACAGGTTCCGGGCGTGCTGTTCCGTAGGTTGGACGTCGATACGCGTGGCGGTGGTGCGGGTCTTGGTGCCGGGGGTGAGCCCGAGGCGCTCGTTGAGCAGCGCGAGCCCCTCCTCGAGGGAGGCACGTCGTTGCTGTTGAAGCTTGCGCCAGAAAACCATGGTGCAAACTTTAAGTGTTTTGCCTGGCCTGGGCAAGGTTGTGTTTCGAAATGGGGCACTGCGAGGTAGAGTGGCACAATTATGGCTGCCCAAAAACGAAATTTCGCGGAAACCACGTTCACGGACCCGGAGCGGATCCGAAACTTCTGCATTATTGCCCACATTGACCACGGAAAATCCACGCTCGCGGACCGCATTTTGCAGCTGTCTGATGTCGTCGAGGCCCGTGAGATGCGTGATCAGTACCTGGACAATATGGATATTGAACGCGAGCGCGGCATTACTATTAAGGCCCAGAACGTGCGCCTGCCATGGACGCCCCGCTCCGGCGAGTACGAGGGCCAGGAGATGGTCCTGCAGATGATTGACACGCCGGGCCACGTCGACTTCTCCTACGAGGTCTCGCGCGCTCTCGAGGCGTGTGAGGGCGCAATCTTGCTTGTCGACGCCGCCCAGGGCATCGAAGCCCAGACCCTGGCGAATCTGTACATGGCCATGGACAACGACCTGGAAATCATCCCGGTCCTCAACAAAATCGACCTGCCGGCAGCCGACCCGGAAAAGTACGCACTGGAAATCGCCAACATTATCGGCTGCGAGCCGGAAGACGTGCTGCGCGTGTCCGGCAAGACAGGTGAGGGCGTCCCGGAGCTTCTGGATAAGGTCGTCGAACTAATCCCGGCACCATCGTCAGAGTTTGACGCCGACGCGCCGGCCCGCGCCTTGATCTTCGACTCCGTCTACGACACCTACCGCGGCGTCGTTACCTACATCCGCATGATGGACGGCAAGCTGCTGCCGAACCAGCAAGTGCAGATGATGAACACCGGCGTGCGTCACGAGATCCTCGAGATCGGCGTGGTCTCTCCAACCATGAAGAAGACCAAGGGGCTCGGCCCCGGCGAGGTCGGCTACCTGATCACCGGCGTGAAGGATGTGCGCGAAACCCGCGTCGGCGACACCGTGACCTGGGCTAACAAGGGCGCAGAGGAGCCACTCGACGGCTTCGAAGAGGTCAAGCCGATGGTGTACTCGGGCCTGTTCCCGGTCTCGCAGGAGGACTTCCCGGCGCTGCGCGAGTCGCTGGAGAAGCTGCAGCTTAACGACGCCTCCCTGACCTGGGAGCCAGAGACCTCCGTGGCGCTGGGCTTCGGTTTCCGCTGTGGTTTCCTGGGGCTGCTCCACATGGAGATCACCCGCGACCGCCTCGAGCGCGAGTTCGACCTGGACCTGATTTCCACCGCGCCGTCGGTCACCTACCGCGTGATCGCCGAGGACGGCTCAGAGCAGATGGTGCACAACCCATCCGACTGGCCGGGAGGCAAGCTGCAGGCGGTGTATGAGCCGATCGTCAACATGACGATCATCGTCCCGCAGGAGTTCGTCGGCACCACGATGGAGCTGTGCCAGTCGAAGCGCGGCACCATGAAGAACATGGAGTACCTCTCGGAGGACCGCGTCGAGCTGCGCTACTACATGCCGCTCGGCGAGATCATCTTCGACTTCTTCGACATGCTCAAGTCTCGTACCAAGGGCTACGCCTCCCTGAACTACGAGGACGCCGGCGAGCAGGAAGCGGACCTGGTCAAGGTGGACATCCTGCTGCAGGGTGACCCCGTGGACGCGTTCTCCGCGATCGTGCACAAGGACTCCGCGCAGTGGTACGGCAACAAGATGACCAAGAAGCTCAAGGAACTCATCCCACGCCAGCAGTTCGAGGTCCCTGTCCAGGCGGCGATTGGATCGAAGATCATCTCGCGTGAAAACATCCGTGCGCTGCGCAAGGACGTGTTGTCCAAGTGCTACGGTGGCGACATTTCGCGTAAGCGCAAGCTGCTGGAGAAGCAGAAGGCCGGCAAGAAGCGTATGAAGGCGATTGGCTCGGTCACCGTGCCGCAGGAGGCGTTCGTCGCGGCGCTGTCGACCGACGAGGCGTAGCCCCTCAGCGCCGAGTGTGGTGGAAATCACCACACATTTTACGGTCTATATCCTTTGTGATGCATCCACCGCGCGAGTGTGCGGTGGATGTTTTTGTGACCTTGAAGTTTCATTAGTGTGCGACGCCTGTTTGTGGCCAGGTGTCGAAAATGTACTGTATGGGCTACGGCGTGACGGCTCGTAAATGTGCAGGCGGGAGAATTGTCTACCGTGTTTCATATGTTTTTGTCGGGCTAATTAGGATGCGTGTTTTCGGGAAACTTTGAAGTAGCATCAGGGCGATTTTATTGCCTCCGAAAGGACACCCCTCATGCGAAACTTTGGAGCGTCCCGCGCCGCCCGCCGACGTGCGCTGATCGCCGGAACCATCATCTGCTCACTCGCGCTTAACGACGCGCCCGCTCTCGCGGCGGACCCGCACCCCGCTGTAGAGCAGGCACAAACTGAAAATGACGCCATCGCCGCCGGCCGCGTCACCTCGCTGGAGCAGATCGAGCAGCAGCAGGTGCAGGGAGTCGTGCAGGGCCGCGCAGTGCTGGCCACGGACGCCTACTCGCTGAATGCGCAACAGCAGGGACTCGGAAACGGCTACACCGTCT
Source organism: Corynebacterium sp. UMB10321 (assembly GCF_030228725.1). Taxonomy (NCBI): domain Bacteria; kingdom Bacillati; phylum Actinomycetota; class Actinomycetes; order Mycobacteriales; family Corynebacteriaceae; genus Corynebacterium; species Corynebacterium sp. UMB10321. Next base: position 1,807 of record NZ_JASOZC010000008.1, on the reverse strand, counting down.
ACCTGCAGTGGATGGACAACACGTCCCCGGCGTCCCCAGTCTTTACTGCGGGCACCCACACACTTGCCGACGGCACCCCTCCGGGAGAAGGCTACTTCGTCTTCGACAACCTCGACTGGGTTGACTCCGAAGGCACCCTGCACCGCTTTGCCCCGGAATCTGGAGGCAAGCGGACCCGCTACAAGCTGTGGCTGCGCCCCAACCAACAAGGGCCCGCCGGCAACACCCTAGTCACGCTGCGTCAGGGACCAGGCTCCGGTGTCGGATTCATGAGCCCCGACACCGACGAGCTACTCGGCGCCAAAGTCATCGAAGGCTCCGCACTGACACACGCCCATATCTACGCCGCCGAACAACCCGCCACCGCCGACGCCCCCTTCGCGTTCGCCCGCCCGCGCGCTGAGTGGCAACTCGATGAGCAAGGCCCCGCCGGAGATCGACCACAGTACTCAGTCTCCGGCGTGGTGTACTGGTCCAGCATCAACCAGGAAGACGGATTCCCGCGCAAAACTGAAGGCCAAGATGGCGACGGCCACTACGTGGTGATGAGCCGCTTGAGCGAAGAGGGCGTCGAAAAGCTCAGCGAGGCCACCGGCGATGTCGCAGACCCTGCCGAGCTTTCCCGCGCACAGGCCGCATACCTGCGCGAATACCCCGAAGCGATCGCTGAAACCGTGATGGCAAAGGTCGAGCACGGCCACTACACCGTGCGATTCAGCGGACGCGTAACCGAAGACTCGCTGTACGGCTTCGTCGTCGCAGGCTCGAAGCACTCCGGGCCAACGCAGCAGGTGCTCCCGGCATACTCGGGATGGTCCGTGCCGATGTTTGGCCCCGCTGGCGAACACTCCGTACTCCCGGCGGCCCAGTATCGCGCGGAAGGCATCTTCGCCGCCGACGGCGTCCACTTCGCCCTCGTCCCCGACGCCTCCGACCCCCGCCTCCACCTCAGTGCATCCACTGGCCTGCACCGCGCCGCGCCTGGAGCCGACGTGCACCCCTTCGTAGAAATGGTTTCCGCACTTGGCCAGTCCGCCGACATCGAGTGGACCAACGCGCGAGGCGAAATCGTCGGCGCCTGCAACGACGACAACCTCAACAGCTGCTCCTTCACCGTCCCCGACGACACCCCCGACGGTGCCACCTTCCAGGGTCGATTGATGCTCGAGTCCCAAATCGTGGACTCCGCGCAATTCTCAGTCAGCGCCAAACCACTCGCCGAGGACTACCAGCCGGAATGGCAGCCAATCACCGTCGAAGCAGGGAAGCGCACCACGGCGACGGCACCCACACTCGCGCCCACAGGTCGTCCCGCGCCTGACGACGTCAGCTTCGCCCGCGACGCCCACACACAAGATTGGGTCACCGTGTCCGCCGATGGATCCCTCACCGTAACCCCGCCCGCCGGGACAAAAGCCGGGCGCCACGACGTCCCGGTTTTGGTCACCTACCCGGACCAGTCCACCGAGACGGTTACTGCCGCTGTGACAGTGTCCGCGGCTGAGGCTGAGGCCACGCCGTCGAGTTCGGCGCCGAGTGTGGTGCCGAGTGCGGCACCTAGTTCAACGTCTACTCCGAAGTCGAAGCCGTCTGCCCCGCGGACAACCACGCCGGTTCCGTCGAGCATTGAAAGTTCCGCGCCGCGGACAACAGCGAAGCCGAAGCCTTCAACTGCGACGTCGGCTCCGAAGACCTCCCCGCGGACAACAGTGACCACCAAGCCGTCCGCCCCGCGGACAACCGCAACGACGAAACCGTCCGCGCCGCGGACAACCGCGAAGCCGAAACCGTCAGCCACGACGTCTGC
>NZ_JASOZC010000082.1:0-231 GCF_030228725.1 Corynebacterium sp. UMB10321 | reverse complement strand
GCGCCATCCATAATCACGCTGTTCATCCCGACCAGTGCATCGCGACCAATCACACAACCATGCAGGATCGCTCCGTGCCCGATATGACCGTTTTCCCCAACGATGGTGTCAGTGTCGCAGTAGCCATGCATAATGCAGCCATCCTGAATATTGGCTCCCGCTTGCACGATCAACCGCCCGTAGTCACCACGCAGTGAGGCGAGTGGGCCGATGTAGACACCGGCTCCCACA
>NZ_JASOZC010000081.1:0-231 GCF_030228725.1 Corynebacterium sp. UMB10321 | reverse complement strand
ACCTGTGTGCCCGCGGTATAGGCGCGGCGCAGCTCGGACATGATCTCCCGCGGCGAGCGGAAGGTCCGGGTGTCCGAGGCCTTCGTGCCGTCCGCCGGGTCCACGGCGATGGCCTGGTCGTGGGCGCGGCGAAAACCCTCCACGGCGCCGTCGATCTCCGAGGCGATCTCGGTGGAGTCCCCAGTGATGTCCATGATGTTGCGCTGGGGAGTATCCACGCGAGACGGGACA
>NZ_JASOZC010000080.1:0-232 GCF_030228725.1 Corynebacterium sp. UMB10321 | reverse complement strand
CGGTAATACGGTTATCCACAGAATCAGGGGATAAAGCCGGAAAGAACATGTGAGCAAAAAGCAAAGCACCGGAAGAAGCCAGCGCCGCAGGCGTTTTTCCATAGGCTCCGCCCCCCTGACGAGCATCACAAAAATCGACGCTCAAGCCAGAGGTGGCGAAACCCGACAGGACTATAAAGATACCAGGCGTTTCCCCCTGGAAGCTCCCTCGTGCGCTCTCCTGTTCCGACCC
>NZ_JASOZC010000079.1:0-232 GCF_030228725.1 Corynebacterium sp. UMB10321 | reverse complement strand
AAAAATATCAGCAACGTGTTGTTTTGGAATCATTAAGGTATGCCCTTTGGTCACTTGTGTAATGTCTATAAACGCGTAGACTTTCTCGTCTTCATAGACTTTATAACTTGGGATTTCGCCGTTGATAATTTTACAAAAAATACAATCATTCATGAAAAATTCCTCTTTTCTCTAGGTTCTTTCCTTTACTTTACCACAAGTTGATTTCTCTGTGGATGAAAAAGTACGTGAG
>NZ_JASOZC010000078.1:0-234 GCF_030228725.1 Corynebacterium sp. UMB10321 | reverse complement strand
CGACAAAATCGCCGTCGGGCAACTCCAGTCGCTGCCAGTACGGGGTGAATTTTATCTGACGACGAAACAGACGCGGCAGCATGGTTTGTAGATGACAATTGCTAAAGCCGCGCATAGGGGTGAATTCAGCACTGCTGCTAAATTCATTGGCATCGGTCGTTGTTATCTGCGCCATCAGTTGCTTTGGCCTTCCAGCAGCATCTGCTCAAGCTGCTCCTGGGCTTCCAGCCATGC
>NZ_JASOZC010000077.1:0-234 GCF_030228725.1 Corynebacterium sp. UMB10321 | reverse complement strand
TTACCAGTTACAAAGGGTTCATCATAGAAGAAATCGCCACTAACATGCACGTTTTTGGCATCTTCAAGTAATTCTTTACTTCTATCAAAAAAATCTTTGCTTAACTCCACATCTTCATCAGCGTGAGTCAAGGGATTACGGCTATTTTTAATTTGTGAATATGAAAAATTTAACATTATTTTACCTCGATTGGTCTTCGACCAAAGTTTTGATCTTCACCCATAATTTGTTCAA
>NZ_JASOZC010000076.1:0-235 GCF_030228725.1 Corynebacterium sp. UMB10321 | reverse complement strand
CAGTTGTATGCCAATAAAATGGACAACGTGGAAGAAATGGACAAATTCTTAGAAAAGTACAATTTTCCAAAACTGAACCAGGAAGAAACAGAAAATCTTAACAGACACATCACAAGCACAGAAATTAAAACTGTAATCAGAAATCTTCCAGCAAACAAAAGCCCAGGTCCAGACCTCTTCACAGCTGAATTCTACCAAAATTATAGAGAAGAGCTAAAACCTATCTACTCAAATT
>NZ_JASOZC010000075.1:0-235 GCF_030228725.1 Corynebacterium sp. UMB10321 | reverse complement strand
AACAAATACACACTGTTGAATATAAGATAGATGAACAACAAGGTCCTACTGCATAACACAGGGAGCTATACTTAACATCTTATAATAATAACATACAATGGAAAAGAATCTGACTTTGATTATGTGTGTGTATCTGTGTATATATATATCTAATCACTTTGCTGTACACCTGAAGCATTATAAATCAGCTACACTTCAATTAAAACAAAATAAAAATTTTTTAAATGTATGTTGA
>NZ_JASOZC010000074.1:0-235 GCF_030228725.1 Corynebacterium sp. UMB10321 | reverse complement strand
CCCAGAATCAAGGTATTTTCCAATGAGTCTGTTCTTTGCATCAGTTGGCCAAAGTATTGGAGCTTCAGCATCAGTCCTTCCAATAAATATTCAGGGTTGATTTCCTTTAGGATGGACTGGTTTGATCTTGCTATCCAAGGGACTTCAAGAGTCTGCTCTAGCACCACAGTTTGAAAGCATCAATTCTTTGGCGCTTAGTCTTCTTTATGGTCCAGCTCTCATAGATGTACATGAC
>NZ_JASOZC010000073.1:0-236 GCF_030228725.1 Corynebacterium sp. UMB10321 | reverse complement strand
AAGCGGGTCGTAGTGAAAAAGTTACCAATGCTGTTCTTTTAGGGAATGAAACAAATACGAAAGAAAATAACGGTTAATGATTGAATCCGCTAATCTTTCGTGCTATGATTTTATGGATTAGGATAGAAAATAACCTGTCATAATACTGATTGTGTCTGTTTCTAAGCCTAACCATAAAAAGAGGAAGAACGTTAAAAGAGTACGAAAGTACAGCCTCGGAATTATCAACAATTAAG
>NZ_JASOZC010000007.1:0-125205 GCF_030228725.1 Corynebacterium sp. UMB10321 | reverse complement strand
GCAGGTATCGTCCTTACAGCGGTGCTCGCGGCGATTATGTCCACAATGTCCTCCCAACTATTGATCACCTCCTCCGCGCTTATTGAGGACATCTATCGGGCCGTGGCGAAGCAGCGTCCGAGCCAGACGGCGCTGCTGGTGCTCTCGCGCACGATGGTGGTCTTGGTTGCAGCGGTCGCGATGGTGCTGGCGATCAACCCATCGGACACGATCCTGGGCCTGGTCGCGTTCGCGTGGGCAGGCTTCGGCGCAAGCTTCGGTCCCGTTGTAATTGCATCGTTGTACTGGCGTCGTCTCACTGCCCCGGGCGCCATCGCTGGCATGATCGTCGGTGCAATCACGGTCTTCGTGTGGGGCTCCTCCGACACGCTGTCCGGCATCATCTACGAAATCGTTCCGGGTATCGCATTCGCGACGATCGCGCTTGTCGCTGTCTCCTTGCTGACCAAGCCGAAGCAGGGCGTCGAAGACGAGTTTGACCATGCTCTTGCAGTGACGAACTTTGCGCTGACCACTCCGGACGCAACGTTTGCTGACGCGCTCAAGGCGACTGCGGGAACCGAAGGGGACTCCCACGCGTCTAACTAGACGTGCGTGTTTACCTCACTCTGCTACTTATCCTGACCATCGCGTACGCCCCGTTTCCAACGGGGTTTTCGCGTATCGACGCCCCCACAACCCGCCAACGCGTTACTATCATCGGCTACGAGCGGGACAACTTCGGACCAGGCTGGCAACGCCACGCCACCGGATGTACGACTCGCGAGCATGCCATGGCGTACGCGTTTGAGCAGCCTAATTGCAACGTTCCCCACCGGCAGTGGGAGCCGGTTGACGTTATCGATCCGTACACCCGCGAACGCATCAGACCTAAGGATGTGGAGCTCGACCACCTCTTCCCCCTCTCCGCAGCATGGGACATGGGTGCTTTCGCCTGGAGCGACGAGCAGCGACTCCGGTTCGCGAATGACCCCCACAACCTCATCGTGACCTCGAGCAAGGCGAACCAACAAAAATCAGACATGCTACCGAGCGAGTGGATGCCTCCATCGATCCCGCAGCAATGCGCATACGCACGGCAGCTGGCACGCGTTGCAAACATGTACGACCTGCGCGTAACCACCAATGACCTTCGCACAATGCGCCGTGCATGCAAGGGATGGCGAGGCGTCGCCGCCCACCTCATTGGAATTGGTATGTTCCCTACCACCAATTCGCCTAGGTGATGGTGGACGTATCAAGTACAGTGGTTGCCTATGACTACTCTGTTAACTTTCCTTCACGTCGCAGCCGCCATCTTGCTGCTGGGCCCGATTGTCGTATCCACCTCGATGTTCCCGCGCCAGGCCGCTGAAGCACAGGCGGGCGATGCGGCCGCTGCCGGTCGCGCGTCGATCCTGTACCGCATCTCGCGCACTTACGGCATCGCGTCATCACTCGTTCCGCTGCTCGGTGTCGCCATCCTCTTCGGCGACTGGGCTGCGTACAAGACGAACTACTTCCTGCACACCTCTATCGTGTTGGCAGTCATCGCCTGGGCACTGCTGCTTTTCGTGGTCATCCCGACCCAGCGCAAGATGGTCGGTACACTCGGTGAGCTGGAGCCAGCCGAGGCCGACCCAGCCGATGTCACCGCGAACTTTGAAAAGTCGAAAGCTAAGGCTTCCGCGTTCGCTGGTGTCTTTAACCTTTTGTGGTTCATCGTGTTGGTGCTGATGTTCTTGCCAGCACCAACTGTGTAGTTACTAGAGCTTTATCGACGACGCCAGGCTAAGCAACGCCAACACGATCGGAACAACGATCGCGGCAATCTCACCCGGTGTCATATCGCTGGAGCTTTCGGATTTCGACGAGGAGTCCCGCTCCGAGCTCTTGTCGGAGGACAGCAGCCGGTCGTAGAGACCGGCTTCATTTATGCCAGCAGCTCCAAAAACCAGGTCCGACGCCTCGGACTGACTCACCCTCTTCCCCTCAACAATCGGGGCGGCCCACAGCCAATCCTTTCCGTTAATCTTGATGCCATTTATGCTGGCGAAACCTGCGTTGCCGAATGCTGGGCCGGCTGACAAGACCCCTGCAAACTTCTTTGTCCCGTCCTGTTCCTCGACCCAAATCGGTCCACCGGAGTCGCCTGACTGGGGTGAGCCCACCGTCGCAGAAAACCCTCCCCCACCACGCGCAGCGCGATGGAACTTCCCGCACGTAACGTCGTTCGTGCCCATGTGAGATGTTTCCCCATGGAAGCACGTTTTCACGCCACGCTTGATCGAAGTGATGTCGGCCTTTGCGTCACCGGAGTAGATGTTTTCGCCCATCGACACGCCCCGGTCCCACTCGATCCAGGCAAAGTCGTTCGAAAATGAATGATCGTATCCAGGCGAGAGATGCAGCGTCCCGATGCTCTCCGTAGTGGGACGATCAGTTTTCCTGTCGTATAACGCGATACGAGCCCCGTCGTGTCCACAGTGCGCAGCGGTGTAACTGACACCAGCTTCATGATCGTTAAATCCCAGCGTGCACAGACCACTACCGGTATAGATAGCATCACCCTGGGTCGGCTGGATTGGTGCCGCGGTAGCGCTTGGCACGAGGACTGCAGTCGAGCATGCTGCGACGGCCAGCGAAGATATGAATTTCCTTGTCAACATACTTCTATACTGGCACAGTTCTGCAGGAATGCTAGTGAGCTAGCTGTAATTCACTACGCCTGGTAGGAACCCTGCGAGTGCGCTGAACCCGTCCGTCACAGCGCCACGAACCGCATCGGCAGCCGGGCCAACGGCCGAACCCGAAGCCGGCATCATGAGGTTCTGCGCATACAGGCCCAACAGGCGTGACTCAGCGACGCGAGGCCCATCAGTAGCGTGCACGCCAACTACCAGGTCGCGCGAACCCAGCAGCGGTACCTTTTGTGCAACCCACTGCGAAGAAACAACGCCAACAAATCCGCGGCCCGGAATCCACAGCGGGCCACCGGAGTCGCCGGGACGGGTCATCGGCGCTTCGACGAAGAACGTATTTCCTTCTGCTCCGCCGAATCGACCACACGTGGGGGCGCCCGTCGGCCGGTTCGATGTTTGCCCGAAGTAGCACACGCGCTCACCGACGGCGATAGTGTTTGGGTTTACCCACGCGTCACCGGAGAACCGGTTGCCACCGATCTGCACCGGCGCGTCCCACTGGATAGCGGCCCAGTCATTGCCAAGGCGGCCGTCGTACGCCTTCGAGCGATACAGGGTGCCGAGCTGTGGCGATGCAACCCTCGCGTTGTGGTCCACGATGCGCACACGCGCACCGTCCGGTCCGCAGTGCGCCGCAACCAGGCTTCGCCTGCGAGACGGTTCATTAAATCCGACGGTGCAGTAACCGCCGCCTTCAACCATCACGGCTCCGCCCTGCTCTACGCGCTGCAGGTTCTGTGCCTGCGCAGTCGGCAAGTTCGTTACGACGCCCACTCCGAGCGCAAGCGCCCACCCCAGCGTGAGCAAACGGCGATTCAACTTCATGCCTGTGCAGTCTACTGCACAACCAAGCTATGAAAAACGCACCCGCCGAGTAGTCATTACTCAGCAGGTGCGCTCAGGTTCAAGGGCGCTTAGTCCCAGTTGCGGTCATGCCCGCGGCCACCGCGGCGATCGTCGCGGTCGTAACCGCCACGTCCCCGCCCGCGGCCACCGCGGCGATCATCGCGGTCGTAACCGCCACGCCCGCGCCCGCGGCCACCGCGGCGATCATCGCGGTCGTATCCACCGCGCCCGCGCCCGCCGCGTCCGCGCGGAGGTGCACCGTGATCACGCTGAATATTGATCAGCTGACCGGAAATACGGGTATCCGTCAAACGATCAAGGACCGCGCTGTCCAGGTTCTTCGGCAGCTCAACCAGGGTGAAGTCCCCACCGATAGTGATGCGACCAAAGTCCTTGGAGCTCAAGCCCCCCTCGTTGGCGAGCGCACCAACGATTGCACCCGGGCGAACATGCTGGCGCTTGCCAACATCCAGGCGGTAGGTGTCGAAGTTCTCCGAATCGTGGTCGAAGCGGCTGCGGCCTCCACGACGGTCATCACGGTCACGCCCGCGGCCACGGCGGTCGTCGCGATCCCACCGATCACGGTCCCGCCGATCGCGGCGGTCCTTCGGCGGCTCCTTCATCAGGAACTCGTCACCCGCCAAAGCCTGCGTTGCCAAAGCGGCGGCGATGTCGTCCATCGGCACGTTGTTGGCAGCGGAGTATTCGCGGACCATGGACCTAAACACCTGCACCTCGCTCGCCTCGAGCGACTCGGTGATGGAGTCCATAAACTTCGTCTTGCGGCTCTCGTTGACCTCGTCGACCGTCGGCAGATCCATCTCTTCGATGGTCGCGTTGGTTACGCGCTCAATGGAGCGCAGCATGCGACGCTCACGCGGAGTGACAAAGAGGATCGCCTCACCTGTACGGCCTGCACGCCCGGTGCGACCAATGCGGTGCACGTATGACTCGGTGTCATTCGGGATGTCGTAGTTCAGCACGTGGCTGATGCGCTCAACGTCCAGGCCACGAGCAGCGACATCGGTAGCGACCAGGATGTCAAGGCGGCCGTCGCGAAGCTGATCAACGGTACGCTCACGCTGCTGCTGAGCGATGTCGCCGTTGATCGCAGCTGCGGAGAACCCGCGGGCACGCAACTTCTCAGCCAGCTCCTCAGTCTCCTGCTTCGTACGCACGAAGACAATCATTGCCTCAAACTCAGTGACTTCAAGGATTCGGGTGATCGCATCGAGCTTGTTGCGGTGCGCCGTGAACAGGTAACGCTGGGTGATGTTCGTATTGGTGCGCGTCTTCGACTTCACCGTGACTTCAGTCGGGTTGTCGAGGTACTGCTTCGAGATACGGCGAATAGCGTTCGGCATCGTCGCAGAGAACAGCGCAACCTGCTTCTCTTCCGGTGTGTCCTCCAAGATGCGTTCCACGTCTTCCTGGAAGCCCATGTTCAGCATCTCGTCTGCCTCATCGAGGACAAGGAAGCGCAGGTTGGAAATGTCCAACGAACCCTTCTCCAAGTGATCGATGACGCGGCCCGGAGTACCCACGATGATCTGGGCACCGCGGCGCAGACCGGACAACTGGATACCGTATGCCTGGCCACCGTAAATCGGAAGCACGGAGATCCCGCCAAGGTGGTCTGCAAACGACTGGAAGGAGTCTGATACCTGCAGCGCAAGCTCACGTGTAGGCGCGAGGATCAGTGCCTGCGGGTAGCGCTCCTTGCGGTTGATCCGCGAAAGGATCGGCAGCGCGAACGCGGCCGTCTTACCGGTACCCGTTTGCGCAAGGCCGACAACGTCGCGGCCTTCCATCAACAGTGGAATGGTTTCAGCCTGAATCGCGGATGGCTGCTCAAAGCCAACCTTCTTCACGGCATCCACGACTTCTTCAGGCAGATTCAGGTTCTCGAACCCGTTCACTGGCTCTTCAGCGGTCTCGTCTGCCTCTGTGGCCTCGTCCGCCTCGCTCCCAGCGAGGTCCGCCACGTCGCCACCGACGACGTCGGCAAGGCTCAAAATCTGCTCAGTCTCATTAGTTTCGGCATTGGCTGCGTCTTGCGCAGCGCCGGTTTCCTCAGAAACTCCCGCATCCCTGGTGTCCTCACGTGCAGCATCCGCTGCGACATCCTGCGGGTTTTCCTGATTTTCCGACACATTCATATCCGGCTCTTTCTCGCCGCCGGTGGCGTTTTCGGAAGTGATCATTGTTTCCCCACAGTACGCCACCCTGCAGTGATTTTCCTATTCGCCACTGGCAATGTCATCCGCGCCACGAGTCCGCCACCAACTTCAGCGCTTCGCGCCTCGAGCTCCAACTCCCCGTGGTGCGCACGCGCAATCGTATCAACCAGCGCCAGCCCTAGTCCGTGCCCCGGACGCGCACCAGCAACGCGCGCATTCGCCCTGCTAAATGGCTCTACGAGCTGGCTGACTGTGGCAGGGTCCAACACGTCCCCATCATTGACGACGCCCACTTCGACCCCATCACCGGATCCAGTCCGGCAAACACGCACCTGCACAGTCCCGTCCACGCCGTGGATACGAGCATTCTCGATGAGGTTTTGGATCGCGTGGCGCAATAGCACGACGTCGCCGAGGACGTGAATGTCTGGCTCGATGGTGGCGTCGATACCTTCGGCGCTCGAGGCGACAGTGGTAATGAGCTCTGAGATGTTAATGTCGCGCGCCTCGAGTACTTTGGCCTCGGCCTGGCTGAAGTTCAGCAGCGACGTGACCATCTCCGCAGACGACGCATTCACGGTGCGGATGTCGCGGATGGCGTCGCGTAGCTCCTCTGCAGGTGCATTCGGGTCTAGTAGCGCGACATCTGCGATGGTCTGAATGGTAGCGATCGGGGTTTTCAGCTCATGGGACGCGTTTGATGCAAAGCGTTGCCGTGCCGCGATGGAGTGCGCGAGGGACTCCAGCATCGAGTCGAGTGCGTGCGCGAGGTCAGCGACATCGTCAGCGGGGCCTTCGTAGTCGAACCGCTGATCAAGATCGCCAGCAGAGACCAGACGTGCAGTCGCCGCGATGGTACGTACGGGTTTGAGCAACACACCCGCGACGAACCAACCGATGGCGCCGGCGAGCGCCGTCAGCACGCACAGCGCGACGAGCGAGGCGCCGAGCATCACGTTGAGCACCTCGTGTGAGATGGGCACGGACCCATCAATAAATGCTCCGTCACTGCCGGGAACGCCCCCGACGCCCTCGATGACAGCTTGCACAGGTACCGGAGTCAGGCGCAGGTAGAGGTACACCACCGCAGTCAAACTCAGCCCTGCGGTAAAAACCGTTGCCACGAACAACCACGACGTACGCGCGCGAAGTGAAAGCCTCATTGGTACGGCTCCTCCGCAACGTAGTAGCCAGCGCCGGGCATTGTTTGCACAATCCAAGGCTGCCCCAGCTTGCGCCGCAAGTGCGAGATAGTGACGCGAATCGAATTGGAGAACGGGTCCGCGTTCGCGTCCCATGCCTCTTCTAAGAGCTGCTCCGCGGAAATAACGTGCCCCTGTGCTCGCATCAGCGTTTCAAGCACCGCGAACTCTTTCGGCGACAACGCAATCGACGCGCCGCTTCGGTGGACTTGGTGAGTGCCTCTGTCGAGGATGACGTCGCCGCACGTGAGCGTCGAGGTTGTTTCAGGTGCGGCTCGTCGCAACAAGGCTTTGACGCGAGCCAGCAACTCGGGCAGCTCGAACGGCTTGGTCAGATAGTCGTCCGCCCCAATCTCGAAGCCTTGGAGACGATCCTCGAGCGTTGCGGACGCCGTGAGCATCAGCACCCGCGTGTTTGGGTACAGCTCACGGACGGTTGCACAGACGTCGTCGCCGTGAACCTCGGGGATATCTCGGTCGAGCACGATCACATCTATCGGTTGTGATTCCAGGCGGTCGAGCGCGGAGCGGCCGTCGTAACGCACATCAACGAGCATGTCCTCACGGCGCAGTGCTTTGCCTAACGCATCGGCGAGCAGCGTCTCGTCCTCAACGATCAAAATCTTCGGCGGTGCAGCCACAACAGCCCCTTCCACGTTGGAGTTCTTGTATTCTGCTGTGATTCTAATTGGGGCTTCTTACGGGGTCGCAATGTTAACGCTCTCGCAACATCGCCCTGCATAGCGTGAGGAGCATGTCAAAGACTTCCACACCGGATCTGCGAGTTCACGGTATTGATTACGCGCGAGCCGTAGCACTCGCAGCCATGATCTTCGCGCACCTCACCCATCCTGCTGGCGTCACGGGTCAGTTGCTCTACGGCTTCCCCGCGGCAACGTTCGCGTTCCTGGCTGGCATCTCGATGGAGCTGATGGCCCGGCGCGCCCAAGCGGTAGGCGGCGAGGCTGTCGCGCGCTGTCGCCATGGCTTTTATGTTCGTGGGACGCTACTGATTGTGCTGCATGTGCTCCTCGTGCCGTTCGCTGGCGACATCGAGGTTGTGCTCCTTGTCTTTGGCATCTGCTACCTCTGCTTAGCGACGCTTCCCCACTGGCCAACTGCGCGTTTGGGCTTACTGCTTGCGGGGTTGCTCTTTGCTTCGGCTGCAACGACGGCGCTCGGGACAGTTGTTGCACTACCGGCCGCAGTCTTCGGTGCCCCCTACCCTGTCTTTTCGTGGGCGGCACTCATGGTTGCGGGCATGGTGTCGTGGCGTGTCATCCTCCACCACCCATGGCGTCGTTGGGTCACAGTCATTATCGCGGCGGCGGTGCTGCCTGCGGTGATTGCAGCTCGGCTGCACCTCAACACGGCAGGTGCTGGCCTATTCATCGCCGCGATCGATCCGAATGGGCACACCGGGGGACTCATTTCAGTGATCAGCGAGTGCGCCGTCGCGACTGGTATCACTGCGCTGTGTCTCATCCTCGCACAGTTTGTTCCGTTTGGTTGTGACATGGGCCGGATGCCTCTGACGGTGTACTGCGCACACGTTGTCACGGCCAACGGCCACAGCGGGGTGGTATACGCAGTACTCACGCTGGCAGTTGCTTTCGCCTTCGCTGTGCTGTGGCGCAGCTTCTACGCCCGTGGACCACTCGAGGCCGCGATGCGCATGATCGTGGCTCGCGCAACCCGGACCGATCTTCCTCCGCTCCAACACTAAAGAAAAGGAAAACTCATGAAACTGCACACTTCCACTCGTATTCTTAGCTCCTGCGTCGCTGCCGCGCTCGTAGCACTCCCGGCAGCACCTGCATTGGCAATGCAGTCCGATACGTTCGCTGAGCCTTCGGCAGAGTCCAACGCAGTAGTCTCCGTCCGCACCGCGGACGATGACCCAGACACCGGCGTGTGCACAGGTACCGCCATTGCGTCCCACTGGGTTATTACTGCGCGCCATTGTATGGACCACCTGCCACAAGCTGGTGGGTCCGTGCGTACTGGCCAGGGTGATAACCAGAAGTTTTATGACGTCGATAAGTGGATGACCACCCCGAAAGGCGATATCGCGCTGCTACACACCTCTGAGGACCTCGGACTCGATGCTTATCCTGAGCTTGCTAGCGATATCCCAGCTGCAGGCAGCGACGCTACTTTCTACGGCTGGTCCTCTGATGGCTCTGGTGCCGGACGCACCCTTCCGTACGCAGACGCTACCGTCGACGGCCCAACCCCGATGATTCTGTTTGACGGCACCGACGGCGTCGAAGCCACCATGAAAGGTGGGGCAGCAACCCAGCCCGGTGATTCCGGCGGCGCGCTCTTCAGTGAGGGCAAGGTCGCAGCCATCGCGTCCGCATCACTGTTTATGGATCCAGACAACCCGGACTCCGCTGAGGAAGGAGTGAGCCCGAAGGTTGCGTTTGCGCCAGTTGCTTCGCAGGCGGACTGGATCCGTGAGCAAATCTCCGCCAAGGAAGACTCGGCCGAAACGACCCCCACAGAAAATGACGGCGGTACGCCGACGTGGATGCTCATCACTGCCGGTGCCGCCGTCGTTATCGCACTGGTAGTTGCCGCAGTTGCACGCTCACGGAAGCGTGATGCTGATACTGCACAGTAGCGCTGCCTGAAAACGCGACCGAACTCACAGAATTACCTGTGAATAATTTACAGAGCAGCGTAATTAAACGTTATGATGTCTGCCATGACTTCCCGCTCGTCGAAGCCCAAGGGGCTTACACACCGCCATATCCACTTCATCGCCCTCGGCTCGGCGATCGGCACCGGGCTCTTCTACGGCTCCGCCGGCGCGATTCAGGCCGCCGGCCCCTCGGTGCTCCTCGTATACTTACTCGGAGGGGCCGTCGTCTACTTTATGTTGCGCGCCCTGGGCGAGATGAGTGTGCAGCACCCGGTTCGTGGGTCGTTCGCGGTGTACACCAGGGAGCACCTTGGTGGCCTGGGCGGGTACATTACCGGGTGGATGTTCGCATTCGAGATGATGATCGTCTGCCTTGCGGACTTGACTGCCATCGGCATTTATATGAAGTTCTGGTTCCCGGACACCCCAGCATGGGTATGGATTACCACTACCCTGCTGGTCATTGGTGCGGCGAACCTCGCATCCGTGCGCTGGTTCGGCGAGCTGGAGTTCGCATTCACGCTCATTAAGGTCGTCGCCGTAATGGCGATGATCGTCGGCGGTGCTGCCATCCTCGCATTTGGTTTGGGTACCGACCCAGAGACGACCGGAATCTCTAACCTCTGGAACGACGGTGGCTTCTTCCCGAACGGCATCGAAGGCATGATCGCAGCGTTCATCCTCGTACTCTTCGCCTTCGGCGGAACTGAGATCATCGGCGTCGCCGGCACCGAAGCAGACGATCCGGACCGCTCGATCCCGAAGGCCGTCAACACCGTACCGCTGCGCATCCTTCTGTTCTATGTCCTCGCCATCCTGGTTATCTTGATGCTCAACCCGTGGCGTGCAATGACTGGTGAAGAAAGCCCCTTCGTTCAGATCTTTGACACACTTGGCGTGAACTGGGCCGCTGCACTGCTCAACTTGGTGGTCATCACTGCTGCCCTTTCTGCAATTAATGCAGACCTGTTCGGCACTGGGCGCGTTCTTACTGGCCTGGCGAAGGAAGGCCTAGCCCCGAAGATCATGAAGCGCACCATCCGCGACATCCCAGTAATGACGACCATTACCCTGTTGCTCGTACTCATCATCGGCGTGGTGCTCAACGCGCTCTATCCGAACATCTTCGAGACCATCGCAGCGCTGGCCACCTTCGCAACCGTGTTTGTGTGGCTGATGATCCTGCTGGCACACGTCGCATCTCGCCGCAACATGTCCGCGGCAGAGCGCGAGACCTTGAGCTTCCCTGTACCGTTCTGGCCCTACGGGCAGTGGTTCGCGATCATTTTCATCTTGTTCACATTCGGCATCATGGTGTGGCTGCCGCAGTATCACATGGCGCTCGCCGTAGGCGTTGCGTTCGTGGTAATCATGACTGTGCTCTACTTTGTCACCGGGCGCCCAAAGGCAGTTGCGGCAGCGCACGTCACTTACGAGATGAAGTAGCACATAATTTCGAATAAAAGTATCCATTGTCTGCTGTGCACGCTATCCTATGCCTACATATTCCAAGTTTTAGCCAGAAGGAGACGCGATGCGCCTGTCTACGGTTACTTCCGAGCCCACGTTGACCTCTATCGAGATCTGCGCTGGCGCTGGAGGCCAAGCACTTGGGCTCGAGCAAGCAGGTTTCCAGCATCTAGCCGTGGTGGAAATCGACAACTGGGCAGCAGAGACACTGCGAGCCAATCGCGGCTGTGACCATCCACATCCGTGGCCAGTACGCGAAATGGATGTACATGACTTCGACGGCACCGTATGGCGCGATCAGGTCGATCTCTTTGCAGGTGGCGTTCCGTGTCCGCCCTTTTCCATCGCGGGAAAACAGCTCGGCGCAGACGACGAGCGTGATCTGTTCCCGCAAGCCCTACGACTGGTAGGAGAAATCAATCCAAAAGCCGTCATGCTGGAGAACGTCCGAGGCCTTGGCCAAAAGCGGTTTGATTCCTACCGCAATGAAATTGTCAGTGAGCTCAATCGGATGGGTTACACCACCTACTGGTCACTGTTTCAATCGGCAGACTTCGGTGTCCCCCAACTGCGCCCACGGTTTATTTTGGTAGCCCTGAAACACGAGTTTGCCGAGCACTTCGAATGGCCAACCCCGAATATGCATCACACATCCGTTGGTAGCGCACTTCGCCACCTAATGGGAGAAAATGGCTGGCCGGGAGCGGACGCATGGGCAGATCAAGCCGATACGGTAGCACCGACGCTCGTTGGCGGATCAAAGAAGCACGGTGGACCAGACGTTGGCCCGACTCGAGCAAAGGCAGCATGGAAGAAGCTCGGCATCCGAGGAACTTCGATCGCAGACAGCGCACCAGGCCCCGACTTCCCTGTCGATGACCCGGACAACCTTCCCCGCCTTACTGTGCGGATGGGCGGCGTTATCCAAGGGTTCCCTGAAGATTGGGATTGGCAAGGTGGCAAGACCGCCCAATGGCGCCAAGTCGGCAATGCATTTCCGCCACCGGTTGCGGCTGCAATCGGCACCGCAATCAAGGACGCACTACTTTCCTGCAATGCCGTAACGAAAGCCCCCGAGGTGGCCCCACAACTGGCGCTTCAAACGCACGCATAGGATCTGCCCATGACACACAACCTTGATGGCGATTTTTCCCATGAACTCGCCGAGCTCTTCCGTAACGAGTTTCCCGACGGCGAAGCAATGGGAAGAATATTTCGACAAACTTTCGACCAGGCCTATGACGGCCAGCACACGGGCCGGTTCGACCCAGCGCAGCTGAGCAAGACAGAACTTGCCCACATTGGATCGTTGGTTGAAATTAACATTCGCCGAGGGTTTGACGGCACTATCACGGACGGCGACAAGATGGATTTCAAGATCCTCGGCCATGAAGTTGACTGTAAATACTCCAAGAACCCCTACGGCTGGATGATCCCGATGGAAGCAGTTGGCCACCACGCCATGCTCTGCCACGCAAATGAGGTTACTTCCACTTTCCGAGTAGGCTTCGTCAAAATCACCGACGACATCCTCACCGCAGGTGGAAACCGTGACCGCAAGCGAACCATCATGGCAGCAGCACGCAACAAAATTGCGTGGGCCTGGTTCGATCACCCGTACCCGAATAACGTGCTCCTCCATGCGGATGAGGAAACTGTCGCCAAAATTATGGAATTGCCTTCTGGGCAACAGCGCCTCGACATGTTGTTTCGCTCAATCCAGCAGGTGCTCATTCCGCGCGGCATCATTTACACTGTCGCTCAGCAGAAAGACCCAATGAAGCGCATTCGATACAACGGCGGATCAAGGTCACGCCTCCAGGAGGAAGGCATCTTGATCCTTGGGGACTACCGGCGCCACCAAGCTATCGCAGAGGCCCTCTGCCTTCCGATTTGCAAGAATGGCGATAGCCTCGCCGTACGAGTAACTCCAGCTGAACCGCATTTTGTTGGTCCTGCAGTAGATATCGAAGGTCAAACTTGGCGAATCGCCACGGGCGCCGACTCACTCCATCGTGCGCCACGCCTCCCCTTTTAATACCCCAAAGCCATCAATGCCCGGTTATGCCCGCCTATTTCCGTTATCTTGGTTACATATTTCGATTGGTATTCCCATTGTGGCGGAAAATCTGCAATGATGGGTAGCGGAACATAGTTTTACTGGATTCAGGAGAGATCATATGACTATCACCAATCCGTCCACCCCGTCGAACAACATCACGCCAGGCAACAAGATTGTCTTGATTGGTGCTGGTGATGTCGGCGTCGCGTTCGCATACGCAATCCTCAACCAGGGTATTTGCGACCACCTCGCAATTATCGACCTGAACGAGAAGAAGACGTGGGGTGAGGTCGAGGACCTCAACCACGCAATGCCGTACTCAGGCCACAACACCAAGATCACGGTCGGCACCTACGAGGACTGCCGCGACGCAGCGCTCATCGTCAACTGTGCAGGTGTTGCACAGCGCGACGGCGAAACCCGCCTTGAGCTCGTGGGCCGCAATGTGAAGATCTTCGAGTCCATCAACAAGGAAGTGATGGCCAACGGCTTCAACGGCATCTACCTGGTTGCAACCAACCCTGTCGATGTCCTGACCTACGCCACCTGGAAGCAGACCGGTCTTTCCTCCGCACAGGTCGTGGGTTCCGGCACCATCCTGGACACCGCACGCTGGCGCTGCAACCTCGGCAAGTACTTCGGTGTTTCCGCAAGCTCTGTCCACTCCTACATCATCGGTGAGCACGGCGACACCGAGCTGCCTGTCGTGGCATCCGGCTCCGTCGCTGGCGTTTCGCTACGTCGTCGTCTGGAGAAGGAAGCAGAAACCGATCCGAAGATCTACGAGCGCATCGACGAGATGTTCGTCGCAACCCGCGATGCCGCCTACAAGATCATCGAAGCCAAGGGCTCCACGTCCTTCGGTATCGGTGCTGGCCTTGCCCGCATCACCCGCGCAATCCTGATGAACGAGGACGTCGTACTGCCAGTCTCTGCTCTCCTTGAAGGCCAGTACGGTCAGGAAGACATCTACATCGGCACCCCGGCTGTTATCAACCGCAACGGTGTCCGCGAGGTTGTCGAGCTGCACCTTGAAGATAGCGAGAAGGAAAAGTTCGATCACTCCGCCAACACCCTTCGTGGCGTGATGGTCGAAGCTGGCCTCACCGAGGCATAAGCCTTTCCCATACCCTTCGATTGCGCCCGCCGGACACACCCCGGCGGGCGTTTTGTCTGCGTTAGTCCTCCGCCCGGAGGTGCCTCGTTACGTCCAGAGCATCATCGCCGCGTGCAAGAGCGTCAAACGTGGCACAGCAGGCGTCGAAAAGCTTGACGACGTCCTCTTCGTCTACATCCGCGGTGTCGAGCACCAGCGCGTTCGGGTCATCATCTTCCTCGGCAGGCGCGAGCGTCACACACTGCCCACCAGTCTGGATATCACCTAACGCGACCTGGGCCGCGAGTAGCGAAACGCCAGTAACCGCGGTGGCCCCGACTTCTGCCAGCGGTGCGCACCGTTGCACATCTACCTGCCCCAACGTTTCCGGTGCTGCACAGACGGTGATCGCCACCGGGGTGTCCTGCAACACCACATCGGAGGCTTCTCGGTCGAGTAGAAGGCTGGATTCAGACACAACGATGTGCTCAAGTGCGTCGAAGTACTCGGGGTAGCGCCGTGAAAACTCGGCGAGGTTTGTCAACGGGCCCGTGCAAATCAAACACAGGTCCCGTGTACCTCGCGCGCACGCGTCGGCCCACAACAGGTCCCAGTCATTCGCGACGTAGCGTTCTGGGACTCGGGCGTCACCCAGTCCAGCATCGCGCGTCGGTTGATGTTTTGGCGCGTCGCAACCTGCTGCGACCGCAACAGCGGGCAGGCCGCAGCGTGCCAACACCCACGCAGCATGCTGGGCACATTGCGCAGCTGAGGCGCTACCGCTTGAGGTTGTCACGCACTCCAATTCAGCCTGCCCACGATGGTGCGCAGCAACGACATATGCCAACGCAAGCGTGTCCTCGACCCCTGGGACGCAGTCAATAATAATTCGCACCGTGCTCCTTTACGCAGTGGACCTGTGCAGAGATTCCTTACCGTACATTGCCCAGAGCAATAGAGCGACCAGAGCAACTACTCCGCAGGCACCAAACGCGATAGCAAAGCCGAACACCTCCGCCAGAAAGCCGATCACAATCGGTGCCGCAATCTGGCCGGAGTCCTGCACCATCTGATAGGTAGAAATTACCTTGCCACCCGAGCGGTCATTGCCGATGATGTCAGCTAACGTCGCCTGCGAGGCAGGACTCATCAACCCACCGCCAACACCCGCACACACTGAGACCAGCAACAGCACCCACACTGTCGTGGCGAGTCCGAGTGTGCCCGTGAATATTGCCGAGACCGCAAGACCTGCGAGAATGCAAGGACGACGTCCGATTCGGTCAGCCAGCCGACCAGAAAACTGCAGCGTGACGCCCGTGCCCAGCGCGAACGCAGTCAACGCAAGTCCGGATGCCGCGCCACCATTTGCAAATATCGCCGCAGCGAACAGCGGAAGGACCGAAACGCGCGCACCGAAGTTCACAAAACCATTTGTAAAGGCGACGGCGAGCAACGCACGGTACGTGGGTTGCTTCCAGGCTCGGCGCAGTGGCATTGGCGGCCGCTGTATTCTCGGTGTCTCTGGCTTGTGTTGCCGAGACGTAGCAACCCACACGATAGTTGCCGCAAGACCGACACCAACACCGTAGACTGCGAACGGAATTCGGTATCCAAGGAAACTGAGTCCAGCGCCGATGATTGGCCCGAAGATGTTGCCAAGCAAGAATGACGATGCATAAAGTGCATTCGCTCGCCCACGAATGCTGGGAGGAATCACGCGAACGATGAAGGCCTGTGCGGAGAGCGTAAACATCGTGGATCCGAAGCCGGCGATAAAGCGCAACGCCAAAATATGCCAGTACGCCTGAGCAAACGCCACGGCAAACGTTGCAGTCGCAACAATGCTCAACCCGGTGAGGTACACCGGCCGTGATCCGAGCTTATCCACCAGCGCGCCCGCGCCTGGCGCGCCAAGCAAGCGAGCTGCTGCAAACACGGAGATCACCGCTGCAGCGGCCGCCATGGACACGTTGAAGCTGGCGGCGAATTGTGGCAACACCGGGGCGATGAACCCGTAGCCGAGCGCAATGATAAACGCTGCGGTGCACAGCACCCATATCACTGAAGGCAGCTTTGGTGAAGCGCCGCCCTTATATGTTTGTTCCGTCATACCAGCGACAACACTAGTCTTTCTTCGCGTTAACATCCCATCACGCAACAAAGTTAGCACGGGTGTTCGAATTCATGGGTGATTTGGCCACTCCGTGTCCAGCTACTCTCGTACGCTTCGAAGCATGTTCTACGAATCAACGATTGCTCAAGAAATCACCCACCGCTTTGACGACACCGTCCAAGCCCTCAGCGCCACAGTCAAGCACCCTCGCTCTCTTGCACGACCGACTGGCTCGTGGCGCCCGCCGGTCATCGCATTGCCGCGAGTCATAGACAAGCAACACATCAACCTTGCGCTTACGCGGCGGAGAGTCGGCCCGCGGGCTCAGGCGATGGTGCAAGGTTACGGAGCGTCTGCACGTCCCGCGTACATCATCGAAGCACGATTCACCGCCCAGTCGGGTGCGCCGGTCAACCCCGCGGTAGCTGAGGGTTGGATGCGCGCGCTCTACCCCGACGCGACGGAGGACATGCTTCATCTACTGCCACATCCATACGCGGCAACGTATGTCTGGCTAGTCGACGGCCACTTCGATCCCGTCCGCTCTCCTTCATCCCTGTTCGCCGGACTGAACGTAGCGTAACCGGCTGGCTACTGCCCCGGTTCGTCGTCAAGCGGAAGCATCTGGCTCTCCCAGTCTTCAGCCTGGTCAGCAACCAGATTCAAGACATCAAAAAGCCTGTCGATGTCGGTGAAGCTTCCCAAGTCAAGTTCTTCGGAATCTGCTTCCTCATCGTCTCCAGGAACCACAAACTGCACGTGGGCAGTGGCTGTGGCGTCGATAACTTCGACCTCCACGTGGACTTCAGCCTCTGTACCAACTTCTGCGAAGACGAGTTGATGGTTTTCGGCGTCCGGAAAGAATTCAAGCCCGGCGATACGTTCGTCTGCAGCCTCGAGCAGGCTGCGGAACACGGTAACCACCTCGTCAGTGGCTATATGCTCAGCGACAGCGGACACAGCATCTTCGGCAGAAAATATAACTGCGACCAATGCTGCTTCAAAGTCCTCATCGTCTTCATCAACGTCAGCAGCCGCGATATACACGTTCGCCGCTGGCAGTTGCTCGTCGATAACAACGAACTGGATCTCAATCTCGGGGGTGATAGGAACAAACATCGTGTCGTCGTGCACACGAGACTCAATACCTTCACGGTCTAGAGCCGCGGCAATGTCTTCTAAAAAGCTCACGAAGAATCCTCTACTCTTCCTCATCGTGGTTGTCACCGGCGGACGATGCCAAGCCTACTGTTCTGGCCCCATGATGCGCATCCACGCTTCGCGGCCCTGCCAGCTACGCATGTCAAAAGCCTCCCATGCCCGGCGTTTGTGACGTTTTGGGTCGTACACGATTGACGGATGTTCGTTGATGATTGCGGTCGCGCGCCCGGGGTGGTCGTCGCCACGAAAATCGTAGCGGGGCCAGTTCGGCCCTGGTTCACCGGTATGAAAGAACGACCCCCAGTTGCGCTGCATCACTTCAACTACTGCTTCAAACGCAACGGTGGAGCCAAATCGGTCGATCTTCGATGAGCGTGTACCTTCCCGATCGCCAAACACCGCCATCAGGTCGGCTGTGTGCATTGCCCCCAACCCGAGCCGCCGCATTGTCGCCGATGCATATTCAAAGCGGTACATCCAAGTCGGAGCCACCTTACGGTGCTCCCCTGCAGCGATCACCGACGGTCCCCAGAACACGGCGTCTGCGAGAAACTCGGCGAAGTCCGTACGCTGGCTCACGTCGCTATACGCCTGGATGACCGCTGTCGCGTTCTTCGCGTCATACGCCTCGAGCAAGCGGCGTGCTGCACGCTGACGGGCTTTCGTCCGCTGATACAGCGCCTTTGCAAAGCTGGCCTCATCCGCATTGGTCCCGATGATCAACGGCACCGGCGCCTGTTGCCCGGCGCGGAACATGTCCAGCGGGTGAGCTGGCAGCGTGGTGCCATCGACCGTCGGCATGAAGCTCAAATTCAGTTCGCGCAGCTCGCGGCCAGTAAACAGCATGGACTGCCCCACTCTAACCAGTTCCTCGGCAGGTACCTCCCGGAGGTGCTCGAGGGTAGATAGTCGCGATAGCCCCATGCCGTCAAGAAGTGTCGACGTCCACATCGCGGCTTGTGCCTTCGTATGCACGGAAGAAAGCGGAGTGGACTGGGCGATTGCCCGGTGGAACAACCCCCGAGCCGCCGGGGCGCACATCATATGGATTACTGAAGCTGCCCCGGCTGACTCGCCCATGATGGTTACGTTGTTCGGATCCCCTCCGAAGGCCGCGATGTTTTCGTGTACCCACTGCAGCGCGAGGATCTGGTCCAAAATGGCGGGGTTGGCAGCGCAGTCCTCGCCGATACTGCGCAGATCCAAGTACCCAAGCACCCCGAGGCGAAAGTTTAAGGAGACATAGACGATATCGGTGACATTAGCCAGAAAGTGCCCCTGGAGTACTTTCTCATGACTCGATCCGCTTACGAACGATCCACCGTGAAAATAGATGACGACGGGGAGTACGTCGTCCGTATCAGGCCGAACGATGTCTGCGTGTAGGCAGTCCTCGGTGCCGATTACTGTGTCTTTCCACCCGAAATTCGTCTGCATCGCAGGTGGCCGATAGTTGGTTGTGGTGCGCACACCTGACCACGAAGGCGCAGGCTGTGGGGCCCGAAATCGGTTCTCACCGCCCATATCTGCACCGTAGGGTACCCCGCGCCAAGTGCGAACCCCGGTTTGTGGATCAATAGTGCCAGCAACGATTCCCGAGGTGGTCTGCACCTGGAGGTGCTCCTGCGGATTGTTGCTGTTGAGATGCATGCCTTTTAGCCTAGCCCGGAATTCTGTCTATTCTCGTGGAGTTTCTAAGGCGGGTACGATGAACGCTCGTACCAATAATTAATAAGGAGAAAAACACACAGCATGTTAGAAAAGTTCCGCAAAGACAAGCACGAAGACGACGAACCTGTAGTCGAAATTATTGAAGACGCCCGTGCTGAAGACTTAAGCTCCCTCGAGGAGGAAGCAGGCCCAGCAGGCCGAGCGTTTATCGCAGCAGTAGATAAGGCTGTCCATCTTCAGTCCGGTGCCATTCGGGCTTACGTGAACTGGCTTCGCCGTCAACACCCGGAGCAAAGTCCTGCGGAAATCCAGCACACGATGGACAAGCATTTTAAAAACGTAGTCTCCGCAACAGGTGCAGGCGTGGGCGCAGCAGCCGCGGTTCCTGGCGTAGGGCTCGTCACCGGCGCAGCAGCCGTTGCTGGCGAATCGGTAGTCTTCTTAGACCTTGCCGCGTTTTACACCCTCTCCTCCATGTACTTGCGCGACGTCAATATCGAAGACAAAGAGCGCCGACGCGCAGGCGTGCTCACGGTCATGATGGGCGCCCAGGGCGTTGCGATTGTTGACACGTTGCTCGGCGCGGACCGAGCTCGGCCGAGGGAGTTGGCGTCGAAAAATGTCCTGACGCGCTTTGCTGGCCCGGGCCTCGCCGAAGTCAATGGCATCCTGTCTCGTGTGGCCATGAAGTCGTTTACGAAGCGGTTCCGCCGAGCATGGATTGGCAAGATGCTGCCTCTGGGGCTCGGCGCGATCGCGGGCACCGCCGCCAACCGCAAGCTTGCCGACCACCTGATGGATAACATCGCCGTCGCCCTCGGCACTCCTCCCTCCCAATTCTTGAGCCCTCTTCCGGAAAAGCCTGACCAGGAGGAGGCTGGCCTCAGTGCGAATCCAAAGAACCTTCTGCGCTGGGTACTCCGACTCTTTGGTGACGACGACAAAGTACGCGACACCAATCAGCAAGAAATTACCAAATAGCTTCGGCTCCGAAGTTCATTCCCGCCTCCCCCAAAACTGAGGCGGGAATCACGCACTTCCATCTTTCGCCTACCCCCGGTAGCACCTCTGCTTTAGTTGGAGATCCACACCCTGCACCGCCGCCGAAACACAGCGCCCCCTCAAATACGCGAGCCTGCTTTGGCCCCACCTTCTTGGTCCCCCCGAGACTGCACACGAGCGCTTCTCGACAGCTGCCACCGTGAATACTGCTCGACGCCCACTCTGCACTTCCCCACGCACCAGGCCAAAGTCGACGTGCCCGCCCCACCTCTTCAAGAGTTCGAAATCAATCAATCACGAGCAAGCAACCGTTCAAATACTTGTTGTCGAATGAGGACGTATCATTGATAACGGTTCTCATGAGACCCTTCTCACTCAAAACGGAAGATATGCCCATTTGTGGTGTATCAACCGCTAAAGGGGGTAGATCTCACAAGTACGAGGGCTTTTCGGGAATGTAAGGTAGCACTACCTAATCCCAGACAATTAAAGTCGTTGAAAAGTTACATACAACCCAAGAAGAGAGGCGAGCACCTGCCGTGAGCAGCGAAGATACGTTCGGCCAGAACGACTGGCTGGTTGAGGAGATGTTCCAGCAGTACAAACAGGATCCCAACTCCGTTGACGCGGAGTGGCGCGATCTTTTCGAGAAGAAGGGCACCCCGCCGACGGTGACAAACACCCCGGCGCCAAAAGGTTCCTCGAAGACTGCGACGAGCGTCACCAGCTCCACGAGCGCTCCTACCCAGGACGGCCGTCAAACCCAGGTAGACCGCGCAGCCGCCGAAGCAGCTCCAAAGCGCACCAAGAAGCCGACCGCTTCCCCGTTGGACAAGCTCGATAGTGTCAAGGTCACTCCAGGCGAGGAACAGCTCAAGGGTGCGTTCCGCGCTATCGCGAAGAACATGAACGAATCGCTCGAGGTGCCAACCGCCACCACCGTGCGCGATATGCCGGTCAAGCTCATGTTTGAAAACCGCACGTTGATCAATGAGCACCTCAAGCGCACTCGCGGCGGCAAGGTTTCGTTCACGCATATCCTTGGCTACGCAATCATTCAGTCCACCAAGCTCCACCCGGACATGAATAAGAACTACAAGGAGGACGGCAAGAAGTCCTTCGCAGTTCAGCCTGAGCACATCAACCTGGGTCTAGCAATCGACCTGCCGCAGAAGGACGGGTCCCGCTCCCTGGTCGTCGCTGCGATTAAGGAGTGCGAGAACAAGTCGTTTGCGGAGTTCGTCGAAAGCTACGAAGACATTGTGCGTCGCGCGCGCGACGGCAAGCTCACGATGGACGACTTCTCTGGCGTAACCATTCAGCTGACCAACCCGGGTGGCATCGGTACCCGCCACTCGATTCCGCGTCTGACAAAGGGCCAGGGCACCATCGTTGGTGTCGGCGCAATGGACTATCCTGCAGAGTTTGCAGGTGCCAGCGAGGACCGTTTGGCGGAGCTGGGCGTCGGCAAGCTTGTGACACTGACCTCCACCTATGACCACCGCGTCATCCAGGGTGCAGAGTCTGGCGAGTTCCTGCGCGATATTTCGCAGCTCCTCGTCGACGATAAGTTCTGGGATTCCATCTTCGAGTCCCTCGAGATCCCGTTCCTCCCGATACGCTGGGCGAAGGACCTGCCGAATTCCGGCGTGAACAAGGACACCCGTGTCATGCAGCTCATCGAGGCGTACCGCTCCCGCGGCCACCTCATTGCTGACACGAACCCGCTTCGTTGGCGCCAGCCGGGCCTGCAGCAACCGGACTCCCGTGACCTGCTGATGGAAACCCACGGCCTGACGCTGTGGGACCTCGACCGCACGTTCCACGTAGGTGGTTTCGGGGGCAAGGAAACAATGACGTTGCGCGAGGTGCTTAGTCGCCTACGTGCTGCCTACACCCTGCACGTCGGTGCTGAATACACCCATATTCTCGACCGCGATGAGCGTGAGTGGCTGCTCGAGCGCATCGAGGCTGGCATGCCGAAGCCGACGAATGCTGAGCAAAAGTACATCCTGCAGAAGCTCAATGCTGCTGAAGCATTTGAGAACTTCCTCCAGACGAAGTACCTCGGCCAGAAGCGCTTCTCCCTCGAGGGTGCGGAAACACTCATCCCATTGATGGACGCGGTGATTGATACCGCCGCTGGCCAAGGCCTCGACGAAGCTGTCATCGGCATGCCACACCGTGGTCGCCTGAACGTGCTGTTTAACATCGTGGGCAAGCCTGTCGCTACGATCTTCAACGAGTTCGAGGGCAACATGCAGTCCGCACAGCAGGGTGGCTCTGGCGACGTGAAGTACCACCTCGGCTTCGAGGGCAAGCACATCCAGATGTTCGGCGACGGCGAGATCAAGGTCTCGCTGGCCGCGAACCCGTCACACCTCGAGGCTGTTGACCCAGTGCTCGTCGGTATTGCCCGCGCAAAGGCGGACACGCTGCGTGAAAACGGTGTTCGCGACGACAATCCAGTAGTT
This sequence comes from Corynebacterium sp. UMB10321, assembly GCF_030228725.1. Taxonomy (NCBI): domain Bacteria; kingdom Bacillati; phylum Actinomycetota; class Actinomycetes; order Mycobacteriales; family Corynebacteriaceae; genus Corynebacterium; species Corynebacterium sp. UMB10321. The sequence continues at coordinate 102,597 of NZ_JASOZC010000007.1, read as the reverse complement.
CCGATTATGCTGCACGGCGACGCCGCATTCGCTGGCCTCGGCATCGTACAGGAGACGCTGAACCTGTCTCGCCTCCCTGGCTACTCCGTTGGTGGCACCGTCCACATCGTTGTGAACAACCAGATTGGTTTCACCACTACCCCTGACTCTGGCCGCTCCTCCTACTACGCTACCGACCTGGCCAAGGGCTTCAACTGCCCAGTGTTCCACGTCAACGGCGACGACCCGGAGGCAGCCGCCTGGGTTGCTCACCTGGCAACCGAATACCGCCGCGCCTTCGGCAAGGACGTCTTCATCGACCTCATCTGCTACCGTCTGCGCGGCCACAACGAGGCAGACGACCCGACCGTGACGCAGCCAGTGATGTACGACCGCATCCACTCCCACGACTCGGTGCGTACCCGCTACACCAAGGACCTCATCGGCCGTGGCGACCTCACGCAGGAAGAAGCCAAGATCGCGGCACAGGACTTCCACGATCAGCTTGACGCAGTCTTCTCTGACGTCAAGTCCGCTGAGGGCAAGCCAAGCGAGCAGACCGGCATCACGGACTCGCAGAAGCTCACTCGTGGCCTGGACACCTCGATCAGCGAGGATACGTTCAAGCGCCTTGCGGATTCGTACGGCAAGCTGCCTGAGGAATTCGAGCCGAACAAGCGCCTGAACAACGTGCTCAAGAAGCGCGGTGGTTCCTTCGAAAACGGCGACATCGACTGGGGCTGGGGCGAGCTGCTCGCTTTCGGTTCCCTTGCAGAGCAGGGCAAGTTTGTCCGCCTTGCAGGTGAGGACTCACAGCGCGGTACGTTCACGCAGCGCCACGCGGTGCTCTACGACCCGAATAACGGCACTCCGTACAACCCACTCGACGCAAACGCGGAAGAACAAGACAACGGCGGACGCTTCGAGGTGTTCAACTCTGCACTGACCGAATATGCAGGTATGGGCTTCGAGTACGGCTACACCCTTGGCAACAAGGACGCTGTCGTCGCATGGGAGGCACAGTTCGGCGACTTCGCCAATGGCGCACAGACCATCATCGACGAGTACTTGTCCTCCAGCGAGACCAAGTGGGGCGAGCTTTCCAGCATGATTGCCCTCCTGCCGCACGGCTACGAAGGCCAGGGCCCGGACCACTCCTCCGCCCGTATCGAGCGCTTCCTCCAGCTGGTCGCCGAGGGCTCGATGACGATTGCCCAGCCGTCTACCCCGGCAAACCATTTCCACCTGCTGCGTCGTCAGGCGCTCGGTGAGATGAAGCGCCCGCTCGTCGTCTTCACCCCGAAGTCGATGCTGCGTAACAAGGCGGCGGTCTCGCAGCCTGCAGACTTCATCGAGGTGGACAAGTTCCAGTCAGTTATCGACGACCCCGAGTTCGTACAGCGTGGCAACGTCAAGGTTGACGGCGCAGATCACGACAAGGTCACCACGATCTTGCTGTGTTCCGGCAAGATCTACTACGAACTGGAGAAGCGTCGTAAGAAGGATAAGCGCGACGATGTCGCCATCATCCGTATCGAGATGCTGCACCCGATTCCATTCAACCGCATCCGGGATGCGTTCGAGAACTACCCGAACGCGAAGGAAATTCGCTGGGTTCAGAATGAGCCCGCTAACCAAGGCGCATGGCCGTTCTACAACGAGCACCTGCGCACACTGATTCCGGATATGCCTGAAATGGTCCGCGTCTCTCGCCGTGCGCAGTCGACCACTGCAACCGGCGTGGCGAAGGTCCACCAGGAAGAGGAGAAGACTCTGCTGGATGAGGCGTTTGCGAAGTAAGTAGCGCTTACACGCAATGGCGCCCCAACCGCTTACTGCGGTTGGGGCGCTTCCCTGTTGAGGATTCACTCATTTGGCTTGCGCCTAGGGAGTAGCTGTCGCCTCGGCTTCCCCGCCGTTGGCATCTGGGTTTTCAACGTTGATGCTGGCGTATTCACGGAGCCAATCCGCAGTAACAACGCGCGGTTCTTTGCCCTGCGCGACTTCCTCGCTCATCTCTTCCAACTGCGCTGTGCTGAGCACGCGCGTCATCGCGTTGATGCGCCTGACTTCCTTGCGAGCAAACTTTGATTTGTAGAACAGCGGGATGACGCTGTTAGGAAGGTGCTCGAGCTCCACGTGCGACGCACAGCCCTGCGCAGGGGAAGGGTCAACCGATTGGATGTTGCCGGGCAGCGCACCCGCAAGAAGAGCGAACGTCGCTTCTGACGGATCCGCACCGTCGAGACGATCGTGCGCTATATCGTTGTCGAGCTCCTTCGCTCCGTGTGCGTCTAGCGCTTGCAACAGAACACCAGAGCACGCAACGACCATATCGACGTCTTCTTCTTGCAGCAGTTCGGCTGCATTTCGGGAGTACACGTCATTGAACGGGACTACCCCGGCAGGATGTCCCATCGCTGTAATGATCTCGTAGTAGATCTCCCCCAGCACTACCTGTTCAGGTTCTGAGGTATCAATTCCGATTTTGACGATGTTGCCGCGGGATTCGCCGTTGACAAACTTCACCGGTGAAAGCGAGTCATCTGTGCAGCCAGTCAACCCGCCGACAAGGCTCGTTGCCAGTGCCGCAGCAATCAGTGTACGGAGAGGACGCAGGGACACCATAAATACCTTCTTCGTAGTGTGCTCAGACGAGCCTGGAAAACAGAGTTAGTCTAGCGCGCTGCGTTGTCTTCGGAGGCGTCGCTATCGGTGGCCGACGGCTCAGTTGGCCGTCCAGTGACGCGCTGTGGGTGCATTGCGGCGATCATGTCGCGGGCTCGACGCGCAGCGTCAGGTGCGCAAAGCACATCGTATCGGCGTGCGACGATGCTTGTCGCTGAGGCGAAGTCACGCTTTCCACCTGTAAACGCGTAAGCGATAGCTGCGAAAACTGCTCCGAACACGCCACCCATCGCGACGCACGAGGCGAAGATGCCCCACCCACCTTCTTCCGCGAACAGCGAGAAAATGATGCCGATGAACATGCCCATCCACAGGCCCGATAGTGCGCCGCCACCAAGTACCTTGCCCCACGTGAGGCGGCCCGTAATACTCTCAACCTGCATCAAGTCCACACCGACAATTGTGAGCTTCTCTACCGGAAATTCCTTGTCCGACAGCGTGTCAACTGCTTCTTGTGCCTCCTGGTAGGTATTAAAACTGCCTACCGGCCACCCTGTTGGCACTTCGCGCGCTACCAGGCGGTTGTTGTTGAGTTGGGCCATTCGTTGTCACTCCTCTGCTCGTATGAACATCCAGCTTCTCTGACTATACTGAAGCCCGTTATGGCAAACGCAGAACTCATTTCAGAATTCCAGGTCCGCGAAGCGCTTGCTCGCGTTGACGATCCCGAAATTGGAAAACCCATTACCGAACTCGGGATGGTGGAGTCCGTACGTATCGACGGCCCCAACGTCACCGTCGGCATTTACCTCACCATCGCGGGCTGCCCGATGCGTGACACCATCGAGGGCAACGTCCGCGCAGTCGTAGAGGAAATCGACGGCGTGGAGAACGTGACAGTCACGCTTCACACTATGAGCGCGGAGCAGCGTCGCGAAATGGCCTCGAAGCTGCGTGCACAGCAGCCCGGGCCCGACATCCCTTTCGCTGACCCGTCGTCGCGCACCCGGGTGTTCGCGGTAGCTTCAGGCAAAGGTGGCGTCGGCAAGTCCTCGATGACAGTGAACTTGGCCACTGCAATGGCAGCACAGGGCCTCAGCGTCGGAATTGTCGACGCCGACATTTACGGGCACTCCGTCCCTGGTCTCCTCGGCTCTTCCGACATGGGGCCGACTGTGGTCGAAGAAATGATCATGCCACCGATCGCACACGGCGTGCGCCACATCTCTGTGGGGCAATTTGTGGAGGGCAATGCCCCTGTGGTTTGGCGTGGACCGATGCTCACCCGCGCAATCCAACAGTTCCTGTCTGATGTGTACTGGGGCGATCTTGACGTACTCTTCCTTGACCTTCCACCGGGGACCGGCGATGTGGCGATCACAGTGGCGCAGCTGATTCCAAATGCCGAACTGCTCATTGTTACCACTCCGCAAGCAGCCGCAGCTGAGGTCGCTGAGCGTGCCGGCACAATTTCTCAGCAGACTGAGCAGCGAATTGCTGGCGTCATCGAGAACATGGCCGGGATGGTCATGCCTGACGGCTCCGTCATGAATATCTTTGGTGAAGGTGGTGGCCAGCAGGTTGCGGAGCGCCTGACCGCGCTCACAGATAGTGACGTGCCGCTGCTAGGTTCCATCCCGTTGGATCCGAAGCTACGAGAAAACGGTGACACCGGAACCCCTGTCGTCACAGCAGAACCAGACTCCCCTGCCGCTGCGGCGATCCAGGAGATCGTCACCAAGCTGAAGATTCGCCGTAACTCACTTGCTGGCAAGTCCCTCAACCTTGGTGTGAAGCACACTGACGAATAGATCGGTGGGAACTAGGTAACGTCAGTCCAGGAGAATCCCCCTCCACTGGGCTGTCCCCCGTCCTCCGGCCCTTTCTTTGCCCGGGACTGTGGCTTTGATGGTTGGCGAGCCAGAGGCGCATCGTCTTCCATCATTTTGCGCGGATCAAAACTTTCGAGAAATTCCTCGTCATCTTCGAAGAAAAACTTCGCCATCGCGCGCTTTGGCCCCATCGACGCATACTGCGACACCGTATCCAGTGGCTTGCGTAGCTCCTCAAACTCCTCGAGCTCACCGTTGAGCTCCCGCTTCGCGTTGTTGATCGCCTTGCGCGCAGCGTAAATGGCTGCGCGGACATCCTCGATAACGCTTGGGAGCCGCTCCGGACCAATCACAATGAGGCCGATGATCAGGATGAAAAAGACTTCACCCCAGCCAATACTGGAAAACACGGATCACATCCTACTCTCGGTGCCGCAGCGCCCGAAGCGTGGCGTCAACGGCGGCCACAATCGGTGATCGTTCCTTGTGATGAGCATCTTCACCGCAAGGCTCGGCAGGTTGCATCTCGTGGCACAGGCCGCTGAGCTTCGCCACCAGCGAATCTGGGGCTCGCAGGTCGTCATCCTTGCAGGCCTTTACACGTGCGGACGCTCGCCGCTGCACAAGAACATCTTGGAAGCACTCTGGGCACTCCAACATATGTTTCATAGCGCGACGGCTTGCAGAGCGCGAAAGTTCACCGTCTGCGAAAGCTGCAATTGCTTCAGGGTTCAAATGCTCAGTGGAACAAAACGCTCGCATCGGTAACGCTCCTTTCGCATCCGTAGTCAACCACTATCTCGCGCCCTAGCGTAGTCGAATTAACTCTTCGGTGGCGACGTCATGCCGCGCCTGCTCCTCGAGCGATTCACGCAGCTGAGTTCTACCGCGATGGATGCGTGAACGGACGGTACCCATCTTGACTCCAAGCGTCTCAGCGATTTCTTCGTACGTCATACCGACGACATCGCAAAGCACCACGGCAACGCGGAAGTCCGGACTCAATTCATCGAGTGCGTGCTGCAGGGCAGGATCGAGGTGCGCGACGTTATACGCCTGCTCCGGAGTCATATCAGTGCCGGGAACGCGCTCATAGTCTTCCGGGAGTGCTTCCATCCGGATCTTCGCCCGGTGGCGCACCATATCAAGGAACAGATTCGTTGTAATCCGATGAAGCCAGCCACCGAACGCACCCGGTTGGTAACTCTTTAAGTTACGGAACACGCGGATGAAGGTTTCTTGCGTAAGATCTTCCGCGTCGTGCTGGTTACCTGAAAGACGGTACGCAAGGCGATACACACTGTCGGCGTGCTCTGCGACGAGCTCAGCCCACGAAGGCATCGCCCCCACCCCAGCATCAAATGCAGCCGTACCGCGCAAATCTTCGGGCGCGACGGAATCATGTTGGGCGGCAGCATCATCAGGTTGCATGCTTCATATTGTGGCAGATTGAAATCGCATTCACCAAAGGAAAATTCGTAAAGGTTACTGCATGCGCGTAGCACACACGCTGTGAGGACAGTTCTGGTTATGATGTTGGCTGTGAGTGCGACCGCTTTTGATCAGTTGACAAATTACATCCATCAGTCTTTCACTGATGCCGAGCAACAGCCGTTCCCTGCTGCTTTCCGCGAAGCGTTGAAGTACGCCAGCGTAGAAGCGCAGGAGAACGGAGTCCGTGCGCCGTCGGTCATCGTCGGCACGTTACTTTCGACGCTCGCTGCAGCCTGCCCAAGTGGTCAGTCGCAAGGCGCAGTCGCCATCACTCCGGCTGCGGGCGTCGTCGGGCTCCACCTGCTGCGTGGTCTTCCAGAGCGCGCATCGCTTACCTGCATCGAACCCGAGGTCACGCTACAAACCGGCGCAAAGGAGGCATTCCGTGCCGCCGAGTACCCAACCTCCCGCACACGTTTCCTCACCGCGCGCCCGCTTGAGGTTATGGGCAGGCTTGCGAACGACGCCTACCACCTCGTTTACGCGGATGTCTCGCCGATCGAGTTCACCGCGGTTATTGATGCCGCCTGGCCGCTCCTCAGCGAGGGCGGCACGCTGATTCTCGCCGACTCTCTGCTGGACGGTACCGTCAGCGATTCGACACGCAGGGACCGCGAAACCGAGGCAGCACGAGAGGCAGATAGGTACGTGAGCAGCCTCGCCGCCGACCACGGAGCGCTCGTAGCTCGCCTGCCTCTCGACGGTGGCCTGACCATCATTACGAAGCGCTAGCTCTACGTACGCACGAACAAGGCCCGCTCGAACTTCGCTGAGCTTCGAGCGGGCCTTGCCTATGAGTGTCAGTTATTCCTGAACCACCTGATTTTTGCCGACGACCACTACGCCGTTGTCCGAAACAGTGTAGCGTTTGCGGTCCTTTTCAAGGTCGACGCCAATAATTTCACCGTCAGCTACATAGACGTTCTTATCGAGGATGCAGTGGCGGACCACCGCCCCTTTACCGATGCGCACACCTGGCATCAGCACAGAACCTTCAACGGTCGCGCCTTCCTCAACACGCACATCCGTGGAAAGCACTGAATTGCGTACGGTAGCGCCCGAGATAATTGATCCCGACGCCACCATCGACTCCTGTGCGATACCTCCCACGACAAACTTCGCTGGTGGAAGGTTGCCGTCCTCTGTGGAGTGAATCGGCCACGTCGAGTTGTACAAGTTGAACACTGGGTACGAAGAGATGAGGTCCATGTGCGCCTCGTAGAAAGAATCAATCGTACCGACATCTCGCCAGTATCCCTTGTCGCGCTTTGTCGCGCCGGGCACTTCGTTCTGCGAGAAGTCGTACACATTTGCTTCGCCCTTGCGCACGAAGTACGGGATGATGTCGCCACCCATATCGTGATCAGAGTCCTCGTTCTGCTCGTCCTCGAGCAGCGCTTGAATCAGTGGTTCCGTAGAGAATACGTAGTTACCCATCGAAGCGAACGTCATATCCGGATCGTCCGGGGTTCCTGGTGGATCCGCGGGCTTCTCCAAAAACTCGGTGATGGTGCCGTCCTCTTCGGACTGGATGCAGCCGAACGCCGTAGCTTCTGATCGAGGCACGCGGATACCGGCCACCGTTGCAGCCTTGCCTGACTTGATGTGGTTCTCCACCATCTGCGAAGGATCCATCCGGTAGACGTGGTCTGCGCCAAAGACCAGCACGTAATCCGGCTTATCGTCGTAAATGAGGTTGAGCGACTGCACAATCGCGTCTGCAGAGCCGTTGTACCAGCGCTTGCCACGACGTTGCTGCGCCGGCACCGATGCGATGTACTGCGGAGTCGGGCCAGATACGTTCCAAGCCGTCGCCACGTGCCGGTCCAGCGAGTGCGACTTGTACTGTGTCAACACTGCGATTCGCATGTACCCAGCGTTGACCAAGTTCGACAGAACAAAATCAATTAATCGATAGTTGCCTCCAAAAGGAACGGCCGGTTTAGCTCGGTCCGCGGTCAACGGAAACAGGCGCTTCCCTTCGCCACCGGCAAGGACAATTGCAAGTACTCTAGGCTGACTTCTCACGCTTCCGAGCCTATTGAAAACTTCGTGACCTTGCAGCCTTTTGCCTCCTAAAGTGGGCAGCGCTACATTTCAGTTTTTGCTTTCCTGCACCGACGTGAATTCGTCACTATGCTCGGGCGGTATGAGAGTCGGAATGATGACCAAAGAGTATCCTCCCGAGATTTACGGGGGAGCCGGAGTCCACGTCACAGAGCTCACTCGCTTTATGCGGGAGATCGTTGACGTCGATGTTCACTGCATGGGCACTCCCCGCGACATGAAGGACGTTTACGTCCACGGGGTTGACCCTGCCCTTGAAAACGCGAACGGTGCCATCAAGACCTTATCGACGGGCCTTCGGATCGCCCACGCCGCCAACAATGTTGACGTGGCTCACTCCCATACGTGGTACGCCGGGCTCGGTGGCCACCTCACAGGCCTTCTCTACGACATTCCGCACGTTGTCACTGCGCACTCTCTCGAGCCTGACCGCCCTTGGAAGCGCGAGCAGCTCGGCGGTGGCTACAACGTTTCCTCGTGGAGCGAGAAGAACGCTTTCGAGAATGCGGACGCAGTCATTGCCGTTTCCGCGGGTATGAAAGAAGCCATCCTTCGTGCCTACCCGAGCATCCCGGCGGACAAGATTCACGTCGTACTCAACGGCATCGATCCGGCAAAGTGGTACCCCACCGAGGGAACCGTCCTGACAGACCTCGGTGTAGACCCGGCGAAGCCGATCGTCGCGTTCGTCGGTCGAATCACGCGCCAAAAGGGCGTCGCGCACCTCCTCAAGGCGGCGTCGCACTTTGAGGAAGACGTCCAGCTCGTGCTGTGCGCAGGTGCGCCTGATACACCGGAGATCGCCGCAGAGACGAAGGGGCTCGTCGAAAAGCTACAATCTGAGCGCGATGGTGTGTTCTGGGTACAGGACATGTTGCCGGCAGAAAAGATCCGCGAGGTCTACTCCGCAGCCGACGTCTTTGTGTGCCCGTCAATCTACGAGCCGCTTGGCATCGTGAACTTGGAGGCCATGGCATGCGAAACCGCTGTTGTGGCATCTCGCGTGGGTGGCATCCCGGAGGTCGTCGTGGATGGTGAGACGGGTGTGCTCGTTGACTACGACAAAACGCAGCCGGAAGCCTTCGAGCGGAATCTCGCCGAGGCAGTCAACCGGGTGGCTGGTGACAAGGATCTCTCCCGAAGGCTGGGCCAAGCTGGCCTGACGCGCGCCCGCAATGACTTCTCGTGGAAGACAATTGCGCAAGACACCGTCAAGATCTACGAACAACTCACGAAATAACGCAGGGGTGAACACCACTTAACGATGAGTACTTTCCGACCAGAACTTCACGTCACCGCAGACAGTGGCATCCTCGAGGGGCCAGCTGGTGTCATTTTCGACGGGCGCGAAGGAGAAAACAATTGGCATATTTTCTACCAATACCGCCCCACACCCGAAGCCCCGAGCCGCTGGGGCCACAACGTCAGCGACGGCGACCCGTTTAGCTGGGTCGAATGCAACGATGCCATCGTCCCCGCCGGTGGCGAATCCGCGGTTCGAGCAGGTGCCGTAATTGGTGCGCCGGAAGGCATCTACCTGTACTTCACTTCAGCAACTGCTGCTGGCAACACCATCCAGCTCGCCCACGCGCCTGAGCTGGAAGGGCTGTGCGATGAACTCCTCGAAGATACAAACGCCACACCTGGCGTGCAGCGACTTGGCGATATCGTCGAGGACACGCCTGAGTACAACAACTTCCGCTCGCCCTGCGTCGTTCCTGACTGGAAAGATGACGAGCGCGAGGAGCACGATGGCTGGCTCATGCTGGCGATCACGGGCAGCGTCGATACGCCGAAGCCAGTCGTGCTTCGCTCTATCGATGGCGTTGAGTGGCGCTTCGAAGGACCTCTCACTTTTGATGGCGACCCCGGAATCGACCTCGATGAGACGCTGGTAGCGCCACGAATTTGCAGGCTCCGCGATGAAGTTGATTCCAAGATCTACGACGTCTTCTTCTTCACGCTTGAGCGCGGTGGCAAAGACCGTTCGGCCTACATCATCGGCAAGCTGGAGAACAACACGTTCCGGGTAACCACACCTGCACAGGCGCTCGATTTCGGGCACGATTTCACTCGCCCCCGCAACACCAACTACCTCCCGGTTGCGATGGACCCGGCGCAGCGCTACCAAGGCACCTATCTCTTTGGCTTTATGACGCCCTCTGGCCGCCAAGGGTCCCCGACGAAAGAGCCGAACTGGGAAACCGAAGGCTGGGCAAATACGCTCACACTGCCACGCTATGTCACGCTCCAGGATGGTCACCTGTACCAGGTACCTGCGCCAGGGCTCCCCGAGGCGGTGAGCACGACGCGCGGCGCCCATTTGTGGACTGCGCTATGCGAGATCTCCGCAGGTGGCAGTGTCGTCGCTGAGATTGTCGACGGTAATGGTGAGGTCGCAGCTCGGGTCACCCATGCTGGCGACAAGCTCACCGTCGATCGATTCGATGGCCAAGTTGCGGAAGCCGAAATCGGCGAGGACGAGGAAGATACCATCACGGTTATCGTGGACGGTTCGACGCTCGAGGTCTATGCCGACGGCGGTGCAGTAGTGATGTCCTCGCGCATCTGGCCGGAGAACGGATGCATCGGCATCCGCTCCCGCGCAAAGGGCGACGCCAGCATCTTGAACGAGTGGCGTCGTAGTCGCTAGGTGCTTCCTGAGCGGAACGGCTTACGCCTTGCGCAGGCGCACGAGCTGTGCATGCGCGGTTACGGTCATGTGATCCGGCAGGGCGTCAAGACGACGCGCCAACTCGCCCCGCTCAATGTGGCGGGCGGATGGGCTCATTCCGACCTGGGCCGCGATAGATTCGCGGTCCAAACGCATCGGGAAGACAAGTTCCTTTGGGTCTTCGGCCAGCTCCAGGTGGCCCTCTGACTGCTCGACGAGGCGGTCCAGCTTGCCGGGCTCGACGCCTAAGATACCGAGGGGTTCACGCAGCTCATCGAGGTGGCCTTGATCCGCAATGAGCGCTACAACCTGGCCGTCATCCGCAAGCACGCGAGCGAATTCTGCTGGGTTACGCGGGGCAAACACCACGGTAATCGCGTGGATGCTCCCGGTCGCAATTGGAAGCTGTTGCCACACATCGGCCACAATCGAGCCGATTCGCGGATGTGCCTTTGCAAGATACTTCGCAGCTGGAACCGAGATATCAAGTCCGACGCCGCGCGCGCCAACCACGGAGTCCAGGGTGTGCGACAGGTAGTAGCCGGTCCCCGCGCCAACCTCGAGGATCGCCGGGTGGTCTTCCTCAGGCGCGCTGAGGTCAAGCACGTGTTCTACGTGCTCCGTCATCGCTTCAACGAACGGGGCGAAGTGCCCCTGCGACAAAAATGACTCGCGGGAGAGGACCATCTCCAACGAGTCACCGACATGTTGCAGACCTTTTCCGCTCGCCAGCGTAACGTAGCCCTGCTTCGCCACATCGTACGAGTGGCCACTTTCGGAAACGAGGCGTGAAAACTCCTCTTCACCACAAAGAGGAGTAAGGTCTATAGGATCTGCCAGCACATCAATTATGTCTTTGAGCATGCTGGATATATTACCTTAAGTTTAGAGAATTCTTATCCTACGGCTTCAATCAGCAGATTTCCGAGCTCAGTTGCCTCTTCCTTGCTCATCTCGATGACCAGGCGGCCGCCCCCGTCGGACGGAATTCTCATGACAATCTTCCGGCTTTCTTCTGCGGCTTCCATTGGTCCATTACCGGTGCGCGGCTTCATTGCTGCCATCTGTCGCTTCTCCTTCAGTCAAAACGTTTGTATCCAATACTACGCTGTTTTCGGTTAGCTGACTGATAGTCGGAGCAAAGCCGTACTTTTCACCGAGTGCGGTAAGCAGGTCATCGACCTGGTCCATCCGGTAGCCACGGTGCACCACTTCAAGGTGCACGTCTCCAATGTTGCCCTCCTCAACTGCGAGCCGGTTCGCGGACTTGACGTCCTCGGTCTCCATCATGGGTGGCAGCTGTTCGCCGCGCCCAAACAGCTGGCTAAAGAGCAAGAAACCAAGCACGCAAAAAACGGCAATGGCGATAATCAGGATGATCCAAGAAAGCATGTCATCATACTAGCGTTCAGCGCTCAGAATTTCGCACCAGGGCGGCCGTTGCCTCGTCTTCTGTTCGGAACCTAGCTGTCCGGATACCAACGCCCTGTCGAGAATTGTCGACGCCACCACGTCCGCCATCGGCCCCAGCTCCTCAAGCGGGCGGTTGCGGTGTACGCGAGTTCCAAGATCCGCTTCCGCAATAGCATTGCGTCCATACCTGGCGAAGGTGTCGATGAGCAGCCCCGACTCAACGCCGTATCCCGCCACGAACGGCAGGCGCAGCGCTGTATCTCGCCGTATTGCATATTCGCCGGCCAGTGGCTGACCAATATCACTCAATGCTGGGAAAAACCGTCGTAGCAAAGGCTTTGCAGTCAGTTCCGTGACACGCCCGCCGCCAGAAGGCCGCCCGTCCAGGGATCTTTTGTAACGAGCTTTCACAAGGTGGATCTCCGGGGTCTTGAAGGGCTCGATGAGTGCATCAATCCACCACGGCTCGAGGGAGGTGACGTCGGCGTCGATAAACACGACGAACTCTCCGCGCGCGGCCTTCACACCGCGCCACAGTGCTTCGCCCTTGCCTTCCTGCGGTTCAATCGCGCTGACCTCGCGCCAGTTCACCACACGAGCCCCCGCCCTGGCGGCAAGCGTCGCGGTGTCGTCGTGTGAATCCGAGTCGATGACCAGTACTTCCCCATCGCGCCGAACTGCATCTGCAACGCAGCAGCGTCGCACAACGTGTCCGACGGTTGCGGCCTCGTTCAGCGCCGGGATGACCACACTGACGCGCACTACGCAAGCCCCCGCACGGTATTGATCGGTGGCATATGTCCCTGGATGGCGGCGGTCATTCGGATCACGTCGAGGGTTTCGGCGACTTCGTGGACGCGAAAGGCTGCGACACCGCGTGCGGCGGACCACGCTGTCGCTGCGAGCGTCCCTGCGACTCGCTCGCCAACTGCACGGTCGAGCGTCTCGCCGACGAAGTCTTTGTTGCTCAGCGCCATGAGCACTGGCCACCCTGTTGCGACGAGCTCGTCGACTCGGCGCAGCAACTCCAGTCCGTGGAAGGTGTTCTTGCCGAAGTCGTGCGTTGGGTCGATCATCACGAGATCTTCGGGCACGCCGCAAGCAACGGCGCGCTCGGCGAGCGCTGTGGTTTCCCGGATGACGTCGGCGACGACATCGTCGTAGTGGACGCGGTGTGGGCGTGTGCGAGGTACCGCACCGCCGGTGTGGGAGCAGACGTACCCAACGCGATGCGCCCCGGCGACCTCGACAAGCTCGGGATCGTAGCCAGCCCAGGTGTCGTTGATTAGGTCCGCACCCGCCTCGATTGCGGTCTGTGCGACGTCGGCGCGCCAGGTGTCCACGCTGATGCGTATTGACGGGTGCCGGAGGCGGATGCCCCGGATGACAGGGACGACGCGTTCGATCTCCTCTGCGGGGTCGACTTCGTCGCCGGGACCTGCTTTTACCCCGCCGACGTCGACAATCGACGCTCCCTGCGCGATCACCGTATCGGCTCGATCCAGCGCTTGCTCTATCGCGAACGTTGCTCCTTTGTCGTAAAACGAATCTGGCGTCCGGTTGATGATCGCCATAACCTCTGCGATGCGGCCAGGCATCTCTTAGACGTCCTCGTTGTGAGCATCTCGCAGGCGCGCGTCTGTCATCACCTTATGTGCGTGCACGATGTGCGCGATCGCGTCGTCGACGGAGTCGGTGACGTAGAACAGGGATTCATCGCCCGGCGAGATGAGGCCGCGGCCAAGCAGCTGCTCCTCAATCCACGCAACCAGGCCGGACCAGAACTCGGTACCCATGAGCACTATCGGGAAGTTGGTAACCTTTTGGGTTTGCACCATCACGAGCGTTTCGAACAGCTCGTCCATGGTCCCGTACCCGCCCGGCAGCGCGATGAACGCCTGCGAGTACTTCAAGAACATTGTCTTGCGCGCGAAGAAGTAGCGGAAGTTCAGGCCGAGGTCGACCCAATCGTTAAGCGTTTGTTCGAACGGCAACTCAATGCCGAGCCCCACCGAGATGCCGTCGGCATCGTGGGCACCGCGGTTCGGCCCCTCCATCAAGCCTGGACCGCCACCAGTGATGACCGCGTATCCCGCCTCGACGAGCGCCTTGCCTACCTCGCATGACAGCGCATACTCTTCCGTGCCTTCGTTGAGGCGTGCGGAGCCAAACACAGTGACCGCCTTCGGCAAGTCGCTCAGTGCGTCGAAGCCTGCGACAAACTCAGACTGGATTCGCATCACACGCCACGGGTCCGCGTGCTTCCAGTCGTGGTCGCTGTAGCCCAAGGACTCCAGGAGGCGACGGTCGTGCGTCGTCGGCTGTTCGGTGTCCTCGCTTCGCAGCATGATTGGGCCGCGCAGTTTTCGCTCCTTGTCCGGTCGCGGTGACTTGTGAGGTGCCATGGGTCCTTCCTTCCTCAAAACACGTTGAGTTCGACTCTGCCAAAAACTTATATGCTAGGCCAACCCCTCCCCCGCTTGTCGTCCGAGTCCGGCCCTTTGTGACTGTGCGTTTAAGATGACAAGCATGTTACAAGGAGCGCAGGCCACAGGTATTGCCAATATTTCGCTGGACGGTACGGTACTCGACACCTGGTACCCTTCCCCTTCACTTATCGACGACCCCTCCGGCCTCACTTCCGGATCCCGCAGAGTCAGCGCGCACGAACTTGGGGACGCATTCCTCAGCCTGGTGGGCATGGACTCGGACCGGCTCGTCGAGCACGTGCCGGTGCGCACCACAATCGCGGACCTGTCCCAACCCCCTGTGGATGCCCACGACGTATATCTTCGGCTCCACCTGCTCTCCCACCGCCTGGTGCGCCCCTTCGAAGTCAACATGGAAGACTGCCTCGAACACCTCGAGCCGGTGGTATGGACGAATAAGGGCCCATGCTTGGCGGATAACTTCGAATTCGTGCGAACTCGCCTGCGTAGCAGGGGCAACATCCACGTCTACGGCATCGAGCGGCTTCCCCGCATGGTCGACTACGTGGTGCCGACTGGGGTCTCAATCTCCGAAGCGGAGCGCGTCCGCCTCGGGGCCTACTTGGCTCCGGGAACGTCCGTGATCCGTGAGGGCTACGTCTCACACAACTCCGGAGCTCTTGGACCAGCAAAGATTGAGGGGCGACTCTCCTCCGCTGTCACGGTTGGTGAAGGTACCGAGGTTGCGTTGTCGGCGGTGCTGATGGCTGCGCGCGGCAGCGGACATAACCGGATCCCGCTACGAGTCGGACGCAATTGCACGCTTCACCCCGCATCGGGTGTAATCGGGGTGGATCTCGGGGACAACTGCGAGATCGGTGTCAATGTGATGCTGGAGCCGTCGACAATTATCTACGACACAAGAAATGAGACACACATCCCAGCAAGTGAGATTGCTGGTCAGAGTGATATCAGCATCCACCAAGAGCCGGCAAGCACCACGCCCGTACTGCGCGCGCGAAACAGCTAACGCTCTACTTTTACGGGCCGAATTCGCAGAGCACGGGGCGACACAACTGCGAATGATAGGCATGAAAGTACATGAGTGTTTAAGGTAATTGCCATGTCTTTGAAAGCTTCATCGGTTGTGGCCCCAACTCGGGCGTCGACATCGTTACAGCGCGGACTGAAGACCCGGCACCTGACCATGATGGGCCTCGGCTCAGCAATTGGCGCCGGGCTCTTCCTTGGCACTGGTGTGGGTATCGCCGCAGCAGGCCCCGCTGTCATCATTGCGTACATGATCGCTGGCGCAATCACCGTGTGCATCATGCAGATGCTCGCGGAGATGGTTGCCGCGCGCCCTTCTTCGGGCACGTTTTCTACCTACGCGGAGCAGGCCTTCGGTCCGTGGGCAGGCTTTGCCATCGGCTGGCTCTACTGGTTCATGATGATCATGATCATGGCCGTCGAGATCACCGGCGCTTCCGCCATCATCGCATCATGGCTCGCGGTGTCTCCGTGGATCCCGGCGCTGACAGCGATTGTTATCTTCACGGCGATTAACTTCGCCGCAGTGCGAAACCTCGGCGAATTCGAGTTCTGGTTTGCCCTGATTAAGGTCACCGTGATTTGTCTCTTCCTCGCCCTCGGCGTGGCGTTGTGGCTGGGGCTCCTGCCGGGAACGTCGTTCGTCGGCACAACGAACATTGCCGAGTTCGGGTTCATGCCGAACGGCTGGGGTGGCGTCGCCACGGCACTGCTCGCAGTTGCGTTCGCATTCGGCGGTATTGAGCTGGTCACCATCGCGGCGGCCGAATCCGAAGACCCCGAGGTTGCCGTGCACTCTGCGATCCGCTCCATCATCTGGAGAATCGGCATCTTCTACATCGGATCCGTGTTGCTCATCGTCTTGCTGCTGCCATACGAAGACATCGGTGGGGCGAACGACGCTTCCGAGTCCCCGTTTACCGCCGTGCTGCACTTGGCAAACATTCCGGGCGCGGTAGGCATTATGGAAGCCGTCATCGTCATCGCGCTGCTCTCCGCGTGCAACACACAGATCTACGGTTCTTCCAGGTTCCTCCACAACCTGGCCCTGCGCGGCGACGCCCCCGAGGCTTTCGCACGCACCGACCACCGCGGCGTACCGATGCGCGCCGTCGTGCTCTCCGTGTTCTTCGGCTTCGTAGCTGTCGCACTACAGTACTGGAATCCCCCTGGACTGCTCGCATTCCTGCTCAACGCGGTAGGTGGCTGCCTGATCGTGTTGTGGTTCGCCATCACATTCTCGTTCCTGCGCATCCACCCGCAGCTCGTGAAGCGCAACGAGATCACGCACGTTCGCATGTGGGCTCCACGAGTCTTGCCGTGGGCAACAGTTGTACTGGCGGGAGCCATCGTGGTGCTCATGCTGACCAACCCTGACGGCCGCTTCCAAATGTTCGCGGTAGCAGTCGTCGTGGGCATCATTTCAATCGCTGGTGTCCTCTGGACCCGCACCGACACTTTCCAACAACGCGCTAAGGACGCCGCCGAGAGGAACATCCGATGACAACTCAACGCAACACTGAATCCGACGACGCCACGCTGGGCACTGGCCTCAAATCGCGTCACCTGACCCTGATGGGTCTGGGCATGGCGGTAGGCGCCGGTCTCTTTCTCGGAGTGGGCGTCGGCATCCGGGCCGCAGGCCCCGCCATCTTGGTCGCATACGCGATCGCAGGCCTGATTGTTATCTCGGTTATGCGCATGCTCGGCGAGATGGCTGCAGCCCGCCCATCCTCCGGCTCGTTCGCGACGTACGGGCGCCAGGCGTTCGGCCACTGGGCCGGCTTCCTGTTGGGCTGGCTCTACTGGTTCCTCCTCATCATGGTTGGTGGCGCCGAGATCACCGGCGCAGCCGCAATTATGTCTGGCTGGTTTGGCGTCCCCCAATGGGTTCCAGCGCTGGTCACAGTGGTATTCTTCGCTGTCATCAACCTCGCGCAGGTGAAAGGCTTTGGCGAGTTTGAGTACTGGTTCGCCATGATTAAGGTCGCCGTCATCATCCTCTTTTTGGTCATCGGCGCCGCGCTCTTCCTCGGCATCCTCCCCGGCCACGACTTCGTCGGCCTGGACAACGTCCGGGAGTCGGGCTTCATGCCGAACGGCTTCGCCGGCGTCGCCGCTGGGCTGCTCGCCGTGGCGTTCGCCTTCGGCGGTATCGAGGTTGTCACCATCGCGGCGGCAGAGTCGGAGAACCCCGCGCAGGCCGTCAAGCGCGCGGTCAACTCCATTATCTGGCGCATCGCGCTCTTCTACATCGGAAGCATCATCGTCATCATCTTGCTGATCCCATATGCTCAAATCGACGGTGCCGACTCCGCAGCAGATTCACCATTTACCCAGGTGCTCAGCATGGCAAACATCCCAGGCGTGGTCGGGTTCATGGAGGCCGTCATCGTGCTGGCGTTGCTCTCCGCGTTCAATGCCCAGATTTACGGCACGTCTCGCCTCGCCTACCAACAGGCGCTCGAAGGCGACGCGCCGCGCTGGCTTCGCGCCACGAACAAGAACGCCGTCCCAATGAACTCCGTATTGGTGTCGATGTTCTTCGCCTTCGCCGCAGTCGGCTTGCAGTGGTGGAACCCACCAGGGCTGCTCGACTTCCTCATGAACGCCGTCGGTGGCTGCCTCATGGTCACGTGGGTAATGATCACGCTGAGCTACATCCGACTGCACCCGCAGATCAAGAACTCCGCAGTGCAGGTACGCGGAGCGACCTGGGTTCCGTGGGCAACGCTGATTGCCCTCGTGGGACTCACCATCCTCATGCTTTTCGACGCCTCCACCAGAGGCCAAATTATCGCGGTCCTCATCGTCTCCGCGGTATTGATCGGCGCATCTTTCCTGGTGCGCCCATCCAAGGAAAGCGTCTAACGGGCAAGCACAACTAGGAAGACGCGGACGTTTTCGGAGCTGTTTTCGGCTTCGAAAACGTCCAAATTTTATTAATGATGTAGTTCACCGGTGTCGCGATCAGCGTCGCCAGGCCCTGCGACCAGTAGGACTTCGTGCGAAGACCGGTGGAGTCGTCGAAAATGCTGTCCGGCAAACCAATTGGGGAGTTCGGGTTCATAAACAACGTCAAGAACACCAGCGAAACAACGAATGCCATCACGCCGGTGGTGAGGAACGGGAAAAACCCGCGGATCCACGAACGCCGCTGCGGGCCCCGGAAGGTCCACGACCTGTTGAGCTGGTAGTTCCATGTGTTCGCCACGAGAAACGCCACGGTAGCAAGCACGTGATACCAGCGGACGTTAAAGCGGGTGCCGAAAAGGTTGAAGAAGATGTCGCCCTCATGCAGATTGAAGCCGACTTCGATCGCTTTCTTGGTGAGGTAGAACACCAAAAGATTGACCAGGACGCCGGAGCCTCCCACAATGCCGAAGCGCAAAAACTCGCGCAGGCTTCGAAGCGCACGCATCCCACGATGCTCTGTTGGAGTGGTCACGTGTTACTCCGAGAGTCGCTGTGCGGCCTCAGCGATGGCCTCGTCGGAAGCCGTGAGACCAACTCGAACATGCTGCGAGCCGCCAGGGCCGTAAAAGTCCCCTGGCGCAACGAGGATTCCACGCTGCGCGAACCAGTCGAGCGTCTGGCGGGCATCTGCGCCTTCCCTGCGTGTCCACAGGTACAGCCCGGCCTCGGAATGCTCAACGCTGCACCCTGCCGCGAGCAGCGCGCGCAAGAGTGTCACCCGACGGTTGGCGTAGCGAAGCCGCTGGAGTGTTTCGTGCTGATCGTCGCGGAGTGCAGCCAGCGTTGCTGCTTGGATTGGTCCTGGCACCATCATTCCGGTGTGCTTGCGCAACAGCAGAAGTTCTTGCACCAGCTTCTCGTCACCAGCGATGAAACCGACTCTGTAGGAGGCCATATTCGATGTCTTTGACAGCGAATGCAAGACCAAGAGGTTGGTGTTGTCACCACCGCTGACCGCCGGGTCAAGCAAAGATACTGGCGCACGCTCTTCGTCCCACGCCAGACCCATATAGCACTCATCTGAAACGATGATCGCGCCGGTGTCCCGCGCGTAGTCAACCCATACGCGCATCTCCTCTGCGGAGAGGACGCGACCGGTTGGGTTGCTCGGGGTGTTTAAGAATACTAGGGACGCACCATCGACTGGAACGTCAGATCGCACGACCTTGCATCCCGCTATGATCGCGGCCACCTCGTAGGTTGGGTACGCGATCTCCGGGATCACCACTATGCCACCGCGCAGGTTGAGCAGGGTTGGAAGCCACGCGACAGCCTCCTTTGTGCCGATGACGGGAAGCACAGCGTCTGTGTGCAGGTCCTGAATGTTGTATCGGCGCTCCAGCGAGTCGGCAATCGCTTGGCGTAGTTCCGCCGACCCCTGCGTCGGCGGGTAGCCAGGCGCAGCGGCATGCTCAGCCAGGGCAAGCTGGATGGAAGGGTCGACTGAATCTACCGGTGTCCCGACCGAGAGGTCAATGAGTCCGCCGGGATGGCTGGCTGCCTTCTGCTTGACATCGAGGATGGTATCCCAAGGAAACTCCGGTAGCTGCTCCTCTAAGCCGGCGCGATGGTGCGTGCTCATGCAGGTTTAACCGTCCTGGTTCTGCGGTGGTAGCGCCTCCACGAATGGGTGGTCGAAATCCTGTGGCCCAAGCTTTGTCGCCCCGCCTGGCGATCCGAGCTCGTCGAAAAAGCCGACGTTTGCGTCGTAGTACTCGGCCCATTCCTCCGGGGTGTCATCCTCGTAAAAGATGGCCTCTACCGGGCAAGCTGGCTCACATGCACCGCAGTCGACGCACTCGTCTGGGTGAATGTAGAGCATGCGCTTGCCCTCATAGATGCAGTCGACTGGGCATTCTTCGACGCAGCTGCGGTCCATTACGTCCACGCATGGTTGAGCAATCACATAAGTCATGCGTTCCAGTATGTCACTTTCGACCGAAAAGGGGCCAAACGCCCCCACCCAAACCCGCAAAAAGGAGCAGCAGCGTCAGCGGGCTCGCGGGGAGCACGACCGCTCCCCGCGCCGGGAGAGCGATAAGCAGAACAAAGAAACCTACCACCCAAACAATGAGTGGAACGAGCTTGACCAGCAGATGATCTGACCACAGCGCCGCAGTCTTCGTGAGCACCGCATTAAAGAGCGCAGCGATGACTGCCGTAAACGGCACCGCGATTCCAACAATACGTGTGTCCAAGTTGACAGCTTCTAACAAAAGTGAAATGAGCGCGCCGACAGAAAGCCAGATGAGACCTGCTGCTTTCTCGCCGCGGGCAATGTCCGCCTTGAAACGGGTTTCAGTCATCGCTCAAGTCCGCTGAGCACATCCGACGTGTCGACGACCGCTTCGCCACCGCCCAGTTGGAAATGCTCCCACGGCTGAATCGGCTGCACAATCAAGTTGGACAGCGCGTAGTACATGACTGGCCCCTTGCCCAGCACCGCGTGCGGGTTCGTCGCGCTGGTCCGCCCGTCCGCAACCCAGATTTGTGTCGCATGCGTCGCCATCGCAGCGATCTTGGCGCTGTACGCCTCACCGTCCAGGCGCACCGAAACATCGACGCTGTCCACGCCGTCGAGCTCGCCAGGCTTTGGCAAGCGCCAGCCTTCAGGCGCGACCTCAGGCAAAAGTGCGTCGGTTTCCTCCCTCTTGCGCACTGCCCACAGGATGCGCGGGATATCAAACTCCTCAGCGGCCTCGTGCACGATCTCGTGCGCACGAATATGATCCGGGTGCCCGTACCCACCGTCGGGACCGTAGGTCAAAACGAGGTGTGGACGCTCCCGGCGCAGTACTTCCAGCAACGCGTCGACTGCGCGACGCCCGCTATTGACAAATGCACGTGGGTTCTTGCTGGCCTCCGACCCCGCCATCCCACTGTCACGGAAACATCCTGCTCCGCCGAGAAACTCGCCACGAACACCTATTGCCTGGAGCGCGCCGTGCAGCTCCGTAATGCGGAACCCGCCTAGCTGATCACCATGGTCATTCGTCAGCAGTTGATATGGCTCTCCAATGACCTCGCCTTCCTCTCCTAACGTGCAGGTCACCACTAATACGTCTGCGCCGCGTCGCGCGAGGTCAAACAGCGTTCCTGCCATGGTGATGGACTCGTCGTCGGGGTGCGCGTGCACGGCGAGCACCCGGTAGCCCTGTAGGTCACGGGAGTTGTGCATGATTAATCCGATCTCCTTCGTTTCGTTTCGGTTGCAGGCGCCACGAAGCGGCCGTCGATAAGCCTGCTTTCCAGTTATTCAAATCTGCATCCGGCCCGATTATGCCCTCCCCGAGGGCGATAATACGACGCTCGCGCGCAATCGGCATCCATAGTGCCTCTTGCTCGAGCACCTCATTGACCGCCTCGGTGGCCTGCTTAAGCCCGTACGAACCGGCCAAGATTTCTTTCGCAAGCCCCACCGACTGAGGTTCACAAAAACCGGCGAGGTTGCCTGCACGAGGGGCGCCAGCGACGCAGTCCAAGCGACTCGCAGCATCCGGCAAATTTTCCGGATCGTGTTGCCACGCCACCAAAACATCAACGGTATTTTCCTCGAGACCTGAGCGAATCAGCGAACCGAAATCCGTCGCGACAACTCGTGCCGACACTCCACGATCGTGCAGCATGTCCGCCATCGATCGAGCCGCTGCTACCGCTGCGGGATCTGCAAGATCGGCACCAATGCGAATCGCACCGTGAGCCGCAACGTGTTGATACACCGCGTGCGGCTCATGCGTGCTCACTTGACCGTGCTTTGCAACCGAAACATCAGCCGTGCGGTCCAACGCAATGCTTGCAAGCAGCGGAACGTCGATCAGCGAACGAAGCTCCGAACGAACCTCAGGCGACATCCCAGACGTCGCAGAAAGCACAGCGCCTAGCACCCGTGGCGTATCGAGCATCCGCGTCTGCACACCCGGTACCAGGCTGAGCACGCGCCCGGTCGTCTCGCTAGGAACCCGATCCACAAACACCAGCTGGCCGGTGCGCAGCTGATCTGCAATCTGGGTGGTCCCGCGTACCGCGTGCAGCGTCAAAATATCTATCTTGGCAGGATTGGCCGCCCAAAACCTATCATTGCGGTTCAGCGTAATCGTTCCACGACCACGGTCTACCCCGCGCACCATGTACCGGCCAGCAGAAACCGGAATCGTGTCGCGCAGCGCCACCCCGAAATCAGAGCCGTCGGCTGCAAACACATGCGCCGGCAGCAAGTGGTCGAAAAGGCCACGCCAATCCGCAACCGGCTCAGCGAAGTCAACGTCGACGACCTTGCCCGTCGCGCCACTGACACGCACGGCATCGATCGCGCGATACCCGGCCGGGTTTCGCACCCCTGGTGTGTCCCGCATCCCCCGCCACAGGTACACAAAGTCCGCACCGGTCACCGGCGTGCCATCAGACCATTGCGCGGTCTCGCGAATGATGTAGCGCACCGTCATTGCACGCGGCGATTCTGAGAGCACCGTCGCCCCATTGAGCAGTGCGGAATTTCTCACCCCATCATGAAATGCGCTGGGAAGCACCAGATTCGCCACACTCTTCACAACCGCAGATTCATCAGCGATAAGGTGCGGGTTCAGCCCGTTTCGGAGCGAATCCACACCAACCTCCACCTGGGAGCGCACGCGAGTCTTGCCCTCCGGTCGAGCGGAAGTAGTCGTGGAATCCTCTTGCTCGTACATCTCACGAGCAGCAACATCGTTCGGATCAACGAGAGGCGGCGGGCCAGGCGACGCGGCGCATGCAGAAAGCGCAACCACGCCAGAGCACGCAAACAGCGCCACGCCGACTCGCAGTGATCGCGAGCGACGTGGCACTGAAAAGATGTGCGGATTCATCGCAGTAGATACTACCGCACCAGTGCGTAACTACTTATTGCGCTGCTTTGCACGTGAACGGGCACGGCCACGCTCTGTGGAGTCGAGGATGATCTTGCGCACGCGCATCGCCTCCGGAGCGACCTCAACGCACTCATCCTCGTCGCAGAACTCAATTGCCTCATCCAAGGACAGCGTACGGGCCTTCGCCAACGTGACGGTCGCGTCGGCGGTTGCGGAGCGCATGTTCGTCAGCTTCTTTTCCTTCGTGATGTTGATGTCCATATCCTCATCACGGTTGTTCGCACCAACGACCATGCCCTCGTAGGTCTCTGCACCAGGCTCCACGAAGAAATCGCCACGGTCCGCGAGTTGCGTCAGCGCGTACGCGGTGACCTGGCCAGAGCGGTCAGCGACCAGCGAACCGGTCGGACGGCCCTTGATCTCGCCCGCCCATGGGCGGTGCTCAATCGAGTAGGAGTTCGCAATGCCAGCGCCACGGGTCTCGGTCAGAAACGTCGTACGGAAGCCAATCAGGCCACGAGCCGGAACATCGAACTCCATGCGAACCCAATCGCCGGAGCCCGTGTTGCCCATCGCCGTCATCTGGCCCTTGCGGGCCGCCATCAGCTGGGTAACAGCGCCCTGGTGTTCGGAGGGGACGTCGATAACCATGTGGTCGTACGGCTCGTACACCTTGCCGTCGATCTCCTTGGTCACGACCTGCGGCTTACCAACGGTCAGCTCAAAGCCTTCACGACGCATCGTTTCAATCAGCACGGTCAGGGCCATCTCGCCGCGACCTTGCACTTCCCAGGTGTCCGGACGCTCGGTCGGCAACACCTTGATGGAGACGTTACCGATAAGCTCCTGGTCAAGGCGCGCCTTGACCATGCGGGCGGTCAGCTTATCGCCACCGTTGCGACCAGCCATCGGCGAGGTGTTCACGCCGATGGTCATCGAAATTGCAGGGTCATCGATCTTGATACGCTCCAGCGGCTCAATGTGGTCGACATCGCACAGCGTGTCACCAATCATGATTTCGTCGATGCCGGAAACAGCGGCAATATCGCCAGCAACTACGCCGTCCTTCGCCGGAACTCGGTCGAGCCCCTCGGTGACCAGCAGCTCGGCAATCTTCACGTTCTTCACGTGCTGCTCACCCTCGGCGTCATAGTGCACCCAAGCAACAGTGTCGCCCTTCTTGACGGTGCCCTTGTACACGCGAATCAGCGCGATACGGCCCAGGAACGAAGAGGAGTCAAGGTTCGTGACCTGCGCCTGCAGCGGTGCATCGATCTCAGCGGAAGGCTCCGGCAGCACGTCGTAGATGACGTTGAACAACGGGAGCAGATCATCATTGTCAGGCAGATTACCGTTGCCTGGGTTCTCGAGCGAAGCCCGGCCAGCGCGACCCGACGTGTACAGCACAGGGAGCTCGAGCAGGTTCTCCGCGGCCTCTGCTGCCTCCGGATCCTCCAGCCCCGCACCAAGCTCAAGCAGCAAGTCCTGGGCCTCTTCAACGACTTCGTCAATGCGGGCATCCGGGCGGTCGGTCTTATTTACGCAGATGATGACCGGCTTCTTCGCTTCCAACGCCTTGCCCAGCACGAAACGAGTCTGCGGCAGCGGGCCTTCGGAGGCGTCGATAAGCAAGACAACGCCGTCAACCATGGACAGGCCACGCTCGACCTCACCACCGAAGTCGGCGTGACCCGGCGTATCGATCACATTAACAACAAGGTCTGTACCGTTCTTGCCCTTCCCCTTGCGGCGGATAGCGGTATTCTTCGCCAAAATGGTGATGCCACGCTCGGACTCGAGCTCGCCGGAATCCATCACGCGGTCACCGTGTTCGCCGTGGTCAGAGAATACGCCGGACTGCTCCAGCATTGCGTTGACCAATGTAGTCTTGCCGTGGTCAACGTGAGCGACAATCGCTACGTTTCGAAATTCAGGATGCGACACTGAAACCGGTGCTCCTTCGCATAGGTGGAAATAACGGTTAAATGCTACTCGCAAAGCACAAAACATGCACCTTGTAGCCCGCTCCTCACTTGACCCTGTTACAAAAGTGACTATTGTGACTAGGGTTATGGCTTTTCGACGGCCACCCTACCTGTCATGCGAAGGAAAGTTAGGTCACCACGTGCGCCCCTCCCACTTCACGCGTCGCGCCGCGATCCGCCTTACTACGCTCTGCGCTGCGTGCGCCCTCGTTACTGCACCACTCGCGAGCGCTCAACAGCCCAGCATCCCGTCATCTCTCTCATCCGCGGTTGATGGACTCGGACGCCCCACGAACAACACCGTTGCTCGTGTCAACCAATTCGCAGATCAACCCTTCGTACCGCCACAGGTAGCTAACGCACTGCGCACCGCCGTAAACTTCTTCGCCGGTACAGGCGAACTTGGCGGCCCGCCACTGCCAAAAGACGCACCGGCGTTTACGCAGTTCTACTGGCCGACGGTCTCTAGTAACTGCATCGGTCCAGGCCTGCACTCCACGGCCTCCGCGCTCGTTGTACCTGGACCCGCACCCGCACCAGCCCCAGGCGCCAAAGCTGGGGAAGCCACATTCGTGTTTACCGCCCTCGGTACTCCACCAGCGGCAGAGCGTCAAGGCCTCATGAACGCGTACTGGATCAACCTCAACTCGGGCAAGACCGGTGTAACGCCGCTTGCGAATAATCAGATAAACCCAACAGGACCAACCACCCTGTCCGCAACCGCAAAAACAGGGCCCGGCAGAGTCCTCGCAGTGATCAATGGTGCCGCGCGCACCGAAAACAATGTCTGTCACTTCGCCCCAGCAGCAGCACAGTTCAACGTAAGGTAGCCAGCCTATGACCGTCGATCTTCATCCAGTGAAGCAGGAAACCTTCGACATCTCCGCGAAGGTCAACACCGATCCGAAGGGGTTCCTGCGCCAGGTGGATGTCTTCACGACGACCAACTTCGGCCTCTACATGGCCCGAGGCGCAAACCACCCACGGTTTGGATACTTGGAAAGCTGGCTGCTTCCATCGCTTGGTCTCCGCGCAAACATCTTCCACTTCCGCCAAGGCATCGATGTACAACAAGATTTCTACTTCGACGTCGCAGATATCACCGAAACAGATGGCGTCTGGCAGACGCGCGACCTCTACGTCGACCTAGTGTCCCTGACCGGACGTCCGATCGAAGTCCTTGACATCGACGAGCTTGCCGCGGCGACGTCCGCAGGGCTTATCACTGCAGAAGAAGCTGAACGCGCCATGGAAGTGACCCTCAACGCCGTCGAGGGAATTACCCGCCACGGCGACGACGCGATGCGGTGGCTCTCCAGCCTCGGCATCGACCTCACTTGGGCAGAGCGCGTCACGCTCACCCCGGCTGACTAACGCCGCTCAATAGTCACGTCGAAGTAAACGGCACCTCGCCTAGCTCTGTGCTCCTGCTCCTGGGCCGCCCACATATCCCAAAACGGCGCATACCCTGGGTCACGCTGCAACGCCCGCGAACGACGCAGCGACTCTGCCGCCTCTACCCACAGCGTGTTCACACAGCCACGCGCCCGCGCCGCCGCGATCGACGCCTCGGTCACTGCACCAACGCCCTCAATAATAAGGTCGCCTTCTGGGTCAAGGCTGACCCACTCCCCGCGGCGTTGACACTCCCAGTCCCAACGCCAGTATCCCGGCTCATTGAGCGAAAGTACATCCCGCTCCACAATTCTGGATCCTTCTTCAAGCCCGCTCCAGCCAGGATAAAACTCATCGCAATGCACCACTCGAACGCTGAGCGCAGCACCAATTTGTTCAGCCAATGTGGTTTTGCCGGCGCCGGAGGGGCCGTCGATAAGCAGTGTGTAAGCCATGAGCTACGAGACGCTCCACACTGGCCGGAAGTACCCAGTGGCAACTGAAAGCCCCAGCGCGACGCACGCGACAGCGATGCATACAACCATGACAACCCAATCGCGCCTGGTAAGCCGCGACTCTCGAGCCCACGTACGCTTTTGCGGGCCGCCGAATGCGCGAGCCTCCATCGCGGTAGCAAGCTTGCCTGCCCTGCGCAGAGACATCACCAGCAAGCCGAAGGCCAACGAAAACCAATACTTCACGCGTCCCGTATCAGCAATGCCACGGGCACGGCGCGCCATTCGCATCGCCTCAACATCCTCACGAAGCAGCGTCAACATACGAAACGCAGCGACTGATCCCAGAACGAAGCGCTCTGGCAGCTTCAACACCTGGGACAGCCCATCGCCAAGATCCGTTGGATCCACGTGCGCAGACAACACAATGACGGGCAGCGCAATGGCAAACACGCGAAGCACCATTGATAATGCGAGCGAAATGGACAGCTCCGTCACATGGATGAGACCCCACTCAAGGTAGGTTTCCCCACCTGACTGGCCGTATAGCGCCATCGGGATACCCGCGAGCGGGGCAACAACAAGAATTGGTAACGCGCGTTTGAAAAACGTCCTAAATGACAGCCCGCACAGCGGCACGACTGCCAGCGTAAACGCAATGGCGACAACTGCAGAAACCCAATCGATCGTCACCATAAGCGGTGTAGTCAGCAACGCCAATCCCAGAATCCGCGTTACCGGATTCACCCCATTGAGCACGTTCATTCCCGCACCCCGCCTTCCGCATTCATCTCGTTGCGCAGCTCCTCCATATGGTCGCCCAACGAACTGACGAAGGCCTCATCGTGAGTAATTGAGATGATGGTTTTCCCCTCGTTGGCCAACTCACGGATCAACGAAACTACCTCTACAAAGGTTTTGTCATCCTGCCCAAAGGTCGGCTCATCAAGAATGAGGAGCTCAGGGGCATTCACTAGCGCAGTCGCTACCGAAAGCCTGCGCTTCTCTCCTCCTGAAAGTGTAAAGGGATTTGCTGCTACTACGTGTTCAAGCTTCAGTCGTTGCAACAGCTCATCGACGCGGTGTGCCGACGCACCCGACAACGCAACTTCATCGCGCACATTCGCGGTCACGAACTGATGCTCCGGTTCCTGGAACACATAGCCAATCCGTTGGGCCAAGTCCTTCGACTTCCAGCGGTGCGACGGTGTAGTCAGCCCGCTTCGAATCCGCGGCGAGTACTCCAAAGTGCCACTGAGTGGCGCGACGAGCCCAGCGAGCGCTTGCACTAGCGTCGTCTTTCCAACACCGTTCTTGCCTGTAATCACGGTAGAAAAGCCCTCTGGTACCGCGATGTTGCGGGGTGAACCGAATGCAACCCGGAGATTCTCAGTACGCAGCGCGCTTACCGCGCTGGCAGGGACCTTCAACGCTGGCGGCAACTGCGGTGGCATTGGGAGCTGATCCGGGCCGCTGCGCTGTAGCCCATCCGCGGTGAGGTGGTAGAACGTGTCCACGAAGCCTACCCAGTGTGCAGGTCGGTGCTCCACCACAATCAAGGTCGCCCCTGTGCGGCGACACACGGCATCGACTGCCCGCACAACATCGTCGCGCCCTTCCGGGTCAAGGTTTGCCGTCGGCTCATCCAGCAGAATGATGTCAGCGCCCATGGCCAATACTCCCGCCAATGTGAGTCGCTGCTTCTGCCCACCAGAAAGGTGCGCGGTGTTGTGGTCCAACGGCACATCCAGGCCCACTGCATCCAGCGCAGCGCGCACACGGGGCCAGATTTCCTCTGGCGGAATCCCCATATTCTCGGCACCAAACGCAACGTCGTCGCCAACGCGAGTCAAAATCGTTTGTGCCTCTGGGTCCTGCATCACCATGCCAACCGTGCCGTTGACACTCACGGAGCCAAGAACTTGGCCTTCCTCACCATCTGCCGCCAACCCAGCTAAAACGGCAAGCAGCGTTGACTTGCCAGCGCCAGAGTCTCCCGTGAGCAGCACGCGCTCCCCACGAGAGACGGTCAAGTCCACCCCGGTAAACGCAGGCTTCGGGCGAGTCGCGTGTTTATAGCCCAGGCCCTGTGCCTGGATGACCTGGTCCCCCGTAGCCACCGAGGCTACACCTCCTGTTGGAACCGCTCGCGTCCTGCACCGAAGCGGTCAAGCGCACCAGTCTTAGCCAGAGCATCAACCAAGAGTTTTGCAACAATACCAGCAAGCAACGCGCCCGATACCAGCATGCAGCTGAGGTAAATCACGTTGAACGCCAGGCCCATCGCGAAGTTGGCAGACAGGAACAGCTCAAGCACGAACGCGCCCACTGCGCTGCCCATACCGGCAAGCACCGCCACAGTCGTCGAAAACTTCTTGTAGGCGAAGATCAGGAACACGATCTCTGCACCGAGACCCTGTGCCAATCCTGAATACAGCGTCTCGATCCCCCACTGGCTTCCGATGACCGCGGACACAGACGCCGCCAGCACTTCCACGAACACCGCAGCGCCAGGCTTGCGAATTACCAACCCACCAAGCGTGCCACCGAGGAACCAGATACCGGTGAACAGGCCACCAAGACCCGGGGTGAGCGCATCAAAGGCCTTAAATCCTGCGTACCCGACGCTGTTCCACATCCAAAAAATGAGCCCGCATGCCACCCCCAAAACGGCTGCAGTAACAATATCAATGACACGCCACGAATGGCTTCCACGCGTATTCATACGCTTACATTCCTTCCTAAACGCCGGCATTACCCGGATCAGGTTCAACGGTTCGCTTGTGCATCTCAGCCTTCGCTTTTCTCTCCAACGAAGACACCCGTGTATGAAGTTGTGACAATACTGTACATTCCCTAAACGCTACGCCACAATCGCAGTATTCATCGCTGCGATTGTGGCGTAGCGCACGTAACAAATCAGCAGGTGGGACCTACTCTCCTACTCCCAATTCAATGTTGAGGCCAGGCACCGAATTAATCAGGTTCTGTGTGTACGGATCCTGAGGGTTATCGAAGATGTCATCGGCCCGGCCCTGCTCCACTGCCTTACCCTGCCGCATCACCACAATGTCATCAGCAGTCTGGCGAACCACCGCTAGGTCGTGAGTGATGAACAGATATGAAAGGCGCATCTCCTCCTGCAGCTGAGTCAGCAACTGGAGAATCTGGTTTTGAACGAGCACGTCCAACGCCGAAACAGCCTCGTCGAGGACAATCACTTCCGGACCCAATGCCATCGCGCGTGCAATTGCGATGCGCTGGCGCTGGCCACCGGATAGCTCATTCGGGTATCGACGCATCGCCGATCGCGGCATCTGCACCAAATCAAGCAACTCGGCGACTCGCGCCTCGCGCTCCTTTCGGTTACCGACCTTGTGCAGCGTCAACGGTTCCTCAATGCAGCGGTAAATGGAATACATCGGGTCCAGCGAACCATATGGATTCTGGAACACCACCTGCATTTTGCGGCGCATTTCAAACAACTCGCGCCCTTTAAGCTTCGCGATATCTTGTCCTTCAAACAAGACACGGCCACTCGTTGGCTCCAAGAGGCGAAGCGCCATGTTCGCCACCGTGGACTTACCGGAGCCGGACTCACCGACGAGCGCAAGCGTTGTGCCGCGGCGAACATCGAACGTGACGTCGTCTACAGCACGAAGCACCTTCTGCTTGCCCTTCTGCCCACGGACGTCGAACTCTTTCACCAAGTTCTGCACGCTCAGCACCACTTCTTCGGAGTCGTGGTGTCCCGAGGCGAGCTCCTCGCTGGACTCAATGCCCTGAGCTTTCGCGCTCTGGATACGAGCGGATGCCAAGGAAGGTGCGGCAGTAACGAGGCGCTTCGTGTACGGGTGCTGCGGGTTGCGCAGAATCTGCAGGCTCGGGCCTTTTTCAACGATGCGTCCGCGGTGCATGACTAGCAGGTGATCTGCGCGCTCGGCGGCCAGTCCCAAGTCGTGCGTGATGAACAGCAGCGCTGTGCCGAGTTCCTCCGTCAGCGTCTCCAGGTGGTCGAGAATCTTCTTCTGCACCGTCACATCCAACGCGGATGTTGGCTCGTCGGCAATCAACAACTCTGGGCGTGCCGCGAGACCGATAGCGATGAGCGCACGCTGTCGCATACCACCCGAGAACTCGTGCGGGTACTGTTTGGCGCGGCGTTCGGCCTCTGGAAGTCCCGCTTCCTCGAGCAGTTGGACGACGCGTGCGTGACGTTCAGAGCCCTCCACAACATGGTTTGCGCGAAGGGACTCCTCTACCTGTGTGCCAATCCTCCATACTGGATTGAGGTTGCTCATCGGGTCCTGTGGCACCAGACCAATCTTGTTACCCCGGACCTTCTGCCACCCCTTCTCATCAAGCTCGGTGAGCTCTTCACCGTTGAGCTTGATGGAACCATTGGTGACCTTGCCTGTTCCGGGCAACAATCCCAGGATGGACATCGCTGCAGTGGACTTTCCCGACCCGGACTCGCCCACGATAGCGATCGACTGGCCTGGATACACCGTCAGGTCGAAGTCACGCACCGCTTCGACAACACCGGTAGTTGACTCGAATGTAACTTTCAGGTCCGCTATCTCGAGTAGCGGTTGATCTTGTAACTCGCTCATCGTTTCCTCGATTTAGGGTCAAGGGCGTCGCGTACGGCGTCACCCATCATGATGAAGCTCAGCACTGTCAGTGCCAAAGCAATTGCAGGGTAGAACAGCACCATGGGCTGGGTCCTCAGGGATGCCTGTGCGGCAGAAATATCGCCGCCCCACGACACGACTGTCGTCGGCAAACCGATGCCGAGGAACGACAGCGTTGCCTCTGCGACGATGAACGTACCCAGCGCGACGGTAGCGTACACAATGATCGGTGCTGCCGCGTTGGGCAGGATGTGCGAGAAGATAATCCGCACGTCACTCGCTCCGAGCGCGCGTGCCGCGGTGACGAACTCGTCGTTCTTCACACCCATCACCGCGCCTCGCGCGATTCTCGCGATCTGTGTCCAACCGAACATAGAGAGCGCGAACACCACCATCCAGATGGAGCGCTGGTTCTGGAACATGGACATCACCACGATCGCTGCCAGCACGAGTGGTACAGCGAAGAAGATATCCGTCAGGCGAGACAGCAAGGTGTCCCAGATACCGCCGTAGAAACCGGCGATCGCGCCGATCAGCGAACCTAGGACCGTCACGACGATCGTAGTAAGCACACCGACTGTGACCGATGCACGCGCACCATAAATTGTGCGAGCGTAAATGTCGCAGCCTTGACGGTCAAAGCCAAACGGGTGACCGGACTCCGGCGCGCCAAGTGAGCGAGACAACATGCACTCACGCGGGTCCACGCTAGTAAACAGGCCCGGCACCAGGGCAAGCAGAATGGCGAACAAAATCAGGAGTGCGGATACCCAAAACAGAGGACGGCGTCGCAACGCGCGCCAGGCCTCTCCCCACTGACTTGTGGGAGCGGACTCGTCCTGTACTGCGTCAACAGCACCGAGTCCGGTTTCGTCCGTTTCCGCGATGAAATACTCCTGCCCAGCGCGGGCAGCTGCTGTGAGATCTTGAGAGTTATGCATAGCGGATCCTTGGGTCAAGTACTGCGTAGAGCAGGTCAACTATCAGGTTGGCAACGATGTAGATGATCACCAGCACGGTGGTAAAGGACACGACTGTCGCGGGCTCACCTTTAATGATGGCCTGGTAGATCGTGCCACCGACACCGTTGATGCCGAAGATGCCTTCTGTCACAATCGCACCGCCCATGAGCGCGCCGAGGTCAGCGCCCAAGAACGTCACCACTGGAATGAGGGAGTTTCGCAGCACGTGGCGGGACATCACTGTGCCCTTAGACAGACCCTTAGCACGTGCGGTGCGCACATAGTCCGCGCGGAGGTTATCGCTGATGGATTGTCTGGTCAATCGAATCACGTACGCGCACGATAAGGCACCCAACACGACGGCAGGCATCAACAAGGCAATGAAAGACTCATTCCTGCCCACTGTTACGGGGAGCAAGCCCCACCGCACGCCCACGAGGTACTGCAGCACGAAGCCGATGACAAAGGACGGCACTGCGATTACGAACAGGGACACAACCAGCACGGTCGAATCAAAAATTCCACCGCGGCGGATTCCTGCGAAGAATCCGAAGAGAATGCCGAAGAACGCCTCAAACGCGAGTGCCATCAGGCCGAGCTTGATGGTTACCGGAAACGCATTTGCCATCACAGAGGCGACGGGCTGGCCAGAGAAAGTCTTTCCGAAGTCGCCAACCATAATGCCCTTCAGATAGAGCAGGTACTGGACGATGAAAGGTTTATCGAGGTTGTATTCGGCTTCAATGCGCGCTCTCGCGGCCTCGGTCAAGCCACGATCGCCGCCGAGGGCCTGGACAGGATCACCGGGCATGAGGAACACCAGCGCATAGAGCAGCAGCGTGGCCCCAAAGAACACGGGAATCATCTGAAGGAGCCGTCGCCCGATATATCGCAACATGGTTGCAGGCTCTCCTTAATTCTTCGTTTTGAACATGAGCTTATGGACGCACCCAAACCCAACACCCCGCATGCTTGTACGCAGGCGGGGTGGGATGGGTCAGAGCGTAGGGGTTTTGTTACTTCTTGGTGATTTGCGTGTACACCGGAACGGACTTCCAGTTGAACGCGACGTTCTCAACGTTCTCCGAGGAGCCACCGTTGACGTTCGCGTACCACAGTGGAACTGCCGGCAAGTCCTTCAGGAGCTGCTCCTGCACCTTGTTGTAGATAGGTGTAGCGGCTTCGACGTCGCCTGCAGCAGCGGCTTCCTTCAGCAGGTTGTCCACCTCAGGGTTAGCGTAGTCACCGTCGTTGGAACCACCATTGGAGGCGTACAGCGGGCTCAGGAAGTTACCCAGCGATGGGTAGTCTGCCTGCCAGCCGGTACGGAATGCGCCCTTGATGGTCCTATTCGTGACGTCATCACGCAGGGACTTGAAGTCTGGGTATGCGTTGCCAACTGCATCGATGCCAAGGGTGTTGCGGATGGAGTTTGCAACTGCATCGACCCATGCCTGGTGGCCGCCATCAGCGTTGTAGGACAAGGAGAACTCGCCGGTGAATGGTTTGATCTTGTCTGCTTCAGCCCACAGGCGCTTTGCTTCCTCTGGGTTGTACTCGAGTACCTCTGCCCCGTTGAGCGAGTCAGAGTGGCCAGGGATGACTGGCGAGGTGAAGTCGGTCGCCGGGGTGCGGGTGCCCTGGAAGATCGTCTTCGTGATCTCGTCGCGGTCGATCGCCATCGAGATGGCTTGACGACGCAGCTGTCCTTCCTCACCGTTGAAGTGCTCCAGGTTCTCCGGAATGGTGAAGGACTGGAAGATAGCCGACGGCTGGTTTACTGCGCGGTCACCCAACTCCGTTTCGTAGCTTGCGAATGCGGAATCTGGAATAGCGTCGAGGACGTCCAGGTTGCCCGCGAGCAGGTCAGCGTATGCAGCATCCTGCTGTGCGTAGAAGACGAAAGTCACGCCGTCGTTCTGCGGCTTCTTGTCGCCGGCGTACTCCTCATTCGGAACGATGGTTGCGTCCTGGTTGTGGTTCCACTCCGCCAGCTTGTACGGGCCGTTGGAAATTGGGTTCTCACCGTAGGCGTCGATGTCTTCGAACGCCGAAGGGTGCATTGGGAAGAACGCGGAGTAGCCGAGGCGGGTTGGGAAGTCTGCCTCAGGCTGGCTCAGCTCGATGGTAAAGGTCTTGTCGTCGATGACGTTGAGGCCCTCAAGGGTTGGCACGCCCTCTGGGTCGTAGCCCTTGATGGATTCAAAGAAGCTCTCGCCGAGCAGCGAATTCGCAACGATGTAGTTCCATGCGTCAACAAAGTCGTTCGCCGTAACTGGAGTTCCGTCCTGCCACTTCACGCCGTCCTTCAGCGTGACTTTGTAGAGGGTGTCGCCCTCAAGGTCGATGGACTCTGCAAGGTCGTTATGGGTCTTACCCTCAGTGTCGTAGTAGATGAGGCCAGAGAAGATCTCGTCGATGATGCGTCCGCCACCGACCTCATTCGTGTTGCCCGGGATCAGCGGGTTCTGCGGCTCGGTGCCGTATGCCAGTACATAGTTGTCGCCACCGGTCGACTCACCCTGACCGCTTGCGGCCTCGTCGTTGCCGGATCCACCACACGCAGCCAATCCGAGTGTGAGGGTTCCTACCGCCAAGATCGCTGCAGCTTTTACTGTACGCACAGCGCCTCCTTCAGATTGTTGTTAGCTAGCTTCAATTACCTCCACTCAAGTGGACTACATCACACTTGATGAGATGCATTCTATTCCACCACATAAGACTGCGACATTGGTAAATAATTCAGGTTTCTGACATGGTTCTACACTTTTGGGGGTGCTTACTGACAGCCTTTTCACAGCCCCTTCGCCCTTGAGCGCACAAAGGTATCTAGAGAGCGCCGTGTAGACTTTCGGTCGCCCACCGCAACGATTCCTAGGAAGGGAAATACACATGGCCGGAGGTCTCCTCGCCCTCTTTGACGACGTCGCCCTCATTGCCAGAACCGCAGCTTCTTCTGCGGACGATGTGGCTTCCCTCACGGCGAAAACGTCCGCCAAAGCTGCAGGCGTCGTCATCGACGACGCCGCCGTCACGCCCCAATACGTTTCCGGCGTCACCCCGGCGCGCGAACTTCCAATGATCTGGAAGATCACGAAAGGTTCACTACGGAACAAGCTGCTCATCATTTTGCCGATCGCGTTGGCACTCAACGCGTTTGCGCCGTGGGCACTGGTGCCAATTTTGATGATTGGTGGCACATATTTATGTTTCGAGGGCGCCGAGAAGATCGTGCACAAATTGACCAGTGATGTTGAGGCTGACGAAGAGGCGGCCGTACACCGTACTGCTCAGGACGAAGACGCACTGGTGAAAAGCGCAATTCGAACAGACCTCATTTTAAGTGCGGAGATCATGATCATCTCCCTTGACGAGGTGGCGGATCAATCTATTTGGATGGAAGCTGCGGTGCTCATCGCAGTGGGCATTTTTATCACCCTTGCGGTCTACGGTGCAGTGGCACTCCTGGTCAAGATCGATGACATTGGCCGTGCAATGATTCAGCGCGATCGTGCAGCGAGACTGGGCCACGCGATGGTGAAGTCAATGCCCGTTGTGCTTTCGGCGATCGGTGTGATCGGCACCGTGGCGATGTTGTGGGTCGGAGGCCACCTCATCCTTCGGGGCCTCGACGAGGTCTTTGGACTGCATGTGATCCATGAGGTAATCGAACGCGCTGTGAACGCCGTGCATAACGGTGTCCTTGGTTGGTTCGTGGAGACTGGGATTTCTCTGACCGCGGGCCTGGTAGTTGGCCTGATCGTGGTCGGTGTGGTGTCCGCGATTCGGCGCGTCCGGTAAGGGGAAGATTCCATGGCAGCGCGCTCGACCCGTACGTTGGTTCGCCCCATCGGCCTTATCTTCGTTGGGTCCTTGGGTAATCAGGTCTCCGCGTTGCTAGCTGCTTCCCTGTTCGTCGTCGCTAGTACCGTCAGCATCTCAACACTGCGCTTCTTGCTGGGCGCCGTTATTCTTCTCGTACTTTTTCGGCCGAACCCCCGTGAGATGTCGAAAGAGCAGTGGAAGCAGGCATTCATCTTCGGCGCGTCGATCGCGCTGATGAATCAGTTTTTGTACGCAGCTATCGCGCGTATCCCCCTGGGTGCTGCAATCACTATCGATTTCTTGGGCCCGTGCTGCGTGACATTTTTTGGTATTCGGCAATGGTGGATTCGGCTGTGGGCGCTGGTTGCTCTCGCCGGGGTTGTATTGATTGCTGGGCCTTCGTCGGGGCTCAATCCCCTGGGAGTGGTGTTCGCGTTGTGCGGCGCCGCGTTCTGCGCGCTCTACACAATCTTCGCGGAAAAGGTGGGCAAGTCCTCGGGTGGAATGGGAGAGCTTGCAATCGCAATCACGATCGCAGCTCTGCTTACGTTGCCTTTTTCAATTCATGATGCAGTCAAGCTCGATGCGCATAGCTGGATGCTCCTGACGTTGGCGGGCTTCGTTGGCGTCGTCATCCCCTATATGGCGGACACGCTGGCTGCACGGTTTACATCGGCGCAGATTGTCGGCACGTTGTTCGCGATGGAGCCGGTGCTGGGCACGGTTCTCGGCGTGGTGTTTCGCGGTGACGTGCTCACTCCCCATCTGGTGTTAGGTATCTTGTGTGTCACGGTCGCGGGTGTTGTAATCGCATGGTTTGGCGCTGCTCCCCCACCGCCTGTTGAACAGGCCCCGCGGCGCTGGCCGCAGCAATGAGGTTGTGACTTTTTGGATGCAGATAGGAGTATGACGCTGTGGAACTCTCTCTCCCCGTGTACCCGCTTGCGCCATCGACGTGGGGCGCCGGCGAGGAGGTGACTGTCGTTGACGTCGTGCAGTCGCCTTTGTTTGCTGAATTCGGCGGCACGCGCCACACGTCATACGTGCCTGTAGTGCTCGAGCCAAACGCGGTCGAGGAAAACTGGCGGGTACGAAGGCTCGGCGCCGGTGTTCTTGGAGAGGTTGCTCAATTCGACCGCGCCCGTTACGTCGACATGGAGCGAATCCATCAGTCTCAGCTGCTACCGATGACGTTGGCTGCGGTGAAGTTCGATGCTGAGCACGGCAAGTTCGCCGTCGATGTGATTTTGCCACCGCCTCAGCTCGCTGTCCCCCGCAACAATGCGGGTCCTGATTGCCTTGTGCTGCCAAGCGGTGACATGGCGATCATCGATACGGAACGAGGCGAGTTCAGCGCGGAGCAACTCGCAAGCCTGGCGCCGGGCCAGTGGTTTGTTGGACTACAAACCGCGGGTGACGCCGACGTCGTAGTGACGTTGGGTGAGCGCGTGCTCGGCTGCGTCTCGGCAGCTGACCGTGACGATGTTCGTGCCATGCTTCTCGACGCCCCTTCGCCCGACAACGGATGTATAGTCGCCCGCGCATTTTTCTTGGATGGCATGGCGGCCCTCGACATTGCTGATTATTCAGACGCAGCAGACCCGATGTGGCTGCACGTGCCTGACCTCACGCACTCTGGCCCGGACGGTGGGAAACAATTCGAGACGGTTCAGTTCCCCGACGGCTCGTGGGCTGTCACCGTTGATCGTTCCCGTGCCGCAGTTCCTACCCGGCCGCGAACGAACACTCAGGGTGCTGAGCCTGCACCGCTGGTGGACATCGACGTCGTGGAGGACGAAGAGGCGTCGATACTTGCTGAGACAGCTACTGCTGAGCCCCCTAGCAGCGACGACGGCGATTACCTGACCGAGGTTCAAAAAGCACGGCGGCGCCGCAGCCAAGACGCAGGCCGGCACCGCAAGCCCTAAAGCGCGCTATGCTGTGGAGTGAAACCGAACCTATTTGCGAGGAGGAATCATGTCCAAGATTTTGCGCACTGACCACGGGCCGAACCCAGTTACGTTCGACATTGAGCAGGCAACGCTTGATAACGATGCATTTCGTGACACTCTGTGGACCGGAAAGCACCTTCAGCTGACGGTCATGAGCATCCCAGCAGGTGGCGAGATTGGCGCAGAGATTCACGACGATCACGACCAGTTCATTCGCGTCGAATCCGGCGAGCTGCGCGCGATGATCGGCCCATCCGAAGATAATCTGACTGTTGACAAGGTCATCGGCGACGATGACGCAGCGTTCGTTCCTGCTGGCCAGTGGCACAACTTCGTGAACGAGTCCGACGCCCCGGCGAAGGTGTACTCAATCTACGCCGCTCCAGAGCATAAGCCTGGCACTGTCCACGAGACGAAGGCCGACGCGGACGCAGACGAGCACGAACACTAGAACAGCCGAACGAGGCTGCTACGTCAGCACTCGAACACCCGCCTCTATCTGGCGGGTGATTCCGCGTGCGTCTAGAAGCTCGAGCAGCGGGATGGCAACGCGGCGGGTTGTCTCGAGCGCCTGGCGCGCGTCCGTCGTGCGGAACGGCTGAGGTAAGTCCCGCAGCCTCGCGGTTGCAAGCGTGATCGCATCTGCGGCAACGACTACGCCGTCGCCGAGCCGTAGAATCCTTCCGGCCCGCTCCGCTGCCGCAAGCTCTTTCGCCCCCAGGCCGAGCTGTTCGAGATCGCGCGCCTCGGGCGCCTTAAATGGATGGGCACGAAGCTGCGCCTCGAGTTTCTGGACCCCTGGCTCCGCCTCCCCAAGATCGACCTCGGCGGTGTTGCAGACGTACCCGTCGCGAGTGTTGAGTTTCGCAGCGGCGACAGCAAGCGGCAACAGCTTCGCGTCTGGCAGATGCAGAGCTTCAACGGCCGCGCCAGTAGCTAACCCAGCCGACAGCGGATGCGCCGCAAGGTGTGCTTGCAATGCCTGCAGCAACGTGTCTTTCCACTCCATTACCTGCTGCGCGCGGATCCAGTACCCAGCGAACGCCACGGTACCTTGCGGGGGCTTATCGCCGACCTCAAATCCAAGGCTTGCCAACAGTTCTGGCCGCACTGCCACCCGTCTGGCGATCTCCACGTTGATATCCGGCAGCGTCTCAAGCTGCGCCGAGCGCTTCCGCCCGTCGCCGCGCCGGGGAAGGGCGGGCGGGTCGACGTCGATAGCCTCTACCCCGCCGAGAATTTGCTGCGCACCGGAGCCTCGCAGCACCAACCGGTCCCCGATGCTCAGCACCAGGTCGTACTCGAGGATGAGCCTGGCGTGCTTTGCACCGAACGGTCGCACTTTCGCGCTGACTCCTGCAGTACCGACGTGCACCACAACCTCCTGCGGCACGTCGTTCAGTGCAGCCCCGTGGGTATGGCGCACATCCACCACAGAGGTCGTGTGCCACTTCTCTGGCGTGCACAGCGCCGCGCCACGCGAAACTTCGTCGACGCTCACTCCGCGAAGGTTGAGCGCGACGCGCATCGTCGGCTTGGCTTCTTCAACTGCGGTGTCCTCCGACTGGATACCACGCACGGTGACTTCGCGTTGACCTGCAGCGGTCTGTAGCGTCAGCGTCTGCCCAGGTTGAATTGTTCCATTGGTGAGCGTCCCCGTAACAACGGTGCCGGCGCCTTTGATGTGAAACGCCCTGTCGACCCACATCCGGATTCGCCCGGCAGGGTCCGCCGTCGGCTGTTGCCGCAGCATCGTCACAAGCGCGCTCCTGAGTTCTTCAACCCCCTCGCCCGTCTTGGCAGAAACTTCGACGACAGGCCAACGCTCCATACTGGTACCAGCGACATTCCGTCGAGTTTCTTCAGCCACAGCTTGTCGACGCCCAGCATCCGCCTTATCCACCCGTGTCATCGCGATAACACCGTGCTGGACGCCGAACGCGTCGATAGCGTCCCGGTGATCCAATGTTTGCTG
This sequence comes from Corynebacterium sp. UMB10321, assembly GCF_030228725.1. Taxonomy (NCBI): domain Bacteria; kingdom Bacillati; phylum Actinomycetota; class Actinomycetes; order Mycobacteriales; family Corynebacteriaceae; genus Corynebacterium; species Corynebacterium sp. UMB10321. Next base: position 62,028 of record NZ_JASOZC010000007.1, on the reverse strand, counting down.
CATCCAGCCCTCGTCCGCAGCGACGACAAACAAGACATCCGTGACTGGCCCAACACCCGCGAGCATGTTCGCGATGAAGCGCTCGTGCCCGGGGACGTCCACGAACGCGATGTCTTCGCCATCGACGTTGGTCCACACGAACCCGAGGTCGATCGTGAGCCCCCGGTCTTTCTCTTCCTCCCAGCGGTCCGGTTCCATTCCGGTAAGCGCTTTGACCAGGGTGGACTTTCCATGGTCGACGTGGCCAGCTGTCGCAACTACAAACACGTAACACTCAGTCCTTTCCTTGGGCCGCTCGAATCGCGGCTGCGATCTCGTGGTCGCGCTCGGGTGGCACGCAGCGCAGGTCAATCAACAACTCATTCTCGTGGACACGTCCGAGCACAACCGGGGTACCTGCCCGTAGCGGGGCTGCCAACGACTGATCAAGCGCAACAGCCCAACCGGGCAGTGGGAAGCCCGGCGCGCCGCCTCCTCCAACGCGGCCGTCGTGCGGAACCACACTGCCTCCAACCTCCGCTGCAATCGCTACTGCGCGGGCTTTGAGCTGGTCGGAGTTTGCGTGTAGGTAGTCGTGGACTGGTGTGCTGGCGATGTTCAGGCTTGCCTCCAGCGCAGCGAGGCGCAGCTTGTCGATGCGCACTGCGCGCGCCAGCGGGTGCCGCTTCAGCTTCGCAATGGCGTTCTTCGTTCCGACCATAACGCCTGCCTGCGGCCCACCAAGTAGTTTGTCGCCGGAAAACAGCACCACGTCCGCGCCATCGCGCAAAGCTGTGGTGGCATCTGGCTCGTCCGGCAGCAGCGGATCAGGGTGAAGCAGGCCCGAGCCGATGTCAGCGATCAGGGCGCAGCCGCGGGGCCGGACAAGCTCGCGAAGCTGCGCGATAGTGGTCTCCGCGGTAAACCCGTGCACCCTGTAGTTCGAGGGATGCACCTTCAGCACCGCTCCCGCGTTGTCGAGCGCCCGCTCATAGTCAAAGGGATGCGTACGGTTTGTCGCGCCGACTTCAACCAAAGACACTCGTGCGCTCTCAATGAGCTCAGGCAGGCGGAACCCCGCCCCAATCTCGATGAGTTCGCCGCGAGAGATAACGACGTCACGCCCCTCGGCGAACGTAGCCACGGCAAGGAGTAACGCCGCTGCGCCATTATTTACTACCAGTGCGTCCTCCGCCGCTGGACATGCAGCCAGGATTGCATCCGTGGCCGCCCTGCCTCTATCGCGGGATCGAACGCCTGCTGCGAGGTCCATCTCTACATCCACATATTGCGCGGCATCCACCATCGCGTCTATTGCCTGCGGGGCAAGCGGTGCTCTGCCGATGTTGGTGTGCACAACCACGCCAGTTGCGTTGAGGACTGGCGTCAGGGACCCGGGGTGGCGTCGACAAGCGTGGAGAAACTCCGGGGTGACCTCTTCAGGGGTGATCTCGCCGTCGCGGGCGCGCTGCTGCAACTTCCCTGCGAGCGCCTTAAGCGCGTGTGGCGCCAACGCGGTGTGCTCCTGCGCTGCAAGCGTAAGCAGTGCGTCTGTGCGAGGGATTCGACGGCGAGGATCATTCATGTGCTTCCCCTTACAACAACACAACGTTTTGGCGGAGACGGACAGGAATCGAACCTGCCAGGCCGAGATGCTCGACCTCACCAGTTTTGAAGACTGGGGTGGCCACCAGGACACGTACGCCTCCGAAAAGCAACGCTACCATGTAGGTATGGCTGCTGATAATTCTAAGATTCGTTTGACCCAGTACGCATCCGGTGGCGGGTGTGCGTGCAAGATTCCACCCGGTGAGCTCGAAGAAGCCGTCCAGGGACTGGTTGGTTTCGCTGACCCGAACGTGATCGTTGGCCTCGACGACGGCGACGACGCCTCCGCGATTCACGTCCGCGACGACCTCGCCGTCATCTCCACAGCCGACTTCTTCACCCCGGTCTGCGATGACGCCTACACCTGGGGCAAGATCGCGGCCGTCAACGCGCTCTCTGACGTCTACGCGATGGGCGGCACCCCAATCACCGCCATCAACCTGCTCGCCTGGCCACGGGATGTCCTCCCCTCAGAGCTCATCCGCGACGTACTGCACGGTGGCATGGACGCCGCCACCGCAGCCGGCATCAGCGTGACCGGCGGGCACTCGATCACCGCACCCGAGCCGATCTACGGCATGGCTGCCACCGGCATCGTGGACCCGGCCAAGCTCATGCGCAACGACGCCGCAGAGGCCGGCCTGCCCATCACCTTGACCAAGCCGATCGGCTCTGGCCTACTGAACAACCGCCACAAGGCAACCGGCGATGTCTTCCCGCAGGCCATCGAAGTAATGACCACGCTGAACAAGGAAGCCTCCGAAAAGGCAGTCGCCGCCGGTGTGAAAGCCGCTACCGACGTCACTGGTTTCGGCCTCCTCGGCCACTTGTTCAAGATGGCACGCGCCTCCGGAATCGACGCCGTCATCGACCACACGAAGGTCCCATTTATCGACGGCGCCCGTGAAACGCTCGAGGCCGGCTACATCCCTGGCGGCTCGAAGCGCAACCTTGACTGGGTACGCCCCAACATCGACTCTGATCTGGACGGCGACGAGCTGCTGCTCCTTGCGGACGCCCAGACTTCCGGCGGGCTGCTCGTCATCGGCGAGATCCCCGGCTACCCAGTCATCGGCGAAACTGTCGCAGGCACCGGCCGCGTTCAGGTGAAGTAGCCGAAATACCAAACTAGAAATACAACACTGCCCCTCCAACACGGTGTGTGAGAGGGGCAGTGTTGTGTGTTAGCTCCAGTCGCAGCTAGGCGGTAGTGATGCCGTCATCAACCTTGCCCGCTTCACGGCGCTTGCGCAGGCGCTCCCGCTGCGGTTCAACGACGTACTTCGGGTCCTCGGTGGACTGCTTACCGGCCTCGAGCACCGCGAAACGAGTCAGGCAGGAACCCGCCATCAACGCGACACCCGAAATACCTGCGAGTACTCGACTCTTTTTACTGAACAGCGCGCCAACGCCACCAACCGCGAGGCAAACCTCGGAAGCCTTGAAAAGCTTGCCTGCCTTGCCCGTGGAAAACGCTTCCTTAGAGACGTCGTCCAGTTGGCTCGTCATGTAGGACGTCGCTGCTACATCGGCGGCTGCGCCCACGACACCGAGTGCTCGCGGCACAGCAGCATTCTCCGTCGAAGTGGTGAGCAAGCCCATGCCACCCGTCGCTGCGGTCGCAGATGATACGAACACGAACGGTAGGTTCTTGCCCGCCTCCTGCCATGCAGGCACCGACGTGTTGCCGATCAGCACCGCGGTGTACGCCGCGAGCGGCGAGGCAAGCACACCGCCAGCAATACCAGCCGGGGTCGCTGCGAACTCAATAAACGAGCGCAGCGGGCTTGGCAGCGGCAGCTTCTTGCCAGTCAGCTCGTCGAGCTCCGGAAGCATAGCAAGCCCCTGCAGCGCGGAGAACGAACCCAGCAACCAAGAGCCAACGCTCATCGGGGACGACAGCTTGAACACGCGGAACATGTTCAGCAAGCGCTCCGGGCGACCAAGGTCGAGCACCAGGCAACCGGAGCCCACCGCGGCGGCAGCCATCGAACTAATCCGCATGTTGCGACGCAGCTCCTTGTTGCCTGTCGCGTCAGCTCCCACGGCCAACAAGGAGGAGCCTCCGGCGAGGCCGCCGAGGAAGAAGTAGACACCAATCGGCCACTCCCACGGCGGGAACTTCACAATCGGCTTACCGTAGTAGGAGTCAAAGTGCTCAAAGCTTGCCTCCGGCACCATTAGCTCCTCGCCACGACGCTTCTTCGGGCCACGTGGGCGCTCGCCTTCCGCTTGATCACGTCGCCGCGGACGACGCGGCTCCTGCGGTGGACGGTAGCTATCAAACTCAGCCATTTACTTCCTACCTCCGATCAGGACCGCGGCTGCAATAGTGCCAACCATTCCGGCTGCGGCAATGACGCCGCGCTTCGCCAGCTCCGGCAAGTTCGCCGTTGGAACCACTGGGTCTGGCGGAAGCCCGTAGACCTCTGGCGCATCCAGCAGCAGGAAGATTGAGCCTGTACCGCCTACACCGTCGTTCTGGTTTGCGCCATACAGGCGAGCTTCCGTCATGCCCTGCGCGTGCAGTTCCTTCACGCGCGCCTTCGCAAGCGCGAGCATTTCGTCGTACGTGCCGTACTTGATCGACGTCGTCGGGCAGGTTTTGGCACATGCTGGCTGCTCGCCGACCTGAAGGCGGTCGAAGCACATGGTGCACTTCTGGGCCACCCCGATGTTCTTAATCGGCGCGCTCTCACCAGGTGTGAAGTCCTCGCCCTTGCCGGAACGCTCGTTGCGCTTGCGAACGCCACCATCGCTACGACGCTCAATGACGCCGAACGGGCAGCCAGCAACGCAGGTACCGCAGCCATTGCAGACGTCATCCTGTACGACGACGGTGCCGTGCTCGGTGCGGAACAACGCACCCGTCGGGCACACGTCCAAGCAACCAGCGTTCGTGCAGTGCTTGCACACGTCGGAGGACATCAGCCAGCGGAAATCCGGTGTATCCGGCAATACCGCGCGGGTGGAAGCCTCTTCGGCAGGCTTGACGCTCGGCATTCCAAGCCCGACGAGCTTTGCACCCTCTTCACGAGCCTGCAGAATCCGGTCCTCGCCTTGCTCAATGAACGCCACGTGGCGCCACGTGTCCGCGTTCAGCGAACCGGTGTTGTCGTAGGAGTTACCAGACAACTTGTAGCCGTCCTGCGGGTTTCGGTTCCATTCTTTACATGCAACCTCACACGCCTTGCAGCCAATACAAATCGACGTATCCGTGAAGAAAGCCTTGCGAGCCTCCTTCTCGTACCCGATGTTGGCTGGGGATTCGGTGATCTGATTCTTCGTTTTCATCGTCAAAACCTATCCTTCCCCGTTCGCCATATTCTTCTTCGTCGAGTCGTACTTCGCCGCCTCGGTGTCACCGAGCTGCTCACCAACGATGACGTCTTTCGACTCGTCGGTCAGCTTGGTACCGGTGTCCTCCGTCAGGCGCGCACGGCGCTGGTACTCACGCACCAGCTTCATGCGGTCCTCGCCGCGCGGGCGTCGGCCCGGCCGGATATCAACCGCGGAAACCTTCGACGCCTGGATGTTGACGTTCGGGTCCAGCATGATGCCCAAAAGGTCGTTCGGTCCATCGCCTTCGACCTCGGCGTAAGAACCTGCGCCGAAGTGGTACGGCATACCAATCTGCTGGAACTCGTGACCGTCAATGACCAGAGTCTTCATGCGCTCCGTGACCAGCACTCGCGCCTCGATGGCGTTGCGCGGCGAGATGATCGTCGCCCAGTCACCATTCTTGAGACCGACCGCTTCGGCCAGCTTATGCGAGACCTCACAGAACAGCTCCGGCTGCAACTCCGCCAAGAACGGCAAGCTTCTCGTCATCGAACCAGAGGTGTACGCCTCCGTCAGACGGTAGGTGTTCAGCATGTACGGGTACACGCCAACACCCGGCTCGCCAAAGTTCGGCGCCGAGAGGTTGTCCTCCCCACGCATCACAATTCGCGACGGCGACTGCTGCTGCTTGTACAGCGGGTTCGCAAACGGGGACTCCTGCGGTTCGTAGTGCGTCGGCATCGGGCCGTCAACCATTCCGGTTGGCGCGAACAGCCAAGCCTTGCCGTCAGGCTGCATGATGAACGCATCATCACCGGCAAGCGCCGCAGGACCAACCGCGTCGCGCTCTGGCTTAAACCCAGGTGCGCGGTTGACCGGGAAGTCCACAACATCGTCGGACTCCCACAGCTCCTTGTCCTCGTTCCACCAGACCAGCTTCTTGCGCTCCGACCATGGCTTGCCATCCGGATCCGCAGAAGCACGGTTGTAGAGCACGCGGCGGTTCATTGGCCATGCCCAGCCCCACTCCAACGCCATCGCGTTCTGCTCCTGGCCTGGGCGCTTGTTCGCCGAACGGTTGACGTCATCAGCGTACACACCACAGTAAATCCAGCAGCCGGAGGAGGTTGAGCCGTCAGCCTTGAGATCCGCAAACTTGTCTACAAGCTGTCCCTTGCGAGGACCGTCGAGGTAGTAGCCGTTGATCTCCTTCAGCACCGACTCCGGCAGAATCTCACCGTGCTCATCGCACTCGTAGTCCCAGGTGATCTTCTGCAACGGCACGTCGCGCGGGTCGGTCGAATCCTTGACGCGCTCCTTCAAGCGAAGTCCCAAGTCGTAGAAGAACTCGAGGTCACTCTCGGCATCGCCCGGCGCATCCTTGGCCTTGTAGCGCCACTGCAGCACACGCGAGGTCTGGGTAAAGGTACCAGCCTTCTCGACGTGGTTCGCTGCTGGGAAGAGGAACACCTCAGTGTCGATCTCCTCCGGCGAAATCTCACCGGACTGCACCTCTGGAGAGTCCTTCCAGAACGTTGCCGTTTCGATTTCAGAGAAATCACGTACGACGAGCCACTTCAGCTTGGTCAGCGCCATGCGCTGAATGCGACCGTTCGACTGCGCAACCGCAGGGTTCTGGCCGAAGACGAAGTAGCCGTCAACAAGCCCCTGGTTCATCAGCTGCAGCGTGTGGTACGTCGAGTGCGCACCAGTCAACCTTGGCATGAGGTCCATGCCCCAGTTGTTCTCCTCGGTTGCGGCGTCACCCCAGTATGCCTTCATCAACGACACAGCGAAGGTGTCGCCGGTCTGCCAGAAGCCCTTCTGATCACGCTTCGACACTGCTGCCAAGTACTCGTCCCACGTCTGGTGCGTGGACTGCGGCATTGGCAGGTAGCCAGGCAGGATGTGGAACAGCGTCGGCACGTCCGTGGAGCCCTGGATCGATGCGTGGCCACGCAGCGCCATGATGCCCGAACCCGGACGGCCGATGTTGCCCATCAGCGTCTGCAGGATCGCACACGTACGGATGAACTGTGCGCCCAACGTGTGCTGAGTCCAGCCAAGCGCGTACGCGAAGCAGGTGGTGCGATCGCGGCCAGAGTTCTCCGCAATCGAGTTCGCGAGGAAGTAGAAGTCCTCCTCGGAAATACCACACGACTCAGCAACAACCTGCGGGGTGTAGCGGGAGTAGTGGCGCTTCAAAATCTGGAAGACTGTTCGCGGATCCTGAAGGGTTTCATCCTTCTCAACGTCCCACGAAGTCTGCGCATCCCATTTCTTGCGCGCCTGCCACGACTCGTTGGAGTAGCCGCCCGTTTCAGGGTCGTATCCAGAGAACAGACCCTCAAGGTCCTCCGTATCCTGAAAGTCTTCACTGATCAACGTCGAAGCGTTGGTGAATGCCTTGACGTACTCCTCGAAGTACAGGTTGTTTTCCAGCACGTAGTTGATGACAGCACCCAACAGAATAATGTCGGTACCACCACGAATCGGGATGTGCTTATGCGCCATCGCCGACGTACGCGTGAATCGAGGGTCAACGTGGATGATTCGTGCACCACGCGCCTTCGCCTCCATGACCCACTGGAACCCAACTGGGTGCGCTTCGGCCATGTTTGACCCTTGGATGACAATGCAGTCCGCATTCGCCATGTCCTGCAGTGGCTGGGTCGCTCCACCGCGTCCAAACGAGGATCCCAAACTGGGAACCGTGGAAGAGTGTCATATACGAGCTTGGTTTTCTACCTGCACCGCGCCCGCTGCAGTCCACAGCTTCTTGATCAGGTAGTTTTCCTCGTTATCCATCGCGGCGCCGCCCAGGCCTGCGATGCCCATGGTTCGACGCACAGGGCGCCCCTTGTCGTCGAAGTCCTGCCAGCCGTTTTCACGGGCTTCGAGGAACCTGTCGACGACCATTTCCATGGCGGTTTCGCGGTCAAGCTTGACCCATTCCTTGGAGCGCGGTGCTCGGTACAGAATGTCGGTCACGCGGTTTTCCGCGTTGACGAGCTGCTCGGAAGCTGCACCCTTCGGGCACAGGCGTCCGCGTGAGTGCGGAGAATCCGGGTCGCCTTCAATTTGAATGACCTTATTGTCTTTTACATATACGCGCTGGCCACAGCCAACAGCGCAGTACGGACACACGCTCTTGACAACGCGGTCCGCTTCTACAATGCGGCCTTCCATTTCTTGGCTGCGCGCAGATTCGGTGTTTTCGCCTCGGGCGAAGGCGTCACCACCGCGTATCTGGCGCACAACCGGCCAATTTAAGGGACTAAAACGAGACATACCGGCAAGGATAGCCCATTTTGCGAAGGTTCCCCATCGACATACCCCCAGGTCATTGATTAGGATACCCTTACTTTTGATGCATTTTTGCCTCGCAGGCGTAAAATAGCGCCGTAACATCAGTTTTCAACTACACCTTCAAAGGAGCTTGACTATGGACAAGAAATTGCAAGATGCAATGAACGAGCAGGTCACTGCGGAATACGAGGCGGCATTACTGTACCGCCAGCTCGCATACACGATGGAGGCACAGTCCTTCCCAGGCTTCGCGTCCTGGTTCGCTGAGCAGGCCCACGAGGAGTGCGACCACGCGGAGAAGTTCGCAACCCACCTGATCGACCGCGGCCACGACGTCACCCTGCACACAGTCGCCCTCGACGCACCTTCGATCGATTCCCCACTGGCGGCGTTCCAGGCGGCGCTTGAGCACGAGCGCAAGGTCTCCGCGATGATTCGAAACATCGCTGGCATCGCCGATGAGGTCAAGGACTTCGATTCCCGCTCCCTCATCACGTGGTTCCTCGACGAGCAGATCAGCGAAGAGGCAACGGTTTCCGAGATTGTTGACCAGCTGACACTTGTCGGCAATGATGGTTCTGGACTGCTGCGCCTGGACTCGGGTCTTGGTCAGCGCAACGATTCTTCGAACTAACCCAATATTCGCCCAATAATTATCGACGTCCACTTCCCCACAGCCTGCTGCGGTGAAAGGGGACGTCGAATATTTTGCCTCACGACGTTTCATCCCAGGAGCCCCATGCCTTTGCCGCCTTTGACCCGAATTATCGCCTGTGCCACTACTCTTGCTCTTGCTGCGACCGGTCTTTCGATTCCTGTCGCACACGCACAAGCGAACTCGATTTTGCCTGCCTGGCCTACGATCCGGCCGCATGGCCCTGAAGATCTTCCGACGAAGCCAAAGCAAAAACCGATGAAGATGCCAGATGGCACCGTCGTCCAAATCATGGGTGATGTGCTCGGCCCGTGGGCCGCGCACGTCGGTATCGGGGCTGGCGATCTAGGTACGATGACCCCGCTCAACGGTGATGAGTTCGCGATGATCTTCGGCGACTCATTCCGCGGCAAAAAGTTTGGGGAAGGCGACTGGATCAGCCCCATTGGCGTGGTTGCACGAATGAATAACGGACAGATCGAAATCCTTCGCCCGCTCAAGGGGCACCGTGACGCATACGGCCTGATCAACTACTACCGGAAAGAAGGCGACAACCTGACCCTCATCCCGTCCGACGTGATCAACATCAACGGAACGCTGTACATGCAGGGCATGTGGAACCGTGGCATCGGCAATGTGCTCGAGACACAGACATGGAAGTCCACAGACGAGGGGAAAACCTGGAAGAGCATCGGGCGCACCCCTAACTACTACCTCAATGGCCTTGGCCAGCTCATCTCTTGGGAAAAAGGGCCAGACGGCTACATCTACGCAGTGATGTCCGGCTTCCAGCGCGAGCACCCGGTGTACCTGGCTCGGTTCACCGAGGACCAGATCGGCGACCAGCCAAGTTGGGAACTGTTTAATCCGAACACCGGCGAGTGGGGCAACGAAGCTGGCGCGATCCTGCACGGTAACAAGATCAAGGCCGGCGAGATGAACCTGCGGTACATCGACAACCACTGGGTGTTCGTGATGTTCAACGAGGCCACGCTCGCCGTCGAGGTCCGCATTTCGGATACGCTGCCACAAAGCTGGAACGACGTGCCTGTCGCGACAATCGCCAAGAATGGCTACTGGGACTTTCAGCAGACGCCGATGAATTTCTCCCAACCTTACGGTGGGTACATCGTACCGGGTTCCACGATCGCGAACCTCGACGTCGTCATTTCGCAGTGGAACACGAACACCAACGAACGCTACATGTCGACGCAGTTCAACGTCAAGGGCCTGGACACGTTCTTCGGTATTGACCCTGAAGCGATGCGCCCGCACGACCAAAACGATGTCGACGTCAACGTCACACCAAACCCACCGCAGACCGATGACATGGACGCCGAAGATAACCTGATGTCCTCGGAGGGCAGTTCCAAGACGAAGGCGGCGCTCATCACGGTTGGTGTGCTCGCCGGGCTGGGCTTAATCGCTGCGGTGACGTGGCCCACCATCCGCCAGTACCTGCCACCGCAGTTACAGCAGCTTGTGGGTTAGCGCAGTTCTTCCTTGACGTAATCCTCGACGTTTTCCATGAATGTTTTCGGCGGGGCAAAGAAGTTGCACCCGGTGAGTGCCGTGGAAAAGTCGAGGATTCTGTCATAGTTGCCAACTGGCTCTCCGATGAACATGCGGCGCAGCATCCGCTCGGTGATGGCGACGTCCTTCGCGTAGCTCATAAAGAATGTGCCCTGCTGGCCGGCTGCGTCACCGAAGGTGAGGTTGTTGCGGACGATCTCCAACGATTCGCCGTCTTCATCTTCGATCGAGTTCACAGCAACGTGACTGTTGGCCGGTTTCGCGTCGTCGTCGAACTCGATGTCTTCGTGCTTCGTTCGGCCGATGACACGCTCCTGCTCCTCGACGGGTAAATCGTCCCAGGCTTTCAGATCGTGGACGTACTTTTGCAGCACGATGTGGCTGCCACCCGCCCACTTTCCTTCGCGGATAATCGCCGTTGCGATGCCGTCTTGGCCGCGCGGGGACTCAGTGCCGTCGACAAACCCGAGAGGGTCGCGGAAGTCCTGGTACTGGAAAGCGTGCGTCTCGTCAAAGTCTTCGATGGCGTCACCGAGCTGTTTCGTGATGCGGCGAGCAAGCTCGAATGCGACGTCATATTCGTCGGCACGGATGTGGAAGAACAGGTCGCCTGGTGTCGACGGCGCGTGGTGCTTCTCCCCTTGCAGTTCGACGAATTCGTGGAGGCCTTCGGGCTTTTCCACGGTAAAGAGGCGGTCCCACATCGAGGCGCCAATGCCGAGGACCGCACTTAAGTGAGCTTCTGGCCAGCGGAAGCCGACACCGTTGACGAGCCCTGCAAGGCCACCGATGATGTCTACTACGTCGCGCTCGTGCCCTTGTGCGATGGTGAGCGTCAAAAAGATTGCGTCTTTTGACTGCGGGAGGATGACGTTCTGGGAGACTTCTGTCGAATGTATATCGCTCATAGGTGCCATCATATGCCCTATGCTCTTTCGCCACTGGCGACCACCCGGTAGAGTCAGTGCGATGGAGACTCCCCGCAGCACAGGGCCCTGGGCGGCGTTGTGGTCGATGATGGTCGGGTTTTTCGTGATTCTGGTGGACTCGACGATCGTTGCCGTCGCTATTCCTGCGATTTCCACAGCGTTTGACGCCACCTACAGCCAGATTATCTGGGTGAACAGTTCGTACTTGCTGGCGTACGCGGTGCCGCTGCTGATTACGGGGCGGCTCGGAGACAGGATCGGACCGCGGACCGTGTACCTGTGTGGCTTGAGCCTGTTCACGGTCGCCTCGCTGGCGTGCGGCTTGGCAACCTCAATCGAGGCACTGATTCTTGCCCGGGCTGTGCAGGGCTTTGGCGGTGCCCTAGTGACACCGCAGACGATGTCGGTGATGCTGCGCACGTTCGCACCGCAGCAGCGGGGTGGCGCCATGGGCGTCTGGGGCGCAACGGCAGGGGTAGCGACAATCGTTGGGCCGCTGCTCGGCGGCCTCCTCGTCGACGCCTGGGGCTGGGCGTGGATCTTCATCATCAACGTCCCGGTGGGCATTGTTGGCATCGCATTGGCGTGGGTCTTCGTGCCGAGGCTCGAGCAAAATGCACGGACGTTTGACTGGGTTGGCGTCGCTCTGTCGGCTTCGGGCATGTTCTGCCTGGTGTTCGGCATCCAGGAAGGACAGACATTTTCGTGGAGCTTCGCCATCGTTGCACTCATTTGCGCCGGCGCCGTGTTGCTGTCGCTCTTCGTATGGTGGCAAGCGAAAACCACCCGGGATCCATTGGTGCCGTTGGAGCTGTTTTCTGACCGAAACTTTTCCCTCGCCTGCGTAGCAATTTCTACGGTTGGGTTTGCAATCTCCACCTACGTCATTCCGTGGATGATCTACGTGCAAAACGTGCAACACTACTCGCCAACCCAAGCAGCGCTGCTCCTGCTTCCCGCGGGATTGATTTCTGGATGCTTCTCGCCTTGGGTCGGCAAGCTCACCAACACGCATCAGCCCAAGCCGTTCGCGATCGCAGGGCTCTCGCTCGTCGCGGTCGCGATTGGTGCCGCGGCCTTCATTACCGACCCGAGTGTCTCCCCAATGTGGTTACTCGTGGTCTCCGTGATCAACGGGTTTGGCAACTCCATGGTGTGGGGGCCATTGTCCATGATCGCGACACGAAACCTCGATCCCCGCCTGGCCGGGGCGGGTTCCAGCGTGTATAACACCGTGCGACAGCTCGGCGCGGTCATTGGCTCGGCGGGGATCGCGGCAATGATGTCGCAGCAGCTCACGCGCCAGCTCGGGCCAGCAGCTGCCGACTTTTCCGGCGGCGGGAGCGCCCAAGCGCTCCCCGACGTGCTTCACCAACCATTCGCGCAGGCGATGTCCACGTCTATGCTTCTGCCGTTGAGCGTCGTCATCGTTGGCGTACTTGTTTCCACCAGGTTTGTGCGCACCCAGTCTTGGAACGATTAATCTTCCAGGGAAATCATGTACACAGGTGGCTCAATCTTGAAGTAGCCGAGGTGCTCCCAGAAAGCACGCCCTGCGTCGTTGCCTTCTGCCACCATCAGGTGCACTGCTGGGGCTTTACGTTCGCGCAGCCATTGCACGCAACCGTCGGAAAGCAAGCGCCCCACGCCGCCTCCCCGAGCGCTAGGGCGCACTCCTGTCATGTGAATCCACCCGCGGTGGCCGTCGAAACCTACGATGGTCGCGCCGTCGACGACACCTTGGGGCGACTCCGCTACGAGTACTGTGCTGCCGGGGCTTTCCATCGCAAGATCGAAGTCAGTCGGCGGGTCATTCCATTCCTGGGTAATGCCAGATTCGTCCCAAACATCCACGACCGCCTGGCGGTCCTCAGGGCGGGCTTCACGCAATGTGTACATAACAGGTAAGAATAAACGCTGAAAGGTAGAGCATGAAATGCGACGTAAACCCCGCACCCCAAAGAAATCCATTACGGGAACATTCCCCGTAGACACCGGCAGAGCGACCATCATCGCCGACAAACTTCGCGACGGCGGCTACACCCTCGAACTCAACCGCGTCCCCAGCTCCTACGTTGTACTCGGTGCGCCGGAGGTGCTCACCTTCGACTACATGCAGTGGATCACGGGATTCATCCGCCCCGGCGACACCGTGCCCTCAGACTTCCGGGCAGTACATCTCGGCGGGGCCGCGTGCACCCTGCCTGCGCATTTCGCGCACCGCTACCCCGAAAGCCATCAAACGGCGGTGGAGATCGACCGCAAGCTTGCGCAGCTCGTGCGTTGGGCCTTTCACGAAAACGTCGAGCCTGTCACGATTCGCTGCGCAGAAGCACGCGCGTTCACTCATGCCTGCCAACCACGCAGCCTCGACGTCATCATTCGTGACGTCTTCAGCGGCCCCGACACTCCACGCCCACTGACCACCGTCGAGTTTTTCCGCGCGTGCACCGTGGCACTGCGCCCGGGAGGCATCTACATCGCGAACATCGGCGATAGGCAGCAGCTTCCCAACACCCGAGCCGAAATAGCCGGGCTCCTCGAGGTCTTCCCCCACACCGCGGTTGTCGCACCACCAGCGATGCTCGACGGCCACGAGTACGGCAACGTCATCGTCGCCGCGAGCAACGCCCCCTTAGTTTTCGACGCCACCACCGCCCCCACCGTGGCCGTGAAAGATGGCGCGACAATGCTCGTCGATACTTCCGATCGCCGCCTTGCCCGGCGCGACTAACGTTTGCGTCCGCATCGGACAGACTGAGCGTTTTTGGGGCTCGCAGCAGAGGACTAAGGTAACCATTTTGTCACGTCTGGGAGAAAGGGCTGATCTTTGAACCATTTTCGCGCCATGTTCACGATGGCACCCGCACGCCGGGACCATATCCCTGCCTTCCGCACAGCCGCCGGAGTAGCCATCCCACTCCTACTCCTGCTCTGGATCGGCCGCTTCGACCTTGCCATCTACGCCAACTTCGGCGCGTTTACGGGTGTTTATGGACGCCATGAAACCCGACAGGATAGGGCACGCCACCAGCTCCTTGCAGGTACCGCCATCGTGGTCGCGATCGCAATCGGCGCGACAATGTCTTGGACCCACGCAAACCAGTGGCTCATTATGATGATCTCCGCCATCGCGTCCTCCGTGTGGGCGACCATCGCACTGTGGTCAGGCACACGCCCAACCGGGTCCGTATTCGTACTCTTCGCAATCGCCGCGGTAGGTTCCCTCGCCCACCCCGCACACCCGCTGATCGCGACAACGGTAGCTGCGGCGACTGCGGGACTGTGTTTTGCACTCGGGAAGGTATCGCACCTCATAGGGGAAGGTCCCAATGTGCGTGAACCGCGAGGGGAGGAAGTGGGCGTCGATAAGCAGGCGCTGAAGCGAGAGGCAGCGCGATTCTTCCTCGCTCCCCTGCTCGCTGGAACGATCGGCATCATCTCCGTCGCTCTCATTGACCCGCTGTCGCACTTCTACTGGGCGATGGTCGCTGCGGTAGTGCCGCTGGTCAACAACCGCTACCGCGTGCAGTACTTTCGTGCCTTGCAACGTATGCTCGGCACCCTTTCCGGCATTCTCGTCGCCGGGTTCCTCCTCTCGCACCACATGCAGGAATGGCAGTTCGTGATATGGATCATCATCCTGCAGTTCTTGACCGAAACCTATGTCACCCGCAACTACACGCTGGCAGCGAGCTTCATCACCCCGACCGCCCTGCTGATGATCCAAGCCGTCGAACCTGCCCCCGTCGCGCCAATGCTCCTTGCGCGCAGTGCGGAAACCATCCTCGGTGCTGCCTCAGCGCTCGTAATTATCGCCATCGGATATACCAGAACCAACCCGCACTTGGTACGCCAACGCCTCAAGGCTGCCACCCCTAAAGCCTAAGGCCTAAACCTCAAACCGATACTCGGAGCCATACCGCGGCTGGTACAGCGCCGCATACTCCACATCCACAGCCCTGAAGTGTGGCGATGTCACTTCAGCAAGTGCCTGGATATAGTCCCCTACGATCGCCTTCGGCAGGCGCAGCCCCATCGTTAGGTGCGGAATCCACCGAGCACCACGGCCATCGGGATTGAGCTCGCTGAGCTCCCGCGCTGCTCGCTCAAGCTCGTCCGGGCCCTGCAGCAGCCACGCCACCGTCTGCTTCGACTTCGTCCCGAACACCACCGTGCCTACCCTGTCCAGACGCGCAGACAATAACTGGGGCAGGAGTTCCCCTGCCCGGGCGATCACCTTTCGAGCCATCTGAGGAGCGAACGTCACTGACACGTGCGGGCGCTGCTGCTGAACGGGAAATCCGCGCTGCGCCAGCTCCTCATAAATCTTGCGAATCTCCTGCTCCTGCGTCTTCGGCAAGCGCAGCAAAATGTTCTCCGGGGACATACGACCTCACTCGTTGATGTCTTTCAGGTCCACGATAACGTCGGGGTTGCCGAACGCCTTGCGGACACGCTCGAGGGCATCGGGAAGGCTCAGCCCGTCGGCGGCAGCGCTTAAGATCACGTCTTGTAGGTCGCCTCCTCGGCCCCAATCTTTGTAGTCATCAAACCCATATCCAGTGCCGGTGAGCACTTTGTCATCGTTGAACTTCAGCGCCATGACACCGTTTCCAACCCGCCACATCCACCCCGTCCCTGGGCAAGGCTCACTGGTTTTCGCTTTGCAACATGGCGTCGGAATCATCTCGAGACCCATGTACCGGTAGCGATCATCACTGTCATTGCTTGCCATGTTCGTCGAGCGCCTCCACCCTCAAGTGATTGTCTGCCACGTCTCAACGTACCAAACCGCCAGAAAGTTCGTTCATTTGTTCGAATCGTGCCGATCTGTGTCGGCGGGGGTTGATAGGGTGAGAGCAACTCACGAAAGGAGGGGTCATGACCAGCACAATCACCCGATGCGTCAACGATATTTCGGCAGCGCTGCGCACGTTAAGTGAGCTTTTCGCCGACCCCTCCGCCCTCACATTCAGTGATATCCGGCACGAAATGGAACGCCTCGAGGAGCAATTCAAAAAGAAGGCAACTATCGACGCCGCGTTCGCCTTCATCGCCGAGCGCGAAGAAGCTGGCCGAATTGTCGGCGCTAACTACCCCAACGCGTACCTCCAGCAGTGCCTCGACCTGTCAAAGGGCGAAGCCTACAACCGCCTTGAACGCGGCCGACTCCTCTTCGGCTAGCCGCCAGCACCTAGCACTCCCCCGGCCAGCGAGGAAAGCACCGAGGAGCTTTTCGCTCGCACCCATGAAGTGGAGCAGCAGCAGGCAACTGCCAGAAGAACGTCTTCCCAGGTTAGTGCAGAGAAGCAAAACATCATCCGGCGCGAACTCGACAAGTTGCTCAAAGCTGGCGTGGACGAACGCACCCGCATCTACTCCGCAGCCATGACCGAGGGCTTACGTCGCAACCCCGAAGACCTCCGGCAGTTCGTTCGCCGCGCAGTCAGCGACGTCAACCGGAAACACGCCCCACATACCAACCCTAATGCCGGGTATGAAAATCGTGGCATGTCCATTGGTCGTCGCAAATCGGATGGCACTGTAGACATCTACATCAACGCTACGGCTGGAGATGCCGCCCTGATCAAAGCGCACACAGACAAGGGCCTCGCGCCAAACTCCAACCTTCCAGCAGCGATGCACGACGAAGTGGACTCCCGCACCCGGCAGCAACGTCGGTTCGACCAGTTCTTCGCCATTTTCAAACAACACGAGCAATCGCACCAGAAGGCGAACGGCGGCGCTGCCTCGGTGGTCATTGCACTTACTCTCGACGACCTCGCCGACGGCGATGCTTCCATGCTTTACGGCACCAACACCGGCATCGAAGTCGACTGTTTCGATCTTGTACGCCTCGGCATGGACGGAACTACAGACTTCCTCCTCCAAGTGGACGGCGTCACCTCAGTACCGCTGTGGATGGGGAGAACCACCCGGCTCGCATCGGTCGAACAGCGAATCGCAATGTTCGCCATCCAAGGAGTATGCTCCTGGCTCGGCTGCACCACCCCTATGTCAGAATGTGAGGCACATCATATCCTCGCCTGGATAAAGGGCGGACACACCGATATCGAAAACCTCACTGGTCTTTGCCGCGAGCACCACAGATGCAACAACGACAACAGAGACGGCTCCTTTAACAAGGGCTACATGGATTTCGACCCGCAAACAGGCAAAGCGGGATACCGAAAGCACCCGTCCGATCCAATGAAATTCAACCAATCGGTGCCTGCGAAACACTCGGCAGTCAGCAGAATCTACGCCGCAAAAGGCAGGTGCAACTGCGTACGGACCGGAGAGCGTGACCCCGCCTTGTATCCGCCAGGCCTCTCACCTCCCGTTACGGCTCCACTATCTCAAAGCGCCTAGGGTCGGAGGCATGAAGATCTTTACCGTCGGCCATTCAAACCTCGAGTTTGACCAATTCGTGGGCATGCTCGAGGCTTCCGGCGTGCGTGCAGTCGTGGACGTGCGCAAGCTTCCCGGCTCCAGGAAGTACCCCTGGTTCAACGACGATCAACTTGCCCAACACTTACCTGGGCACGGCATCGAATACTCCCGAAACGAAGGGCTCACCGGGCGGCGCAACGTGTCCAAAACAGTCCCCTTCGAGGTGAACGGCAACTGGCGCAACCGAAGCTTTCACAACTACGCGGACCACGCACTTGGCGACGAATTCGCACAGTCACTCCAAGCGCTCAGGGAACAAGCCAGGACATGCCCAACAGTAATCATGTGCTCAGAGGCAGTCTGGTGGCGTTGCCACCGACGCATCATCGCCGACCACCTCCTGGCCCACGGCGACAACGTGCAGCACATCATGGGAATGACGCAGCATGGCCCCACCCTAAGTGCAGCGAAGCTTAACGACGGAGCTGTCGTCGGCGAGGATAAGAAAGTACGCTACCCGGAGCAAGAGACCAAGTAGCACGTTTCAACTACCCACCGCTGCCCCTGTTCCCATTTCCGCAGTACGCGCCCATTTTTAGCTAGAGGGGCGCTAACCTCTCAAAAGCCTCCCAAAATGCATTGATTGAACAGGTGGCAAACTCTTCGCTTCAATGTCAGTTCAGTGCGTTTGAAATAGGTCAGTATTGACTGTATAGTTCAGCACATGCTGACTATTGCTTCGCGCCTCGATGTCATGAACCGGCTCGGCCGGGCCATGGCGGATCCGACGCGCTCCAGAATCCTGATGACCCTACTCGACGGCCCGAGCTACCCGGCTGTGCTTTCGCGCGACCTGGACTTGACCCGCTCGAACGTCTCGAACCACCTGACCTGCTTGCGTGACTGCGGCATCGTCGTCGCCGAGCCGGAGGGCCGCAAGACACGCTACGAAATCGCCGATCCGCACCTCGCGACAGCGCTCAACGCGCTAGTGAACGCGACGTTGGCTGTCGACGAGAATGCCCCGTGCATCGACCCTGAGTGCTCGGTGCCCGGCTGCGACGAGAAAGGAACGGACGCATGAGTTCAGCGTGTGGATGCGAACACGAACCAACCACGGAAATCGAAGATCTCGATCGGCCATGGTGGAAGGACCCCGAGTTGCTACTGCCGATCTTCTCCGGCGTAGCCCTCTGCATAGGTCTGGCGCTGGGCTGGTCCGGGCTAGAGGCACCCGCGACAGTACTGTTCTGGGTCGGCCTACTGTTGGGGGCGTATACGTTCGCGCCCGGCGCTACCCGGAACCTTGTCACGAAGCGCAAGCTCGGCATTGGCTTGCTGATGACAATCAGCGCGGGCGGCGCGGTGATCCTCGGTTACGTCGGAGAGGCCGCGGCGCTAGCGTTCCTGTACTCGATCGCCGAGGCGCTGGAGGACAAGGCGATGGACCGGGCGCAGAGCGGACTGCGAGCACTGTTGAAGTTGGTGCCGCAGACCGCGACGGTGCTGCGCGACGGCACGGCGGTCGAGGTCGCAGCGAAGGACCTCGTGGTTGGCGAGCTGATGCTCGTTCGCCCCGGGGAGCGGATCGCCACGGACGGCATCATTCGTTCCGGACGCTCCAGCCTTGACACCTCAGCGATCACCGGAGAATCCATTCCGGAGGAGGTCGCACCGGGCGACGAGGTGCCCGCGGGAGCGATCAACTCCGCCGGTGTGCTGGAGGTCGAGACGACCGCAGCTGGAACTGACAACTCGCTGACCACACTCGTGGACCTGGTCGAGCAGGCACAGGCGGAAAAGGGCGACCGCGCCCGGATCGCCGACCGGATTGCCCGACCCCTAGTGCCCGGGGTGATGATCCTGGCGGTGCTGGTCGGCGTGATTGGCTCGCTGCTGGGCGACCCCGAGACGTGGATCACCCGTGCGTTGGTGGTTCTGGTCGCAGCGTCGCCGTGCGCGTTGGCAATCTCCGTGCCGCTGACGGTCGTGGCCGCGATCGGCGCGGCCAGCCAGTTCGGCGTGGTCATCAAGTCCGGCGCGGCGTTCGAGCGGCTCGGCGGCATCCGTCACCTGGCGGTGGACAAGACCGGAACCCTTACCCGCAACCAGCCCGAGGTTACCGGGGTGGTCCCGGCGGACGGATTCGATCGGGCCCAGGTGCTTTCCTTCGCAGCGGCAGTTGAGCAGCAATCGACGCACCCCCTCGCCGCGGCGATCGCGGCAGCGGCGCCCGAAGCACCCGCCGCCTCGGACATCAGCGAGGAAGCCGGTCATGGCATCGGCGGCACCGTCGAAGGTCGACGGGTGCTGGTGGGCAGCCCCCGGTGGATCGACGCCGGGCCACTGAAGGCAGACGTTGAGCGCATGGAGTCCGAAGGTCAGACCTGCGTCCTGGTCACCGTCGATGACACCCTCGCCGGAGCGATCGGGGTCCGCGACGAGCTGCGTCCCGAGGTTCCCGAAGCTGTGCAGACCCTGCACGCTAACGACGTGAAGGTGAGCATGCTCACCGGCGACAACACTCGCACCGCCCGGGCGCTGGCTGAGATCGCCGGGATCGACGATGTGCGCGCCGAGCTACGCCCAGAGGACAAGGCAAGCATCGTCGCCGAACTCTCCTCCAAGACACCGACGGCCATGATCGGCGACGGCATCAACGATGCTCCGGCACTGGCGGGCGCAACGGTGGGTATAGCGATGGGAGCGACCGGCTCTGACGCCGCGATCGAGTCCGCTGACGTCGCCTTCACCGGCCACGACCTCCGGCTGATCCCTCAGGCACTGCAACACGCCCGCCGAGGCAGCAGGATCATCAACCAGAACATCGTGCTGTCTCTGGCTATCATCATCGTGTTGATGCCGCTGGCGATCAGCGGCGTGCTGGGCTTGGCCGCCGTCGTATTGGTTCACGAGGTCGCCGAAGTCATCGTGATCTTGAACGGCCTGCGGGCTGCACAAGCGAAGCGCTGAGCCACACTTTCGTCCAGCGCGCTGGCTCCCCAACGCGGATCTTAGAAGGATCGTTCTGCTCAGGGACCAAGCGTCATCTCAAAACTTTTGATGCCGAGCTTTATCGACACGGCCCGCAACAACCTGGGCAGTGTGTTTGGCAAAAGGCCCCACACCCATCAGCGTTGCCGAGCCGTCGCCGGTCCAGTTGCCATAACCGACTAGATGCAGATTCTTCACCGCGGTTTCGCAGCCGCGCATGAGGTGGCGGAATGGACCGAGGGTTGGGCGAAAACCAGTGCACCAGATCAGGTGGTCGTGGTCCAGCTCGTTCAAGCTATCGAAGATGGGGGTAGCGGTGAGCTGACCGGAGTTGCGGAGCTCACGTAGATGAGGCAATGCGACAATGTCCCCGAGGTTCGGGTCGGCATCGCCACCGAGAATCCGGCGGCGGCTGCGGAGAAAGAGATCGCGACCATCGACATCATCAGGCATCCAGCGCGGTTGCTCACGTGTGAACCATGTGACCTCCGACGTCCCGATGAGGTCCGCGGCGATCTGAGCACCCGAGTTCGCCCCACCGACCACCGCAACTTTCGCATCGCGGAATGGTTCGGGACCAGGGTAGGTCGACGAATGCCACTGGCGTCCGTGAAAAGTGCCGGGATAGTAGGGCACGAAGGGCGCGGACCACGTGCCTGTGGCAGCGACAACGTGTTCCGCCGTGAATTGACCGGCGGTCGAATCTAGGGTGAACGTCCCTCCCTCGTGGGACACGCTTCGAACGTGCGCTGGGCGCCTCACCGGGAGGTCGTACCGTTTTTCGTAGCTTTCCAGATAGTCGATGACATGACTTGCAGGCGGGTACCCCGGGTAGTGCGGCATGGGCCAGCCGGGCAGATTGGAGAATTCCGCGGCGGAGAAAAGCGTCAATGACGGCCACGTATGCAACCACGCTCCACCAGGTTCCTCCTGGTTGTCTAGGACCAAGAAGTCCACTTCGTAGCGTCGCAGGTAGTACGACGTGGCTAGGCCGGACTGGCCACCACCGACGACGATCGCCGTATGATGCTCAGCCAATCGATCATCCCTCCAGAATCTCCCGGAAGCGCCACTCAGTGTCGTTTCTCATCGGGCACATGCCCGCCCAGGTGTGTCTCCGCGAGCTCACCAACGGGAGAGCTTGTCAATGGTAATCAACGATCTCCACCTTAATGCCCCGCGTTACACGTTGAACTTGAACTCGACCGAGTTTCAGTCGAAAGCTACCTGCCTTTTCGCACCATCAAGCGTAGTAAAATCCTCACCACGGTGCGCACGTATAAGTGGGAGCTGCGCGCCGCGGAGAACTGCGTGACCGAACGTGTGTCGGTGAACGTTGAAGGCGACGGATGGGGCGAAGCCTCGAGCTGTTTAGGTCCGAGCAAGGCGTGGGGTCGGTGGAAACCAATGAAGAGGGCGCCCAGCCTGAAGATCTGCCCTCCCCCGGTATCGTCCAGTCAGCCGACCTGAAAGCCGCACTCGATTGCGATCTCGGTCTGTGTCCTCTCACCATCACAATGCCTATTCGTCGCTTGACGCTGCTTGAGACTCAGGTTCCGAAAACGCAGCTGATCATAACTTGGATTGATATACCGTCCCTCCAGGTGATCGCATCAGACCAGTACTACAGCTCCGTCGATGCTGAAACTGTCCGATACGAAAGCGGAACACGGGGAGTCGACGTCGAGTTGGAGGTCGACGGTGACTGAGTGGTCGTACATTACCCTGATCTCGCACGTCGGGTCTGATCCGGAAACAACTCTAACTACGCTGGGCGGTATGAACGATCTGACCATCGCGCCCGGACCGGGGATCCCCGGTGGCCTCGTCGTCGCCGCGGCGGACCTGTCGGAGCGGTTCGCGAAGGCATCGGGCCCGGGCGGCCAGGGCGTCAACACCACCGACAGTAAGGTGCAGCTCTCCATCGACATCGCGGAATGCGCATCGCTTTCCGACGCCCAGCGTCGCCGCGCCCTCCACAACCTCGAACACCGCCTGGACGGCACGGTGCTCACCGTGAGCGCATCGACGCAGCGCTCGCAGGTCCGCAACCGTGCCGAGGCGCGGGAACGCATGGCCATCTTGTTGCGCGAGGCGCTCGCCCCACCGCCTCCCCCGCGGCGGAAAACGAAGCCGACGCGCGGCTCGGTGCGGCGCCGTCTCGAAGCGAAAAAGCGGCGCTCGGAACTCAAGTCCACGCGACGGCGACCCCAAATTCCCTAGTTCGAACCATCCGCGTGCATATCCTCACGCTGACGGACCTGGTTCGGGTAACCGCTACGTCGAGACAGCGTGAATCGGCTGAATCCTCTCGATCTCGGCGAGGATTTTGTCTTCTGCCACATCCAGGTCGTACTGGGTCTGTAACCCGAGCCAGAACTGGGGGCTCATTCCGAAGAACTTCGCTAGACGAAGGGCCGTGTCAGCGGTTACAGCGCGCTTACCGTGAACAATTTCGTTGATCCGGCGGGGCGGAACGCCGATGGAGACGGCGAGCTTGTGCTGGGTGATCCCCATTTCCTTGAGAAAGTCCTCCATGAGGATCTCACCGGGGTGAACCGGAGGGAGCTTGTCAGTGGTCGTCAACGATCTCAACCTCCTCTGGCCTCGCGGCGGACCACCGAAAACAGATCCGCCACTGGTCATTGATTCGAATGCTGAACTGACCCCGCCGATCACCTTTCAACGCCTCAAGCCGGTTCTCCGGGGGATTCCGTAACTCATCAAGAGTCTGCGCGTGCCCAAGCTGGCGAAGCTTGCGCAGCGCTACTGAGTGAATGCGGGAATCGATCGAGCGAACCCGCTCTCGATTCCACAAACGCTCGGTGTCCTTGTCAGCGAACGACTGGATCATGCTTCACCTTATCACCCCCATAACGCGAAGCGTCAATAACGCTACACGTTAAATTTGAACTCGACGGATTGTCGAAAGAATATAACCTCCCCCTAGCCGCCAAGCCTTTTCCGTATTACGATTACGTGCATGAAAACTATCAACGGGAAGCTAGTCAGCGAAGAGCAAATCGATGCGTGGGTAACCGAAGCCGAGAAAGGCTACGACGTAGAGACACTTCGTCGACGTGGAAGGAAACCTCGAAACGAAGATGCTGCGAAGGTTATCTCCATTCGGCTTTCCCCCGGCGAGATATCGGACCTCGACAAGTTTGCGGCTGAAAACGGATGGTCACGCTCTCAGGCAATCCGCGAAGCGCTAAAGAATGCTATTTAGAAATGGACGTACGCCGAAGCGCCACGAAACACGGCATCAAGCCAGACGACTCCGTTACTGCCGCGACTTCAGGCTGCGTTTTTAAGACCCCACTCGATGAGGAACACCCTCAAAGGGAACTGCGCCTCGGGTTCGACGGCTCAATGAGATTACTCGAGATTGTCGTACTCATCTGGGATGACGGCACCGAAACGATCATTCACTCCATGAAGGCACGCAAACAGTACCGCGCCCTGCTCGACTAGGCACGAATATCTTCGAAGAAACCCGGTGTGCTTACCGGATACAGCAATCATGCGCTCGCCAAGGCATTGCAAGTGTCTCAAAACTCGGCGAGTTTTGGTCCGCCGCAACCGGTTGCGAAATCGCCGCGGATTACGGCGATTTTGTGATGGTTGATTCCACCCCGGCGCTGGGATTTCAGCGCGTTAAGGATCCGATACCTGGGAAAACCGCA
Organism: Corynebacterium sp. UMB10321; assembly: GCF_030228725.1. Classification (NCBI taxonomy): domain Bacteria; kingdom Bacillati; phylum Actinomycetota; class Actinomycetes; order Mycobacteriales; family Corynebacteriaceae; genus Corynebacterium; species Corynebacterium sp. UMB10321. The sequence goes on along the minus strand of NZ_JASOZC010000007.1, from coordinate 37,657 downwards.
TGCACATCGACGTTGGCGGGGCGGAGCGCGAAACTTTAATAGAACGCCTCAAAGACCTAGGCGCTACCGAACTCATCACCCACGAGGCGCCGGGATTGGTGTGGACTGTCATGCAGGACCCGGAAGGCAACGAGTTCTGCGTGAGTATCCCCGGGGCCTAGCTACACATTGAACTTGAACTCGACCCCGTTCCGTAGCCGAATAACCTTTGGAGCCGTGCCGTCAGTCAGCAGAGATGTGGCACCGCAGCGCCTAGGCAAGAGGAGGCAGATGAGTATCGACGACATCGCGGACCACGTCGATGTCGACGCCGAAATACTGGTGCACCAGGATGTTGCGGAGATCCCGAATCTGAGGCCAGACGATCTCAGGGTGCGCGCCGGTGATCTCATCGGGAAGATGGTTCACGGCTTCGCCGGACTGCGACTCACAGCGGCACCGCCTCGGCGAGCGTCGAAGCGGATACCGGGTGCCTGAGCAACTGGGCAGGAAACACATCGATGCCATCGCGCCCGAACAGAGCGCGACTCTCCTCGAGCAGACCAGACGCACGCATCAGGAGACGTCCCTCCGCAGGGTCCATCCCGACGAGGATGTCGATGTCCGATCCTGCAGACGCGGTGCCGCGCGCGACGGACCCGAACAACTTCGGGTTGGTCGCACCGTACCGATCGAGGAGCACCTGGAACTCGTCAAGACGCGCAACGAGAATCTCGCGTAGGGCAAGCGTCTCAGGCGTCATGACGGTCTCAGACATGCTTCCGGGGGTAACGGGCCCGGCAGCACGTCGACATGGAGCTTTGACACTGAAGCGGAACTCCACCGCGTTCTTAAGGGCCGACGACATTTTCCCGTCTCACCGCCGCACCAGGCGGCACTGACGCGCTGCCACCACTTACAGCCGGTCGTCTCGCCCGCCCGCCATGACGCACTCAACGAACGAGCGATAGAGCAGGCTTACACGCGTCTCGCACTAAACGACCGGGCAGCAGCGTCACGGAGGTTCCGAAGTAGCGGCTATCGCAGTGCACCTAAGGGTTTGGTGAGGGAACCAGCCATTCGGCAGCGGTACGAAACGTAGCCCTCAGTTGCGGGTGCTCCCGCACGATCTCTCGCTGTCGCTCTGCCGGCAACCCGAGCTCGTGCAAGACGTTGAGGATTACGACCGCGGTCGTCACCTCGACGACGGCGATCAGCTCCTCGATGGAATGGTTGGGCGTTCTGCCCTCGTGCGCGAGGTCATTGCGGGCGCGCGTCGTCCACTTCGCCCAATGGTCGACATCCGGTAAGAGCTGTGCGATCGCTTCCTGATCGGGTCGCGCGGCGAGGGCATGGAGCCGATCACGGAGGGTCGGGTCGTTGCGGATCGCTCCCTTGAACCTGTTTCGGTGCTCATCGGGAACCTGCGCCAGCATCGCCTCTCGCATCGCCCTGAACTCCGCGTTGGGGAACGGTTTCTCGTCGATGCGGAGGTTGCGGTGCAACACCTCGGCAGCACCGACTGCCGTCAGAAGATTGTTCTCAACAAAACGGGCCGGTGCGTAGCGCAAGCCCAAGATCATGTTTGTCGCTGCCTCCAGGCGGCCATGGGCGTCGCACCATCGGGGCATGACCTCCTCAAATGGGATCGTGCCGCAGGTGAAGAACATTCGGTGGTGATCGACGGCTTTCGCGTCGTGTTTTCCAAGCGCGGCCGGTGAGTAGAGCACATCGGCACGTCGGCGCGGCAGCGGGCGGCCATCAGGGAAGTGCGACTCGGTCCCGGCAACTTCCAGTCGGAGCCAGATCACTCCGGCCGCGCGATGCGTCGCCAGGGAGATCAGGTCCTGCACCAGGCTCGCCTCCTGCAGAGCAACACTCAGAGAGAATGGTTCGGCTGGCACGACGCAGATGGACACCGTGTCCCGCACACGTCCGACGCTTCCTCCCTTGCGCTGGTCGAAGAATGGAAGCGTGTGCGTGTGCTGAAGGCGATACTCAGTGTCGTCGACTACGACCGATTGCGCCTTGACCGGCTTCACCGAGATACGCCCGGTCCCGTCGATCTTGCCGTCGGGAGCCCCGAGGGATCCTTCGAACACAGAAGACACCGCCCAGAGACTCAGATCCTCGACTGAGACTTCTGCCCTAGCGAACGCCGGATCCGCGTCACCGCTGACATGCGCGCCGATGATGGCGACCGTCGCGGTCACGGTCTGCTTATCAGGGCTCGCCACTCGCGCACCCATGGTCCTTCTGGTGCTCCTAGGAACACAGCCGAGCAGTGTGATCTCCCTGAGCTCGGCCACACCGTGCATGACTTCCCAGGTGCGGGTTCCTTCGTGAACAGCAGTCCATCCAGACGAGTCCGTCGTCAAGATCCGATCCTCGAAGGTGCCGATCAGCGACAGAGAGAGACCATCTTCCGGGTCGTACCGTAGGACACCCGGGACCTTCTCGCTAGGGGCTTCCGGCAGCCACCACACGCCAGCCCACTCGCCGGCCTTGTCGAGGTTGAGAGGATCATTAGGCATCGTGCTCCCGGTCCGGGCTCCTTCCTGTCTTGCGGCCAGATGTCAGGTCGAAAATCTTTACTCCACCACATGCCCCCCCACGTAGGACAATCTACAGCGAGATCATGGTCAACTGAGATCGGATGCGGCGACTGGCACACAATCGCAGTTCGACGCGACGGCACAGCCCTCGCAACTGGCAACAATCAGCGAGGGCAGACCGACGTCGCCCGGTGGACACACGTGTCCGAGGTCTCTGCCGGCTACCTGCACACCGTCGGCTTACACGACGACGGCACCGTCGTCGCCGTCAGCGACGACAGCAGAGGCCAGTGCGAGGTGTCATCGTGGAGAAGCATCACCTCAGTGGCAGCCGGCTCCGTCCATACGCTCGCGCTGAGCCAGACCGGAAGGGTCTTCGGAACGGGCGACAACCAGTTCGGCCAGTGCGATGTCCAGTCATGGACCGGCATCACAACGATCGCAGCCGGAGCGAGACACTCGCTCGGGCTGCGCGCCGACGGAACAGTCGTGGCTGCGGGCCGACGAAACAGTCGTGGCTGCGGGCGACCACACCGAGCAGCAATGCAATGTCAACGCCTGGGCCGCTCGACCACAGATGAACTGAAGTCCAGCGTGCCCGATAATCGGCCGTCGATCACACGTTGAATCTAAACTCCACCGAGTTCCGGCACATAGGTACATCTGAACACAGGGTTCACGTGCTCCCCCTCCCCACGGTCAGTGCTCGCTACTGATCAGGGGACACAGGCTCACCCTCGACGTGGGTCAGCCTGCAGGACGCCACGAAGGAGGTACCGCGCCATCACGCCGGCAGGGAACCCGGCTGAGACGCCACATACTAGGGATCTGAAGAGGGCTCGACCATGCCAGCGGTCGGCCCCTATTCCTTCGCGAGCACGGCGTTATCCGTCAGGCAGAAGTCATCGTTGATCTTGATGACCAGCGCAACGAGTAGGCGGAGCGCTGTTAGATACGTGTGGCGGTGAACGCGGTCGTCGTCACCGTCTGCCTGTGATCCATGGAGGTAGCGGTTGCGCAGGCTAGGTCCGTTGCTGAACTCCTTATCGTTAAGGAAGTAGTTGAAGTAGCTGACCTCCGCGGCGCTGAGCAGCGTTGATCGATGCACCAGCCATCCGGCGCTCACCATCTCGTCAATGGCTTTCTGGCCGGCCGCCGAATGATGGAGACAGCTCGTCACCTCGTACTCCCAGAGTTCCTTGAGCACATGCAATTGTGGCGCGCTTGCAAACGCAATTCGGTCACGATCTCCGGTCAGGATGCCCTTCTCGACCAGGAAGTCGATGTTGCGCTGTTGGTACTCGTGGAACTGGTCGTAGGCGATGTCATTGGCGATGACCAAGTGGAGGAAGCTCTCTGCCTCCAGATCGCTGCTGATGTGCACCAATCCGGATTGGTCCGAGAAGAGCAGGTGCTGAATTCCTTGGATGTCCGCGTTGTTGGCAACGTAGGCGTACTTATCCACAACCTGACTCGGGATGTCGCCGTAGGAAAGCTGCTCCGATGTGATTGTCAGCAGCTCCGGGTCAACCTCGCCGTAGTCGACATGCAGCGTGAACTGCTTGAGGACGCTCTCCATCTCTGAGAACAGATGGCGGCTCTTCTCAAGGTAGGTAGCGGTCGGGCTGGAGGCGCGGTACTTCAGCCCCTTGGCACCGAACTCCTGCTCAAGGTAGTCCGTGAAGAACCAAGCGATGACCAACTCGAGCTCTATACCTTCGGAGCTGAGGAAGCGCTCGTACATCAAGGTCTGGAGCAAGGACGCCTGATCCTTGAGCCTGAACACCGCCCCCGTCCGGTAGTCGCCCTTGCCCGGCGTACCCATGAACCGCTCGAAGAAGCCAAGTTGCGCTCCGTAGGAAGGGAGTTCTAGGAGCATGTGGTCGTTGGCGAACTGGAACAGGTGAACAAAGTTATTCAGGATAGTCGGGTAGTCGAGGTTCTCCGTGAGCCAGGTTCGACTGTAGGAGTACTTGCCAACCATGCCGTCCAAAGACTGGACGACCTCTTCGACCTGATCGGCCGAGATGCCCACTTCGCAGCCGGTCTTGATCCCCTCCGTGGACTCGAACATCTTCTTCGTGAGCGCATCTGCCTTGCGACGAGCCTTTAGCTTCAGTCGAGCATCGACGCCGGTGTTCTTGTCAGCTCGTGCGGATGCGATCAGCTTGACGAAGTTGAGGTTAGGCTCTTCCTCATCGAGATATCGGTCAAACAGGCCACGCTGATCCGCGGGAGTAAAGCTCTTCGGAAGATGGATTGGATCCCGCCCCTCGGACTGGAGGACCTTCCGCGCAAGCAGCTCAGCATTGCGCGGCTCATCGAGTAGCAGGGCCCGAATCTCCTGGTCGTAGGCACGCACGAGTGTCTGGCATGAGAGCAGATCGTGCGGGTGGAAACTCTGCTCTTGAAGTGCAGCAAGCACGATCGAGTCAGTGCAGCGCTCGAAGACCTTGTTCTTTCCGAGGAGATCGAGGACGTCTGTGCGGTACTGAAAGTCAACGTCCTGAACGAGCGTTGAGAAGGTGGCGTCAGTCACTTTGCCGAAAAACCTGCCGATGACTTCCCGGATCTCGGGGACGTGCGCCAGAGGCGCGTCTCGCTCTGCTTCGGCCAGGTCCTTCGGGAGAACTTTGTGTTCTAGGAACAACGCGAGATGATGCAACTCAACGATGTCGTTTATGCCTTGATCGCCACGAGTAGCATCGAATTCACGGACGAGCTCTAGGAGGCGGTCGGCCTGCCAGAAGGTTCCGTAGTCGCTGAGGCCGAAGAACTTCAGTCTCTTCTCTGGTCCGCTTTCCGACACTCGAATCTCCCTCCCGGTAGGCGTCACTCTATACAGTTCGGGGGCGCCTAGTGGCACGAATTTGAAGTTGTTGCCTGATCGTGCAGCAGTCCCCTTGGGCGGAGCCGTCGTCCACGTCGATCGTTGCGCCGACTCCTCGTTCTGTCGTGGAAGCGAGCCGAACTAGCGGCGCATCACCCCGAGGCGGACACGACCTACGTCTCCATGGGCATAGTCCCGCGCCCCATCGGGCTCCTCCCCACCGCGGAGCGGCGCACGACGGACGATGTACAACTACGCGGGTAGGTCCCTGGCAAAAGCGCCGGGCACTAGTCCTGACTCAACACTCGACGAGAATCATCAACGAATCTCACTAGTTATTGAAACGGAACTCCACGGAGTGGCGAAAGAAGGCTACCTCACTCAGTTGCAAGCGATTCGAGAAGCCGAAAAGTGGGCCGCAAGGCGTTTCCTGCTCGGAAAGGCAGCCTCTGCAGGCTAGATCGTTCCGCGTCATGAAGAGCTAGCACCGCCGAAGTTCCCCTCAAGTCAGATTCGGACTCATTCTCACAGTCAGTCGCGGAACGAAACCCAACTTAGTACGGTCCCGACTGCAACTAAAACTGTTCCTGCCGAAACTAAATGCCACCTTCTAACCGCTGGCGAAGCACGACTTCCTCTTCATCGCTGAGCCCAGCGAGTCTTTCACCCTGCTGTTCTTCTTCAAATCGCAGCGCATCCGCCAATGTCTCTTTCAACGGGCGAATCTGCAGGCCCGCTTCGTAGGCTGCGGTGCAATCGAGTAGCGCGATGTTGCGAAACTGTTCACCTGGTACCCACAACGGCAACGATTTTGGGCCCATCCACGGGGTTACATCATTAGCGAGAAGCAGTTCATCAGAGCAAGGTCGCTCCGTAGCCTCCGATGCGGTTAACTCACGCGAAATCTTGAACACATCGGACAAGGAAGTAGCAAACCCCGTAGCATTAAAGGTTCCGAAAGTCCCAACTTCTGCAGACTCAACTATCCAGCCTGCAAGGTCTTTCACATCAATCATAGCGACGGGAAACGCCGGGTCTGGGACGATCACGTTCTCACCCGTGGGATGCGCGAAGCGCCACGGATAGTAACCACTGCGCCCTGTTTCGTCGCCGTAGCCAGCGATCAGACCGGGTCGAACTACCATTACCGACCGATTTGTGCTGCGATAAATCGTTTCGCAAGCAGACTTTGCGGCTGGGTACTGCCCCATGTCCTCCATGTAGTCAATTTCAAGCGGAGTGACTACGGAATCAGACTCGGAAGAAATACTTCCCTGATCCTCATATACGCTGCTCGAAGACACAAATATACGATGCTTGGCCTGGAGTTTCGCCGCCGCATCCCGCGCATGCTTCGGCTGACTCGTCAGATCCACAATGGTATCCCAAGTTTTCCCCGCAACCTCATCGTACGCACCGTCACGGTCACGGTCCGCACTCACAAACTCAGCTCCGTTGGGAGCCTTCCCGTTACCTCGTGCAAGGCAAGTAACTTGATGGCCTCGGTCGACTGCTGCAGCCGCAATGTGTCCTCCAAGGAAACCGGTACCACCGAGCAATAAAAAGTTCATGTCACTAGTTGTACACGAAAACTTCTCACACGTGACCAGTCCTAATCCCAGCGCACCCAAGCTAAATTAACAAGCTAAATTAAGATGTCAGAGCAGGATTGCCCCACCATCTGCCAAAGCTTCTTATTCGGCTAACCTACACATTGAACTTAAACTCGACGACGTGTCGGCGCAAAGAAACCATTTCGCTAAAGACAGCAAGTAAATCCAGAGAAGTACCGCAGGATGCGGTCATGGCGCTATCGCTCCCGGAACATCTAGCAACTCGGGAAGCAATAGGGCACGGGAAGATGCGCGTCAAATGTACACCGCCCGCCAGGTCGAGTTGGGCACCAAGGTGCGCAAGCTGCTGGCGGACAAAGGCTACGTCTCCGTCGCCGCGGTTGCGTCCCTTAGTGTGGTGTAACGCTTGCTGATGGTGGGCCCTGGAAAATGCAGGGGCGGCCACCGTCAGTAACCTTTCGACTCAACTACCACATCTCACCGAAAGGAACATGACGATGACCGCTGCACCGCATTCTATCGACCCGACAACCTATCTGGATGATCTGCTCGCCCAAGCGTCTCCGGATCTGATGCGGCAGATGCTGCAAGGGTTTATCAACCAAATCCTCTCCGCCCAGGCCGACACCGTCTGCGGCGCCGAATACGGCGTCGCCTCCACCGAACGCGTCAATCACCGCAACGGGTATCGCCACCGCGACCTCGACACCCGTGTCGGCACGATCGACGTAGCAGTGCCGAAGCTGCGCCACGGCGCGTTCTTCCCAGAATGGCTGTTAGAGCGCCGCTCACGAGCCGAACGGGCACTATCGACCGTGATCGCGACCTGCTACCTCAAAGGGGTCTCCACCCGCAGGATGAACGATCTGGTGGCAACCCTTGGCATTAACAACCTGTCGAAATCGCAAGTCTCACGCATGTCGGAAGAACTCGACGAGATGGTCGCAGATTTCAAAAACCGCCCACTTGATCCCGGCGGGTACGCCTACCTGTCGTGCGACGCGTTGACGATGAAAGTGCGTGAAGGCGGCCGAGTGGTCAAATGCTCCGTACTTTTGGCCACCGGTGTCAACGCTGACGGGTACCGCGAAATGCTCGGCATGCACGTTGCCACCACGGAATCCAACGCGTCGTGGAAAGGCTTCTTCCAAGACTTAAAAGCCCGCGGACTTCGCGGTGTCTTCCTTATCACCAGTGACGCCCACGAGGGCATCCAGCACGCGATATCTGAAGTGCTGCCCGATGCGTCGTGGCAGCGCTGTCGCACCCACTTCGCGAAAAACCTCTACGAAAAAGTCCCCAAGACCCAGTGGCCGATGGTCTTAAGCGATGTTCCAGACAATCTTCCAACAACCCGACGCCCAATCCACCTGGCGACAAGCCCGCGAAGTCGTCGACCTGTTAGAACCAAAGTTCCCGCAGGTTGCGGCCTATCTAGAAGAGTCGCTCGATGACGTGTTGGCGTTTACCGCAGCACCGAAACCAGTCTGGAAGAAAGTCTGGTCCAACAACCCCACCGAACGGTTAAACCGGGAGATCCGCCGGCGCACCGATGTTGTGGGCATCTTCCCGAACCGTGAATCCATCATCCGGCTTGTCGGCGCGGTGCTTGCCGAGCAGCACGACGATTGGATCCAGCAAAAACGCTACATGTCACTATCCGCACTCGAGCACACCAAACACCTCATGCACCAAACTGGAGGTGAACATGGCGAACATCACCAGCTAACCGCCTAACAAAACCCCGAACTTCATACCGAGCCGAAAGCACAAACGGCTACACCACTACACGGGACTTGACCGTCGCCGCCCCCGGCTTCGAGGCCACCTCCATCGTGGTCATGTACGCCACCGCCCCGGAGCAGGCCAACGGATCCGCGTTCAAGCATGCCGGCGTCCAGATCGCCAGCGGTGTTCCGCTGCAGGTCGGCGAGCCGGAGGGCTTTTCCACATTCCGCATCGGTCTGTTCGGCTTGGACAAGTGGGCCGACGTGGACGGCACCGTCGCGCGGTTCGCCGAGACGCTGGACAAGGTTGTCTCTGCCTAGCCGAAGGTCAACGAATACAGTTTCACGCCTGCCGTGGGCCGGATGTGCAGCACTCCCTCGGTGGGCGTGTCGCCTTTCACAAGGTCGAGGGTTCCATCTGTGACCGGGAACGACTTTGTCGCACCGTCCGGATACTCGACCTCGATCTCGCCTTCACCCGAAACCACGAGCTGGACCCACTTGGCGAAGACGTTGATGTCCAGGTGTCCTCCACTGGTGGTCTGCACTGATTCCTCCTCGAGAATCCACGTCCCGTTCAAAGTGAACATGCCGCGCTCCGGAGCGGCCGGTTCACCGAAGTCGTGCTCGCCGTCGGTGTAACCGGGCTGCTTGGTGTACTCGGCGCGCGCAGTGCCGAGATAAGTTTCCGGGTTGCGGCCCTTCGTACCGCCTGCTGCTTCGCCGCTTTCGACCGGTTCGGGGAGGTCGACGTCGGGGTTGGCGTCGATGAGCAATTCACGCACGAGCTTTTCTGTTTCGGCGTAGCTTCCCTCCCCTTCCACGATCTGCCGGACGTTGCCGTGCTTGTCCACCAGGTAGCGGGCTGGCCAGTAGCGGTTGTTGAAATTCCTCCATGTAGCGAAGTCATTGTCCTGCGCCACCGGGTAGTGGATACCTTCCTTTTCTACGGCGTTGCGGACATTGCCCAGGTCGTGCTCGAAAGCGTACTCAGGGGAATGGACGCCGACGACGGTGAGGCCGGAATCGCGATAAGTGTCGTAAAGCTTGGTGATGTGCTCCCCCGCACGCTGACAGTTGATGCAGGCGTACGCCCAGAAATCAACGAGCATGACACCACCGTCCTGCGGGCTCGGCGGCTGGTCGGTGTTGATCCAGTTCGTCAGCCCCGCGAATTCCGGTGCCGGGCCACAATCCTGCAGCTGCGCGGGGTCGGCACGGCGGCACGACTGCAGTGAACCGCTCCCAGTTGGGCCGACCTTGCTGAGAGCGTCATTGGCCAAGTCCGAATTCTCAAAACGGTTCGACAGCGACGACGTCCAATTCGGCAGGGCACGCTGGATCGCCGCCGGCGCGTCGAGAGCCAACGCCACAGTGAAGACCAGGATGAGCACGCCGATGGCCTTACGGTGGCGCTGCACCGCGTCTACCTTGTCACCGATCTTGTTGCCCGCCAGGGCGAACACGAACAGCGGCAGCGCGGACCCAATCGCGAACGCGACAGTGAGCACCACCGTGTTCCAGCCGATCTGCCCAGTCGAGCCCGCCACCGTCACCGCTGCAAGCACCGGGCCCGCGCACGGAACGTACACCGCGCCAAGGGCCAGACCGATGAGAAAACCTCCCTTGCCGCGCGTTTTCTCCTGCAATGCCGTGGGGCGCGGAAGCGCGTCAAAGGGCTTCTGCAACACCTCCCCCACTGGCGGGAAAATCATTCCCAGCCCCACCCATGCCAGCAACACCACTCCCGCCCAGCGCAATACCGACTGTGGCAAATGCAGCGCACTAAGCAGAATCGTACCCAGCAGCGCGATCGCGGCGAAGCTCACGACCAAACCTGTCACCACGTGCGACGGTTTACGCCCGACGCTGACCCCCAGCACCACCGGCAACACTGGCAAAATGCACGGCGACAATGCCGTGATCACACCTCCGATGAATCCGACAAGAATCACGCTGATCATGAGTTTCCTCTACTTTCCGGTTGCCTTTCCTACACCCAGCACTACGGAGTGAGCACCCGCACCGGATTGGTCCAATCCGCATCAGCCCCCGGCTCCGTAGTACTCAGTGACGGGCCAGAAACACTGCGCCTGCGAACCGAAAAAGTGAAGGAGACGCTATGTCTATCAACCGCGCAATCGCCAGCGCCAGCGCCATCGTCATCGCCGCCGTCGGCCTCGTCGCATGCAACGACTCCGAGGAGAATATGGAGGACAAGATGGACGGCTCCATGACCCCGTCCTCCGATGCCATGATGAGCGAAGATTCCATGGCACCGTCTTCCGAGGCGATGATGAGCGAAGACAAAATGATGGAAGAATCCAAGTAGCACATGACCCAGGTGTTAGATTTAGAATCCGTGGATCCGGACCGTCTCTTAGAAAGCGTGCGCGCGGGCGATAAAGTCGCCTTCGCCGAGCTTTACGACGTTCTGGCCCCACAGATTCTAGGTCTCACCACCCACATCTTGCGTGACCGGGCCCAAGCGGAAGAGGTCACCCAAGAAGTCTTCGTGGAGGTATGGCTAAGCGCCCACACCTTCGACCCACACCGCGGCAGCGCCAAGTCATGGGTACTGCGGCTCGCCAAATCGCGCGCCATCGATCGGCTGCGGAGCTGGCGCAGCTCCCAAGCCCGCGACACCGACGATTTCAACAGTCAACTGACCACGTGGGTCGCTGCCGCTGAGGACGAAGCTCAACAGCGACTAGAGTCTGAGGAGCTACAAGAACTCATTGATTCAATCGGAGAGCCTCATCGAAGTGCGCTCATGCTCGCGTATTTTGGGGAACTCACCCACCAAGAAATCGCCGATGCCACTGGCGTCGCTCTCGGAACAGCCAAAACCCGGGTACGCGACGGGTTGCAAAAGCTTCGCAAGGCCGTGTCGTTGAAAGGAGGCCTGTGATGGATAAAGATATCGAGGACCTCTTCAATTCCGCAGCCACGCCGGTCACTCCGCCACCGGAGCTCAAACGCTCAATCATGGAGCGTATCGACGCTACCGACCAGGTCACAGACTTCGACACCGCGCGGAAGAACCGGTCCTGGCGACGTCTCACAACCGCCGCAGCAGCCGCCGTTGTGCTCATCGCCGGTGGCGGGTTCGCGGTCACCCAATTCACTGTCGACGAGTCACGCGAATCCGTGGCAGCCCAAGGCGTCGACGAAATGCACGCAATTATGGAGGCCGACGACGCGCGTCAAGGTCAGGCCGACGCGATGGGCGCGAGCCTCGACATCGCGATCAGCTCTGACATGGGCAAGGGCGGCGCCATGGTCAACGGCCAGCCAGCTCTCAACGACGGCATGGGTGCACAAGTGTGGGCAGTCATGGCTGACGGCGCCGTGGAATCGGCTGGAGTCATCGGCCAAGAACCCCACGACGACGTGTGGATGCCGCTGCCCGGTGGAACTGCTTCAGTCCTGGTAACCGAGGAAGTCGCCGTCGGCGCGGCGCAACCCACCGGCACGGTGCTGGCCAACGTGACGCTCTAGTGCCGGCTGCCTCCCTTGGCGCGCTTCAGGCCATTCGCGTTCTAAAAACCACAAAGCCCCGACCCAAAGTGGATGAGACGCGGTGGCAGGCCTAGCGTTAGTCCTATGACGTTGCCAGAGTTCGGTCCCGCTTGGGCCGGCGCTTTAATGGGAACCTCGATTGCGTCGAGTTTGACTGGGTTACATGGATTTCATGTAGCCGAGCTCGTGTTTGCGCTCATCGCGGCGGGCCTCCTCGTTGTGTTCACGGTCGGCGTGCGCAATGAGCCACCGCGGCACCAGAACATGGCGGCGTGGGGCATGTACGCGATGGGGCTGCTCGCGTGCGGCTCGGCGTGGACGGCACTCACGGGCAACGATGCGTTCCAGCTGGTCAGCTGGTGGATCGGCGCGCCACTGGCCATCATCGTGTGCTTGTGGCAACTCTGGGGTTTGTGGAAGCAGTCCGCGCACTACACCGAGCCAGCGTTCCCGTGGGGCTTGGCGCTCGTGTCCCCGATGGTCGCCGCGACATCCGCCGAGCAGCTCGCTACCCATCACGGCGAGTTTTATCACTACGCGGGTGAGCTGTGCTTCTTCCTCACGTTCTTCACCGCGATCCCACTCTTCCTCTACTGCTACTGGACCGGCACGCGCCCGCGTGGCGCCGCCGCGGGTACAGCGTGGATACCCCTCGGTGTTGTCGGCCAGTCGACGGCAGCATCGACATTGCTTTTCGACGCTCACCTTTACGGCCTCATCATGTTCACCCTCGGCGTACCGTGCGTCCTCTACGCCATGTACTGCTTCTACGAGGCTGTCCTCCATTGGGGTGTCTGCGCGGTGCGCTTTGGCTCCTGGGAACTAAGCCAATCTGGCGCTAGATGAACTAGTTAGCCGCGCTTCTCCGATGCCGTCGTCGTGGTGGTCCACGACGAGCTGGATCTGGATCCCGGGGAACTCCCCGTCCGGCACGCCCAAGACTCGGCGTAGCGGCCGCCCTTCGCCAGCAATTCATCGTGCGTGCCCCGTTCTGCGACCGTCCCTTCCTCCGAAAGCACGACGATGAGGTCGGCATCGCGGATGGTGTGCAGGCGATGGGCGACGACGATCACAGTGTGATCGCCGCGCAACGCCTCAATCGTGCCGACGATCGCCCGCTCAGTGGCCGCATCCAGCGAGGACGTCGGCTCGTCGAGAAGCACCACCGGGGAATCCTTCAGAAGCGCCCGGGCGATGGCGAGGCGCTGCCGCTCACCTCCCGACAGCAGCGTCCCCTCCTCCCCCACCGGGGTATCCCACCCGGAAGGCAGCAGCTCCACGATGCGGTCCACCCCGGAACGCCGGGCGGCCTCGCGCAAGCGGTCCCCGTCACCGGGCCTGGAACCGAATCCGGGGTCGGCGAAGACCACGTTGTCCCGCACGGACGCGTCGAAAAGAAACGTCTCCTGGAACACCGGGGTCACCAGCGAGTTCACGCCGTCGGTGCCGATCCGAGGCAAGGGCACCCCGCCGATGAGGATCTCCCCCGAGTCCGGATCATGAAACCGCGACAGCAGCCGCATGACCGTCGTCTTGCCCGCCCCCGAAGGTCCCACTATGGCAACCAGCGCTCCCTGAGGTGCACGGAAGCTGACGCCGTCGAGAACCTTCTTATCCCCGTACCCGAAGCTCACGCCGCGGAACTCCACGTCATGCCCGTCGGGCAGCTCCGGTGCGGCAGGTTCGGGAAGGGCGGGGATTGCCCGCAGGTCACGCAACGCAGTCAACGTGTTGCGGCCCGCACCGAAACCGCCGGACAACGCTCCCGCGGTGGTGATCGGTTCGGTGAACTGGACGACCACGATGAGTATCGGCGTCAAATGCGCCGGCGCCATCCCGCCCGTCGCGGCGACTGCCACGGCGACGATCACCGCCGCCGTGAACACCGCATGGACGACCGAGCCCAACCGTCCGATGGCCGCGCCTTGCGTCGACGTCGCCTTCGCGAACGCATCGTGTTGGGCCTGGATCGCCTCATCCACCATCGCGTCCGCCGCCGAACCGTCGCCCGCGGCGCGAATCGCCTGCTGGCCGCGGGTGAACTCGATCAGCCTGCCGGAGACGGCAGCGACGGCGTCAGCATGCGCTTCGTCCGACTCCCCGCCGACCCGGCCAATGGCCCGGTAGGCGAAGAAGATCACCGGCGCCGACGCGACAAGAACCAAACCGACGCGCCAATCCACCGCCAGAATTCCGAGAGCGATGACGGTCGGCGTAACCACAGCGGCGATGACGGGCCGCAGGATCACGTGCGGCACGGACGCCGCGAACGCGATACCCGACGACGCCATCTCCGAGAAGCGGCCGGCCGTGGACTTGGTGACGTACCCGAGTGGCAACGTCAGCACGCGTTCGCCCAGGGAACGCAACAGGGACGACAGCACCGCTGCGGAATTCGCCCTGCCGACCGTCCCCGCGGCGAGGGACAACACCGCATGGGCGGCCGCGAGGCCGGCGATGACGCCGGTGAAACGCCACGCCGTCGCATCATCTCCCTCGGCCAGAGCCGACAGCAGCGGCAGCAGCGCGACGAACGCCGCTCCCTGGGCCAGCGCGGCAAGCGCGGCCAACGCAATGAGCCACACCAGCGTCATTCTCGAGCGCCGATCCGTCATCGACCACAAGTCCCGAATCATCGATTCCCCGCCTTTTCATCGTCTGCTTCAGTGCCCCGCGGGGCGGATGGTTCGTCGTCGAGCGCGAACGCGCGCCACAAATCCCGGTAGCGGCCACCGCGCGCAAGCAACTCGTCGTGGGTACCCGCCTCCGCGACCGCTCCCCCATCGAGAACGAGGATGCGGTCGGCGTTGCGGATCGTGCTCAATCTGTGCGCGATCACGATCACCGTCCGCGAACGGGCCAAACGCTCGATTGCGGACTGGATGAGGGCCTCGGAAGCCGGATCCGCGTAAGCGGTTGCCTCGTCGAAGATGAGCACCGGCGCGTCCGTAACAATCGACCTCGCGATGGCCACGCGCTGCGCCTCACCACCGGAAAAGGTTACGTCGACGTTGACCACCGAATCCAGGCCCTTCGGCAGCGCCGCGATGACCGCATCGAGGTTCGCGAGCTTCGCGGCCGCCATGATTTCGTCGTCGGTGGCGTCTCTCCTGGCCAGCCGGATGTTCTCCCGCAACGGCAGCGTGAACAACTGCGGATCTTGGAACACCACCGACACCGAGCGGTGCACGTCGCGCACGGCGATGTCGCGAAGATCGGCGCCGCCCAGCAGCACCGAGCCTTCAACGGGGTCGTGGAAACGCGCCAACAGCCGGGCGACGGTGGACTTTCCGGAACCGGAGGACCCCACCAGCGCAGTGAGGGTCCCTGGTTCGAACGTCGCGGACATCCCGTCGAGGACCCGCGGCCCATCCCCGTAGGAGAAGACCAGGTTCCGGACCTCGAGCGCGCCTCCGTGCACGGGCACCGGATCGGCGGGCTCGGCGATCGGCGGCGTGCCCAGCACCTCCGCGATGGACTTCAGGGCGGCGATCCCCGCGATGATGGGTTCGGAGTTCATAGCCACCCTCACGATCGCCGCGGAGAGTCCAAGGCCGAGAACCAGCCCGGCGACGAGACCCTCCGGTATGCCGCCCGCGGCGTCCCTCAAAGCGAGGCCGGCCCCGCACACCACTGCGAGGACTGTGGTCGGGGACGTCACCACGTCGATGAGCCCGAGATAGATGTTCGACTGCCGGGACCAGGCGGACCACGCGCGGACGAACGACAACGCCGCGGCATCGTAGCGACCCGCGCCCTGGCTGGCGCGTCCGAAGGACTTCATCACCGGGATACCGCGCACCAACTCGATGACCGCGGCCGTCACTCCTTCGGAGGCTCGCTCGTAGTCGCGCTGAAGACCGGCTCCGCGCGAAATCATCACGCCCATCAGGGCGAAGGTGACCAGCACCGGGACGACCGCCACCGCCGCGATCCGCCAATCCACCGCGACGAGCGCGATGAGGGAAAGCAGGGGAACCAGCACCGCCACCACGGTCTCACCGACGGTGTGGCCCATGAGCTGGTGGACAGCCGCGACGTCCTTCTCAACCGACTCGATGATTCCCGACGAGCGCCGGGCGTCCAGCCAGCCCAGCGGCAACTTCCGGATTTGGGCGACCAGCCGGCGCCGGAGGTGGAGCTGCAGGTCGTTATCCGCCCGGTGCGAGAGCATGCCGGCGGCGCCGTCCGCGGCCATGCGCACCGTTGCGGCGACGACGATGACAGCCACGGCCAACCACGTCCGATGCACCGGGGCCTCCGGGTACGTCATCGCGATGTCGATGATGCCGACCAGCGAAGCGACGGTAGCCACCGACGACAGGACGGATAACGCGACCACCGCACGCATCCGGGTCCGAATCGGGGCGAGCAGCGACCACGGGCCTACGGTCCCGTCCACGGCGCTCACTTGCCCGCCTCCCCGATCGCGCTTTTCTTCGTGAGAGTGCAGAAGTACACCATGCCGGCGTGTGAGGCTCCGCCCAGCTTCAGCCCGTTGGCTTCGGCGAGGTCCTCGACCTCGCTGCCCCGGAACACCCGGTGGCCCATCTTCGCAACGACGGCCATGTCCACATGCTCGTTCACGTCGGGATCCTCGACGAACGTCTGCACGTAAGCGATGCCTCCATCGGCGAGCAGCCCGGCGACCCTGCCGAGCGCGGCTCCCGCATCCTTCATTTGGTGGAGCGCGCCACACACCCAGATTTCACAGGCCCCGCCGGGCTCTCCCGCGAGCGGCGTGAGGATGTCGGCAACGTGGAATTCCGTCCGGGCCCCAAGCCCGTCGGCGGCGGCGCGTTCGCGGGCGATGCGGATCGCATTGGGCGACAGGTCGTAGCCGACGATGTTCGCCCTGCGATAGCGAGACTCAGCGGCGAGCGTGCGGGCGAGCCACCCGGTTCCGCAACCGAGGTCGAGGACCCGGGCCGGCGCATCCGGCCCGGGATCCAGCGCACGGAGCTTCCGGTACACGGCGGCGTCCATCGGTTCGCGCGCATAGCGGCTGAGGAACCTCGGCTGGACCTTGTCCTCGTAGGCCGCGAGGAGCCTGCGGTTGTTCTGGACGATCTGGGCAATCGACTTCATCTGGTTCTGTCTCCGGGTGTGTGGGCCGCATCCACGCGGCGGTTTCGGGTTAGATGCTCGGATTCGCGGGCCGTCATGCAGACTCCCCCGGCCTCGTTTTCACGGCGATGCCCCACGCCGCGAGCACAGCGATGCCTAAGAACCAGGCCGCGCAGACCACCAGACCCGCAGCCCCGGTGCCGTTGACGGCCTCGCCGGCCGCGGATACGGGGGTGTGCCCGGCGATTCCGCGCAGGAGGGGACGGAAGTGGTCGGCGGGCATGAGCACCGTGTTGACGAACATCGCAACGATGATTAACGGGATGAGGGCCACGGAACCCTGGGGGCTGGTGATGGAGAACGCGATGTACGTGCCGGTGCATGCGGCCGCCGCGGCAACCATCGCGCCGGTCACCGCGATCCTCCACCACCAGGACACCTCCGGTGGGCCGTCGGAAAGCAAAGCGGCCACCGCCGCGACGACGGCCGTCATCGCCATGATCCGGATGAACTCGGCAATGATCCGTGCGGCCGGCACGGCCGCGTACGGCGCCGGCATGGTGATCAACCGCTCGTGGAAGCCATTGCTGCGTTCAACGAACACGGTGGATGATCCCGTGATGGCCAGGATGAACGCCCACGCCGTCACGACCAGGATGACCGCGTTCCGGAGTTCGAACTCTCCGGTGAGCTGCCTGACCAGGCCACCGAACATGCGGTTGACGATGAACAGGTACACGAGCGGAGCAATGAACGTCATGAACCAGAAGTCGGGGCGCCGCAGCCAAATGTGGGCGATGCGCCGCAGATGCACGAAGATGGCGCCAATCATGATTCGCTCCTCGAGGTGAACCGGCGGATGAACAGGACGATTCCGGCGACCGCCGCGACACCGAGCCACAGGGCGGCCTCTTCCCCGGCGCGATCCGGGAAGGCGTCCGGGGACGCCGCCCTAATCACCTCGATCACCGGCGAAAAAGGCATGTGGCGCACGACGTCGCGAAGGGAGCCGTCCAAAGCGGTCGCCGGAATGAACGCGGTGGAGAACATGAGCAGCAGCATTTCCAGCGCCTGGATCGATGAGGCCGTCGACACCGGGGTGGGCACCATCAGGATCACCCCGTCCGTGACCAGGGACAGGACCGCCGCGGCGAGCAGCGACCACAGGACAGTCCACGCGACGTCACCGACAGCCATGTCGAGGCCGCAGGCCCACGCGACGACCAGCAGCGCCGCGATCGACGCGGACATCCGCAGCACATCGGTGACGAGCCTGCCGGCGACATAGCCGCCTGTGGCCCCGGGCAACACGCGCACGCGGTCAACGAGCCCGGATTCGACGTCCTGTCCCACCGCCATCGCCGACGCCGCGGCGGTGAACATCGCCGCCTGGAACAGGCAGCCGCCGAGCACGAAACGCAGGTACCCGAAGCCGGATTGCTCCGCCGAGTACCCGAACACCGCGTACAGGCACAGCAGGAAGAGGGGCGGAACCACGAACATGGAGATCAGCGACGCGGTGTTGCGTCGCAACAGCAGCAGATCCCGACGGAGAAACGCCGCGACCGACGTCGCACTCATCGCGCCGCACCCCCTGCGTTCATCGATATGAACACCTCGTTGAGGGTGGGCGGCGACACGCTCAGCGAATCCGGCAACGCTTCCGAGGCCTCCATCGCCTGCGCCACCGCCTCGAGGACCCGCGGTCCGGGGTCGACGTCGAGGGACACCGACTTCCCCGCGACGCGGGCGCCGTCCAGGCACGTTCCCCCGAGGCAGCGGGCGAACGCCTCCGCCTCGGCGGCGGTGGCGAAGGACACGCGGAGCACGTGCGACCCGAAGGCGCGGCGCAATTCCTCCGGCGTTCCGCTGGCGACGATGCGGCGATCCTTGAGCAGATGGACGTGGTCTGCCAGCGCCTCCGCCTCTTCCAGGTACTGGGTGGTCAGCACCAGGGTCATTCCGTCGTCCCGCAGTTGCCGGATGAAGCCCCACAGCTCTTCGCGGCTGACCGGGTCCAGCCCCGTCGTGGGTTCGTCGAGGAACAGCAGCCTGGGCACGACGCACAGCGACGCGGCGATGTCGAGGCGGCGCCGCATGCCACCCGAATAGGCCGACGCCAGCGTCGAGGCACTGTCTGCGAGCGAGAATTGCGCGAGCAGTTCCGTCGCGCGGGCGGCCGCGGCGGCGCGGTCGAGTCCGCGCAGCCGCCCGAAGAACTCCAGGTTCTCCCGGCCGGTGAGGTTCTCGTCGATCGCCGCGAATTGGCCGGTGGTGGCAATGTCAGCGCGCACGCCCGCCGGGTCCTCTTTCACGTCGCGCGAGAAGATGCTCACCTCGCCGGAGTCGGCGGTGATGAGCGTCGACAGGATTCGGATGAGGGTGGTCTTGCCTGCACCGTTGTGGCCGAGGAATGACACGATCGCCCCGGTGGGCACGGTGAAACTCACGCCGTCGAGCACATGCTTGCGCATCCGGGCACCGCGCTTTCCCTTGCGCCCGCCGTCCGGCGGGGCACCTGCCCCGCCTTCGGGCGGGGTGCCCGCTTTGCCCGCAATCGGGTAGCTCTTCGTGAGGTCGCGGACGACGATCGCCGCACCTCGTTCAGCTTGATCCGTCATCGTTTCCCCTTTTCTTTGGTATCGCAGTGGGCCGCTGTCGGCAGCGGCCCCGTGGTCGGGTTGTCATGTGGCACCTCGATATGGATGCCCGCATCGCGGGCGAAGGCGAGGACCGGTTCGAGGAGCCGGGGGTGGCCGACGAGATCCCGGCACCCCGGCGCGACCGGCTTCCCCGCGACCGCCACAACGGTGGCGGCAGCAATCGCCGCGGTCATTTTGTAGGAACCCGGGCCGGTCGCCCGGACGACGGTCGTCTCGGCCGCCGGCCCCGCATCGCCCGCGCCGGCGGAGGACAGTGCGACGACCAGCTCGGCGGGTTGCGGAGTGCCCTTCGCCCGCGCCTTCCGCGATG
This sequence comes from Corynebacterium sp. UMB10321, assembly GCF_030228725.1. Lineage (NCBI taxonomy): Bacteria > Bacillati > Actinomycetota > Actinomycetes > Mycobacteriales > Corynebacteriaceae > Corynebacterium > Corynebacterium sp. UMB10321. Next base: position 17,430 of record NZ_JASOZC010000007.1, on the reverse strand, counting down.
TCACGGCCGCCCCGAGACGGGCGAGCAGACCGGAGACAACGGGCATCGAGTACAGTCTCGACGTGCGGATTTTCTCCACCGACTCATCGGGGAGGGCATCGAAGGCGACGTGGTAGGAATATCCACGGATCGAGGGGCACACCTCGCGTACGACGTCGATGTCCGGGCATTCGTAGCTGATTCCGCTTTGCGACGACACCGGGTTGCGCCGCACCTCGACGATGGTGCCGCCGAGCATCGTGCGGTATCCGCCGCGGATAGTCCGGAACATCGACTCGACCGACGCGGCCCCGGATTCCTGGTCGGCGCCAATTCGCAGATCGACCCGCACATCGCGGACCTCTTCGGCCCCCGCAGCGCGGGCCCCGAGCATCAACAGGGCCGTCGACAAGCCCGGGCACAGGCCGAACCCGGTGAGCACGGGAACCCCCTCCCGCCGAGCGTCCCCGTCGAGGGCCATGATCGCGCGGCGGGCGTCGATCGAATCGTTGACGTCGATGTACCCGGTGCCTGAGTCGATGCAAGCACGGGCGAGTGAGTCTGCATGCACCTCGAACGGGCCGGTGCAGTTGACCACCCAATCGTGTTTGCGGAAGACCCTGCAGATCTCGTTGTGGCCGGCGGCGATCCTCAGCGGGAAGTGCCGCCCCGGGCCATCGTCCGGTTTCTGCCGGGAAGTGTAGGCCAGCTCAATCCCATCGACGACGCCGAGCATCCCCCGGACGAGCCGTCCGGTGACGCCGGTACCTCCGGCCACCAGCACTTTCACGGGTTCGCCCGCGTCGCGGTCCCGTGCTTCCCCGCCGTTTCGTCGGTCAGTCATGTTCCATTTCGTTTCCCCGGTCCCGCGACCGGTCGATTCCTTCGGACGACGGGTCCGCTGCCCTGTCGTCCGTTTCCGGCGCCTGGCGCCGGCGTTCGATGTACTCCCCGATGAGGGCCCCGGTCAGCGCGGCATCCTCTCCGAGGACGAACGAATAGTGGTTTCCCGCGACGCCGGCGACGCAGAGGTCATCGACGAGGTGGTCCCGCCACTGGTCGTGGTTGTGAGCCTCGCCGTCATCGGGGAAAACGAACAACGCCTCCCTCACCCGACCCTCGGGCCGGTACCGGGTGCGGGCATCGATGAGCGAGCGCAGCGAGTTGAACTCCGTCGCCGTCACCCGGTCGCCGGAAAGCCCAAGGTCCTCCAGGAGCGTCGGTGCGACTGCTGCGGCCAGGGCACGCAGACGGGCCCCCCGTTCCCCGTCGGTCTCATCGACCCCGCCGAACTCCGCCCAGAGGCGGGCAACCGGCGTTCCGTGCGGGAGATCGGCGATCGAGGGCGCCACCCGGGACAGCAGCCCCTTTTCGGATTCCGCGCCGAAATCCCCGACGTCGACCGCGATCCCCGGAGCCAGGCTGTCGAGAAACACCAGCGCGGGATCAAGATCGGCCCCCTTTTTCGTCTCATCGGCCTTGTCCCGAAGCACGTCGCTGATGGTCCGGATCGTGTTCATTGGTACCTCTTTCGGTTGTCGGCGCCATGCCGGTGCCGGGCGGACCGGGCCCGCATGGCGTGACCCGGAGGATGTGTCTGAAGGGTTGAAAGGGTGAAGCAACTGGGTGGGGCGCGTCTCCGCACAAGCTCGGAAACGCTCGCGGGCCCGGGACCCGCCGGTTCCGGGCGTCCGTCAAGTCACTGCGGACACCAGGGCGGCGACGAAGGCCGCGGCGGACGCTGCGGCCGCGAATCCGTCACGCACTCGCCAGGGGTGATCGGTGCGGAAGGTGCGCCGCGGATGGCGGCCGAAGTTGCGCATCGCCAGGGTCAAGGACAGCTTTTCGGCGCAGCGCACGGCGCTGACGAACAAGGGAAAGGCGATGCGCGCGGGCGTCGTCGCGCGAATGAAGCCGGAGCGGAAAGACTGCCCCGGTCGCATCGAGCGCAATCTAATCGCCCATGTCAGATGGGGGATTTCGCTGCGCAGGAACGCCGCGATGCTCATCCCGGAAATCGCTATGGTGCACCATGTGTAGGGCACCCGGAAGCGTTGCACCATGGCGTCGAAAAGCTCCTCGACGCGCATGCACGCGGAGACCAGGACCGTCCCCGCGAACACGGCCGTCAGCAGCAGTCCGTGATGGATGCCGTGGCGGACGGCCTCCGCCGGATCCCCACCGCCGTAGAACTCGGAGCGCCACCCGAGCAGGCCGAAGAACACCCCGATCAACAGGACGAGGAGGACCTTCCCCGCCGTCGCCCGAACGTCGCGCTCCGCGATTGCAGCGAGTGCGAGGAACGCGACCCCCGTCAGCGCGAGAACGGCGTCTCCGCCGGAGAGCAGCCCGGCGACGAGGACGAGCATCACCGCCGCGACGATCGTGATGGCGTTCAACCCCGCGCGCCTCCGAGCGGCGGATTCACCGGTCCAGGGGCTTTCGTCCCCGGACGTCCGTGCGCCGGCCGCGGGCAGTGCGCGATCCCGCCGGGACGACTCCGGGGCAGCCGGCACGTCGGCCGCGGGACCGGACCAGGCGACCTTCCCTTCGGCGACGATGCTCGCCCGATCCGCCCACGTTCGCGCGACACGGCGATCGTGGCACGTGAACACAACGGTTCCGCCGGCCCCGGCGTATTCCGCCAGCGCATCCAGCACGATGCGCGCGCTCGGCGAATCCAGGTGCGCCAACGGCTCGTCGAGAAGCAGCAAACGGCGATTGGCCGCCACCGCCAGGAAGATGCCCAACCGTCTTTTCTGTCCGCCCGACAGGACGAACGGCGAGACGGGGTCAAGTGCCCGGGGGAACAGGGCTTCCCGCAGTTTCCGCAGCTCATCGGTGCCGAGTGGCCCGTGCGGGTCCGTGCCGGCCAGCGCGGAGTCGATTTCCGCGGCGACGGTCGCGCGGGTGAACTGGTGCTCGGGGTTCTGGAACGCCCACGACGCGAAGGCGTCGGGGACGCGCCAGGCGGACGCGCCGTCGATCCGGAGGTCCGCTCCCGCCTTCATCTGGCCCGACAGCACCGCCAGCAAGGTGGACTTACCGGCTCCGTTGGCGCCGACTAGGGCATGAATCTCGCCCCGTTCCAGTGTCAGATCGGCCCCGTTCAGGATCTTCTCCCCGCCTCGGGCCACGTGGGTTCCGGTCAAGGCCAGCAGTGGAACGGCATCCGCCTCCGATTCCGGATCGGTGCCATTCCCGGCCCTCCGGGACTTTCGCCGCCGGTCCGGACCGGGACGGTCCGGTGCCCCCGTGCCCTGCGTACTGGCGTCCGGCGTTCCGGCGGTCGCGGCCGTCGTCGCAATGCCCTTCACCGCGATGCTATCCGGCGCTCCGTGGGCGGCGACGCTCCCGTCCGCATCGAGGATCGTCACCGTGTCGACCCACCCGTCGAACGGGCGGAGGTCGTGCTCGATGAGCAGGATGACGCGCCCCGGGGCCCGCAAGTCACGGATGACGGCGAACAGCGACCGGCGACCGTCCTCGTCGACGTGGGCCGCGGGCTCGTCGAAGATCATGACCTCCGGCGCCCTGGCCACCGCACCGGCGATGGCCATCCGCTGGCGTTGCCCGCCCGACAAAGCCCACGGATCCTTCTCTGCGAGCTCTGACAGCCCGAGCTCCGCTAGGGCCTCGGCTGATCGCTTGGCGACGATGCCGGCTTCCACGAGGGAAAACTCGAGGGCCATGGACACGTCATCGACGACTCGGAGCGTGAGCACCTGCGTCGCCGGGTCTTGCCCGACGAAGGTGACCCGGTCCCGGTCCACGGGGCATTCGGTGCCGTCGGCATCGACGATGTGCACGGATCCGGCATGGTCGATGGGGATGTGCGAGGGTATCAGTCCAGCGATGAGGTGGGCCAGGCTCGTCTTTCCGCATCCCACGGGTCCCGTGATGGCGTTGATCGTGCCGAAATCGAAGGAGAGGTCCACCATGTCGGGTGCCCATCGCCCATCGGCGTGCCGCACTCCCGCGCCACTGACCCGCAACCGGGCCGGGGCCGTCCCGCGTGTCGCACCGGCGCACGCGGGCGCTCCGCCGGTCATCGGGTGACCCCGCGGCTGCGGAGCCCCTTTGCGACGGCAAAGCCCAGGACCAAAAACACCAGGCTCGATGCCAAGGCTACGGCGAAGCTGATCAGGGCCATGGGCGTGGTCGGCGAGTCGACGCCGACGGCACGCGGGGCCATCGTTCCCATCAGCGCGGAGAATAACATCGCCGACGCCACGAACTGGGGACGCGTCCACCGCCGGTACAGGGTGACCATGAACGGAAGCTCGATGAGCAATCCTTCCATGATCAGCGCCCCGATCGCGGCGACGCCGAACGGGGTGGTCGCCGCGGACACGACGCCCATGGCAAGGCACGCGATGAGGCTCGCGCCAGGCTTGCGGACGACGATGAGGGGAACGACGCACGGCAGGAACCACAACCCGAGCGTCGCCGCGACGAGATAAACGTGGGCGATGCCGGCGAACACCTGCAGGTAGGTCAGGGGCACGACGATGAGAGACCCCGCGACGCCGATCGCGGCGGCGACGAGCATGTCGCGGGTGGATGGTCGGCCACCCACTGCGACCGGTGCGACGTGTACCAACCGCCCGTCGTCCGTCTGCGACGCCACCGCGTCGCCGTCGCCCGTCCCGTCCGGGCCCGCGTCCCCGACTCCCCCTCCGGAGAGGGGTTCTCTGGTCGATCCACGTTTTCTGTTCATCGTCGCCGCCTCGCTTCCGTTGCCGATTCCCGATCGGGACCATAACTTGAAACAGTATTAGGTTAGGCAATCCTTATCAACTTATGCCAGACTCGAATTATTGACTTTGCCCCCGTTCCCCCCCATTTCGTTGTTAGCAGTTCCACCTCAGGGCACCGAAGATTCATAGCCTGTCCACCCGATTGGGCGGGTTATGTTTATTTCCGTTCCCTCCGTCTGAAAGGACAGTAGAACTAGTCGCTGGCTTCGGTATGGCTTATTCCCGCCCCTGTCTGAAAATGATCCGGGGGTGATGCCGCCGAAGACAGTGACATACTCAAACTGCTAATAGGAACCTGACCCAGCCCAGGTGGTATGAGGTCTCACAGTAATGTAGATGCCAGTACTAAGTATGTCCGACCACCCCCAGCGATGAAGCTCAAATAGTCCAACTTCTAATTCATCGCTAGGAGGAACACACCCATGGCCTATGACTTCGTCATTGGCGTGGACGTCGGCAAATACTTCCACCACGCCTGCGTCCTCGATCCCCAAGGCAGACGCGCGTCAAGGTCAGGCCGACGCGATGGGCGCGAGCCTCGACATCGTGATCAGCTCTGACATGGGCAAGGGCGGCGCCATGGTCAACGGCCAGCCAGCTCTCGACGACGGCATGGGGGCACAAGTGTGGGCAGTCATGGATGACGGCGCCATGGAATCGGCTGGAGTCATCGGCCAAGAACCCCACGACGACGTGTGGATGCCGCTGCCCGGTGGAACTGCTTCAGTCCTCGTCACCGAGGAAGTCGCCGCCGGCGCGGCGCAACCCACCGGTGCGGTGCTGGCCAACGTGACGCTCTAGTCCCGGTTCCCTCCCTTGGCGCGCTTCAGCGCCGAGCACCGGACGAGAGCGAAGTTCACAGCACAATCCAGCCGACCAGGGCCGCGCCGATGACGACCGCCCAGGGCGGGACCTTCCACGAGGTGGGCGCGGCGTAGCAGACCACGGTGATGGACAGAGTGATCACGCCGGAAACCCCGGCGGTGAACACCGGGGTGTACAGCGCTGCACCGAGAATGCCGACCACCGCGGCATTCGCTCCAGCCAGGGCCGCACCTGCGCGTGGTGTCTGGCACCGAGGAAGGACGCGAACGTGAACAGCGGGCCTGGCATCGCCTGCGTTGCGCCGTAGCCGGCGAGGACGGTGTCTGCCCTCGCTCTCCACGCTGCTGTTGGGCGCGTGACTGCCTAGCCCCTTTACGCTCGACTTCACCGCGTGCTACGGCCGCCTTGATGCGCGCGAACATCCGGCCTCCGTCAGTACTGAGGTCCGCATCACCATTCGCGGTAAAAAGCTTCAACCCGTGCTGTTCCGCTCTGTCGATCCACCCTTCGAGCTGCGCGGGCTGCCGCGTTAGACGATCCAAGTCCCAGCAGATAATCGCGTCTAGCTCGCCTCACTGAAGACTAGCCACCATCGCGTCGTAATCGGGACGTTCCACGTCTTTCTTAGAGGCCGAGATCGACTAATCCACATAGGTGTACACGACCATCCAGCCACGCTGCTTTGCAATGGCTTCACAGTCTTCGCGCTGACGCTCGATGGCAAGACCGTCCATTGCAGCATCGAGCGAGATGCGAAGGTAAATGGCAGCACGTGTTGTCATACGACTAACACTGGCGCGCCTTAAGTTACATTGAACTTGAACTCGACCACGTCTCCGTCTTCCATGACGTATTCCTTGCCTTCTTGACGCACCTTGCCGTTGGCGCGCGCTTCGGCCATGGACCCAAACTTGTCGAGGTCTTCGAAGCTGACGATTTCGGCCTTGATGAAGCCTTTCTCAAAGTCGGTGTGGATGACGCCGGCAGCCTTCGGTGCGGTATCGCCCTGGTGGATCGTCCATGCGCGGGCCTCCTTTGGCCCAGCAGTAAGGTAGGTCTGCAAGCCGAGGGTTGCGAAGCCTGCCTTTGCGAGCGTTTCCAGTCCAGGTTCGTCCTGTCCAACGGAGGCGAGGAGCTCCGACGCGTCCTCTTCGTCTAGTTCGAGCAGCTCGGTCTCTGTTTGCGCGTCCAGGAAGACTGCCTCTGCCGGTGCGACAAGTTCTCGCAGCTCTTGTTTCCGGCCTTCGTCGGTGAGCACGGCTTCGTCGGAGTTGAATACGTAGAGGAATGGTTTCGCCGTCATGAGGTGCAGGTGGTGGAGCAAATCGAGGTCGATGTCTCCTGCCTTTGCGGCGGCGAAAAGGGTGCGGTCGTCTTCAAGCACCGCCTGCGCCTTCTTGGCCTCCTCGGCCTCTGCTGCCACGTCCTTGCTCTTGCGGCCTTCCTTCTCCAGGCGCGGCAACGCTTTCTCGATCGTCTGCAGGTCAGCCAGGATCAGCTCGGTGTTAATGACTGCGATGTCAGATGCGGGGTCGACTTTCCCGTCGACGTGAATGACATTGTCGTCAGCGAAGGCGCGAACGACTTGGCAAATGGCGTCTGCTTCACGAATGTTGGCAAGGAAGGCGTTGCCCATACCTTCGCCCTCGGACGCCCCCTTGACGATGCCAGCGATGTCAACGAACGACACCGTCGCGGGCAGGATGCGTTCGGATTCAAAGATCTCAGCTAAGCGCTTCAGGCGCGGGTCTGGCAGTTCAACCAACCCCACGTTCGGCTCGATGGTTGCGAACGGGTAGTTCGCAGCGAGCACATCATTCCGCGTCAACGCATTAAAAAGGGTTGACTTTCCGACATTGGGCAAACCGACGATTCCAAGTGTAAGACTCACGCTGGCCAATCCTAGCCCACCCATCGCGTTGCCGTCGAAAAGTTTGCAGCTCGCGGTCGGGTTACGTTTCTTTCTCCCTCGGATGGGGCACAATAGGTCGCGTGAGCACTCAGAAACCTCTCGACTACGACGCCAATCCGATTGATCGCGGCATTGTCTACCGCGCGTGGATCAAGTCCGCCGCGACGTTGACGCTGCGAGTCCTCATTGTCGCAGTGTTTTTGGCCGCGCTTGGCAAAGTGATCGGGATGTTTTGGGCAGGCATTCTTCCGGTTGTTCTTGCGCTCATCATCTGCACTGTGCTCGCGCCCGTTGCGGGCTGGCTGCGCCAGCATGGCATACCAGCTGGATTTGCGGCGCTCTTGACGTTGCTTGGCTTCTTTGGATTTCTCGGCTTTCTCGTCTCGTTGATTGCCCCGGACATTGCGGCGCACTCGAGGTTGCTCTATCTGCAAGCGCTCGAAGGTGTGCAGCGGTTGCAGCTCTGGCTGCAGGGTCCACCGCTCAATGTCAACCCCGATGATCTTGATGAGGGCGTGAACGAGATTGCGCAGTGGCTCCAGAAGCAGGCCGGGGCAATCGCTGGCGGTGTATTCACGGGTATTGGCACTGCCGCAGGCCTGATTGTCACACTGTTCGTCGTACTCGTCTTAACTTTCTTTTTCCTCAAAGACGGACACAAGTTCCTGCCGTGGCTTCGCAGTGCTACCGGTGGCCGCGCAGGCCTTCATTTCACTGAGCTCTTCACCCGTGCATGGAACACACTTGGGGGTTTTATTCGCGCCCAAGCTGTTGTCTCGCTTGTCGACGCCATCTTCATCGGACTCGGCATTTACTTCGTGGGCGTCCCGATGGCGTTCACGCTCGCTGTGCTGACGTTCATCGCGGGGTTCATCCCGATTGTGGGTGCGGTTGTGGCAGGCGCGCTTGCCATTTTGGTCGCGTTGGTGTCGCTTGGCGTAACCCAAGCGTTGATTGTGTTTGCCATCGTCATTGTTGTCCAACAGCTGGAAGGCAATGTGCTCTCCCCGATGCTGCAGTCCCGTGCAATGAACTTGCATCCAGTGATCGTGCTGGTCTCCGTGACCGTAGGTGGTGGACTCTTCAACCTGATTGGTGCCTTCTTGGCAGTCCCCGTAGCTGCGATGATCGCGGTTTGCTACCGCTACGCGCTCGATATCGTGCGCATCCACTCAGGGGAAGTACACCCGGAAGATCTTTCTTTCATCACCGAGGAAGGTCGTGCGATTGCTGAGCTGGAAAGCATCGAAAGCCAACACAAGCGCGATGCGCTGCGCGAGGAAGATGAATGGGCAGCCACTGTCCCCTCGGAGGCTGCACAGGGAGAGTCCGCGGAGGAGGATCTTGATCAATCCGATCACCGTTTCCGTCCGCGATACAAGCCCGACAAGTTAAAACATATGTTCGATCGACTGCGTCCTAACGCCTAGTTTTGTCCCGCTCATGTGCTCTACTAATGCACATGGACGCATCGACCGCACTGCTATTGATCTTTACGGGCCTCCTCGTTGGGGCCATCCTGGGCTTTTTTGGCGGCGCGTTTTGGATGCAGCGTACCAACCCCCAACAGCACCCGCCTACTGATCTACGCCCGCTGGCACAGGCACTTCGTGACCTACAGGTTCGTCTCGAAGACATCGATAAAGAGCAAGCAGTAGCGCAGTCTGCCTTGGCAGGCCAAGTACAAGCAATTGCGCGCACCTCATCCAGGCTCGGGGACCGGACTGATCAGCTCATCACTGCACTGCGCTCACCGCAGGTCCGAGGCAGATGGGGCGAAGTGCAGCTGCAGCGCGTGGTAGAGCTGGGTGGGATGGTAGAGCACGTCGACTTTGACGCTCAGGCGTACATGCGTTTCGACGGCGCCTCGCTACGCCCGGACATGGTTATCCGGCTCACCCAGGATCGAAACATCATCGTCGACGCCAAGGTTCCGTTTTCTTCATACCTCGATGCGCTCAACACGGAAGACCCGGAAGAAAAGCAAGGCTACCTGCGTAGACACGCGCACCTGCTGCGAAGCCACGTCGATACGCTGTCCTCAAAGTCATACATAAAGGCATTTCAGCCCAGCCCGGAATTCGTCGTGATGTTTGTCCCAGCAGACCCATTCTTGGACGCCGGTCTCGCTATCGACCCGGAGCTGCTCGACTACGCTTTTGCCCGCAACGTCGTCATCGCGACCCCCACGACGCTGTTCGCACTGCTGCGCACGGTTGAACTTGGGTGGAGGCAAGATTCCATGAATCGGGAGGCGCAGACCATCCAGCGTCTTGGCGAAGAGCTGTACCGGCGTCTCGGCACGCTGACAGAGCACTACAACCGCGTCGGGAGCAGTCTTGAGAAGGCGGTCGAGTCGTACAACGCAACACTGGCGTCGCTCGACAGTCGGGTGATGGTCACCGCTCGTAAGCTCGAGGAACTAGGTGCAGCTGGGCACTCGTCGAGTGCGCCGGAGTTTCACCCTATCGATGCGCGACCGAGACTCCGCGACTCAGATTCGTCGAATTGTTAGCCCCTGGAGCGGGTCAAACTGGCAAGACTCGGGGGTAGGCCGGGTAGAATGCCCAGCGTGTCTCAAAACTCTCTCCGATCCCCGCGCCCTGGTACCGCCACCTTCCACGGTTTGCCTACCGTTTCCAGCATCGGCATTATCTTTGCTGCGCTGCTGACCGGCGTCGTCATCGCAACGTCGGCGGGATACATCGGATGGCCTCTGCTCGTACTGTTCAGCGTCGCGGTCATCGCCGTGACAACGCTGGTAGACCCGCGGGGTTTGTTCCTTACCGTCGCGGCTACCCCGCTTTTGTTCGTCATTGCGCTGCTTGGATTTGGACTGATTTCAGCACGCAATCAGCTTGGGGCAGCTGGTGCAGGCGGGAAAACCGCTATCCTTATGGTGCTCTACCCAGTAATCGAGCACTTCCCTATTCTCTTCACGGTGACTGCTGGTGCCCTGGTGATCGCCATCGTGCGCTACTGGCTGATCCAACGCCATAACGATGAAGTCCTGCGCCGGGAGCGAGCGCAGCGCCGCCGCATGAGCCAGTCGAACCGCAGGACCAATAGCGAGGGCCGTCGGGCCCGTGAGCGCAGCCAGGGTGGCATCACGGTCGATGAGCTGTTGAAGCGAACGAAGGCAGAACGCAGTCAGGCCCGCCCCCGTGGGGAGCGGGCCCGGCGAGTTGCCTCTCGCCTTGGCGAGGACCTGTACAAAAACGAAGATCGCTAGGCGAAGGCTAGACGAGCACTAGCTGCTACGGCGCGGCTGACGCAGATCCCGCGGCAGCGCGAACGTGATCGTCTCTACCGTAGTGGTGACTTCCTCTACATCGGTGTAACCGCGCTTCGCCAGCTCCGCGAGCAGCTCCTGAACCAGAATTTCCGGCACCGAAGCTCCCGATGTTACGCCAACGGTGTTGACGCCCTCGAACCATTCGTCTTGTACTTGGTGGGCGTAGTCGATGAGGTATGCGTTGTTGGCACCAGCGTCGAGCGCTACTTCCACCAGGCGCTTCGAATTGGAAGAATTTTGCGAGCCGACCACAATAACGAGTTCCGTCTGCGGTGCGATCTTCTTCACTGCTACCTGACGGTTTTGCGTTGCGTAGCAGATGTCGTCGCTAGGCGGGTTTTCTAGATCTGGGTAGCGCTCGCGCAGCTTTTCAACGATCAGCATCGTTTCATCAACAGACAGGGTGGTCTGGGATAGCCACACTAGCTTCGTCCCCTCTGGGAAGTCGGGAAGGGCGTCGACACCCTCGACCCCGTCAACGAGGTGGGTGACCTCCGGGGCCTCACCTGCGGTACCTTCGACTTCCTCGTGGCCCTCGTGGCCGACAAGCAAGATCTGGTATCCGTGCTTGGCAAACCGCTTCACCTCGTTGTGCACCTTGGTCACGAGCGGGCACGAGGCGTCGAGCGCCAGCAAGTTGCGCCCGTCCGCTGCTTCGCGGACCGCGGGGGAAACTCCGTGCGCGGAAAAAACAAGGTGCGAGCCTTCGGGGACCTCGTCGGTTTCGTCAACGAATATGACGCCGCGCTTCTCTAGTGTTTCCACTACGTACTTGTTGTGGACGATCTCTTTTCGCACATAAATTGGGGCTCCGTATTTTTCCAGCGCCTTTTCTACAGTGACAACTGCACGATCCACACCTGCGCAGTAACCGCGAGGTGCTGCCAGAAGAACTTTTTTACCCTGATTTGTCATGGAACCGACCCTACCGAATCAACGTCTAAAACAGTAGGTACACATTCTTGTGGTGATCTATCTATGAAACAATGACAGCGTATTCCATCGACACGCTGGGAAAGGAGCGGTGTTGACACAAGCACAAGGTGAGCGTTCAGCCTCACCAAGTAGCCCTGAGCAGCCATGGCCAGTGGCAAAGTTGAATAAGTCGGTCAAGGGGTGGATTAACCGTCTGGGCCACTTGTGGGTCGAAGGCCAGCTCACGCAGGTGAACTACAAGCCGAGCTGGAAATTCTCCTATCTCACGCTCCGCGATACACAGCAGGAAACGAGCGTGCAGCTTACGGTTTCCTCGGACTACTTAAGGAGCTTGCCGACGCCACCAAAGGACGGTGACCGCGTCGTCATCTACGGCAAGCCGGCCTTCTACGAGGGCCGCGGCTCCTTTTCGATGTGGACGACGCAGATTCGCCACGTCGGTATCGGTGAATTGCTCGCGAAGATTGAGCAGCTTCGGAAACAGCTTGCAAGTGAGGGTCTCTTTGACCGCGCCCGCAAACGGCCGATTCCCCTGCTCCCGAACACGATTGGCCTCATTACTGGTCGCGGCTCAGCCGCCGAGCGCGACGTGCTTTCCGTGGCGCAGAGCCGTTGGCCCGCGGTCCAATTCCGCGTGATCAACACCGCGGTACAGGGACCGAACGCGGTGCCTGAGGTCATTCAGGCCCTGCAGACGCTTGACGCGGCCCCCAATGTTGAGGTCATCATCATTGCCCGCGGCGGTGGCTCGGTCGAGGATCTCCTGCCGTTTTCTGAGGAGGCACTGCAACGCGCCGTAGCTGCGGCGGGGACGCCGGTGGTATCTGCCATTGGCCACGAGCCGGATAGCCCGGTGCTCGACAACGTCGCTGACTTACGCGCGGCCACTCCAACCGACGCCGCTAAACGCGTCGTCATCGATGCCACCCAGGAGCTTGCATTTCTGTCTGAGGCGCGCGTACGCAGCGCGCAGGCGCTGCGTACCTGGGTTTCCACCAAATCGGAAGAGATCCAGTACTGGCGCTCGCGTCCGGTGATGCAGAACCCGTTACTGGCAATTGAGCGTCGAAGCGAAGAGGTCTCACAGCAGGTTGCTTCGATGCGACGAGAGATCAGCCACCTGTTGGCACGAGAAACGCAGCAGGTCGCTGCGCTCCGCTCACAAGTTTCGGCGTTAGGGCCAGCAGCAACTCTCGCGCGCGGATATTCCGTAGTACAAGTCCTCCCCCGCGACCATTCCGATCCTGAGGTTGTCACCAGCATCGAACAATCACCACCCGGATCGCAGCTGCGCATCCGCGTCGCGGACGGTTCCATCACCGCAGCAGCAATGGGGACCACCCCCGCCGATTAAATCCACACAGCAATTTCACTAGCATCTAGCATCAAGGAGACAATCCATGTCCGAAAACACGTATGGCAATGGCCAACCCACCGACGCCGCATTCCCCGACCCCGCAACGCTTTCGTTCGAGCAAGCTAGGCAGCAACTCGTAGAAACAGTGAGGGTCCTCGAGCTCGGGCAAATGAGCCTTGACGAATCACTGAAGTATTGGGAGTACGGCGAGGGGCTCGCGAAGCGCTGCGAGCAGCTACTCGAGGGAGCATCAAAACGTGTCGAGGCCGCTATTCAGCAGCGCGACGCGACTGAGCAAACACCACAGTCGGAATAGCCTGCTGCCACGGCGTCTACTGCGCTGACAGCGGCTCGGTCGCGAGCGCAGTACGTATCAGTTCCTCAAACTCGGCGTCTGTTCCGGCACCTGTGACGGCGAATCGTGCGTCGCCAGCATCGATAACCCACAGTGGGCGAGTTTTCGCCTCGGTACCCTTGAATATCTCAATGCTGTGGCCATCGATCGTGTCCTGGCGGTCAAGCGTGCGCTGCTTTCCGTCGACCTCGGACTGGACCGTTTTGCTGTCCGCACCCGTTTGCGTCAGCTGGATGAAGCCACCATCGGGCGTGACCCACCCTACGACTGGAGCTGGCTGCTGAGCGATCATGCTTCGCCGCGCGGAGTTCGTCACCCAACCTGTTGGCATTTGAGGGTAGCGCACCGGAAAATCGACTCCGCGAGCCTCAAGGCCAAGGAACGTCTTCGCATCGACTTCTTGCACAGGCCCATTTTCGGGCTTACCGGGATTGAACGTGCACAGCCCGGTCGCACCAACGGCAATGATCATGACGACCACGATCAAGATGACGTTGATGAGCATGTCTCTGCCGTCTTGGAAAATGCGAGGTTTGTTTTCTTGAGCCACGCGCTCCAGTATGACATGGATTCCTGATACCCCCGAATTTGTCTTTTACCCCCGCGCGTTGGCTTTTTACGCAGGAAGTCCCCAGTTCAGACACCACTATTCGCAGCATTGCCCTATTTTAGGTGTAGAAACGACGGTTCATGTCTGGCAAAAGTGCCATGATAGAGGTGTGCCAGACCGCAGTGGTATGGCTTTGCAACGCGGCATGATGTCGATGTTGTCACAACTAAAACTAGTTTGCCGCAGGAGGGCACTGTTTCATGTCTGAACAAACTTCTGAAAACTTCCCTGACCGTAACCTTGCAATGGAGCTCGTGCGCGTTACCGAGGCTGCTGCGCTTGCCTCTGGCCGCTGGGTAGGTCGCGGGATGAAAAATGAAGGTGACGGCGCCGCAGTCGACGCCATGCGCAAGATGATCAACTCCGTCACGATGGACGGCGTCATCGTCATTGGCGAGGGCGAGAAGGACGAGGCGCCGATGTTGTTTAACGGCGAAAGTGTCGGCAACGGTTTTGGCGCACAGGTTGATCTGGCGGTTGACCCAGTCGACGGCACGCGCCTGATGGCGGAAGGTCGCCCGAATGCTATTTCGGTTATCGCGGCTGCCGACCGTGGTTCCATGTTCAACCCGCAGGACGCGTTCTACATGAACAAGATTGCAGTCGGCCCTGAGGCTGTCGGGGTCATCGATATTACGAAGTCCGTCGAGTTCAACATTAAGGCAGTGGCAGAAGCCAAGGGAGTCGGCGTTGGTAACGTGACTGTGGTGGTACTCGACCGCCCACGTCACAACAAGCTGGTTGAGGAGATTCGCAAGGCTGGTGCCAAGGTACGTTTCATTATGGACGGAGACGTTGCTGGTGCCATCGCTGCTGCCCAGAACACCAACTCCATTGACATGGCGATGGGCATCGGTGGCACACCGGAGGGGGTTATCACGGCGTGTGCATTGAAGTGCCTTGGTGGTGAGATCCAGGGCCAGCTCGCACCGCAGTCCGATGAAGAGCGCGAACGCGTGCTGGCAGCGGGCCACGATCTCGACCGTGTGCTTGGCCTCGACGACTTGGTGGCCTCCGATAACTGCTACTTCGCGGCTACCGGTGTCACCAACGGCGACATGCTGCGCGGCGTCTCCTACCGTAAGAATGGCGCTACCACCCGTTCGTTGGTAATGCGCTCGAAGTCTGGCACCGTCCGCTACGTGGAGTCCCTCCACCAGCTGCCGAAGCTTCAGGAGTACTCGGTGATCGATTACTCCGGCCCGATCAAGTAATTCAAAGCGTCGATTTTCTGTAAGTATCAAGTAAAGGAAAGATTGAATGGCCGATAAGCAGTACCGTATCGAGCACGACACCATGGGTGAGGTCAAGGTACCTGTTGATGCACTGTGGCGTGCTCAAACTCAACGTGCTGTAGAGAACTTCCCGATCTCTGGCCGGGGCCTCGAGAACCAGCAGATCCGCGCCCTTGGGCTCCTCAAGGCCGCGTGTGCGCAGGTCAACAAGGATTCGGGCAAGCTCGATGCGGAAAAGGCTGACGCGATCATCGCTGCGGCGAAGGAAATCGCAGACGGCAAGCACAACGACCAGTTCCCAATTGACGTCTTCCAGACGGGTTCTGGCACTTCCTCGAACATGAACACTAATGAGGTCATTGCTTCGATCGCGCACGCAAACGGCGTGGAAGTCCACCCGAACGACCACGTCAACATGGGACAGTCCTCGAACGACACCTTCCCAACTGCAACGCACATTGCTGCCACCGAAGCTGCCGTCGAAGTGCTGGTCCCGGCCCTGCAGGTGCTGCAGAAGTCACTGGCTGCGAAGGCTGAGCAATGGCACGAGGTAGTGAAGTCGGGCCGCACTCACCTGATGGACGCGACCCCGCTGACGCTTGGTCAGGAGTTCTCCGGCTACGCTCGTCAGATCGAGCTCGGCATCGAGCGCGTTGAGGCAACTGTTGGCCGCCTCGGCGAGCTCGCCATTGGCGGCACCGCGGTTGGCACCGGCATCAACACCCCAGCAGACTTTGGCGCAAAGGTGACCGCAGAGCTGGTGAAGCTCACCGGACTGACACAGCTGTCGGAGGCAAAGAACCACTTCGAGGCCCAGGCCGCACGCGACGCTCTGGTGGAATTCTCCGGTGCGATGCGCACTGTTGCAGTCTCGTTGTACAAGATTGCAAATGACATCCGTCTGATGGGTTCAGGCCCACTCGCAGGGTTCGCGGAGATTCACCTCCCAGATCTGCAGCCAGGCTCGTCGATCATGCCTGGCAAGGTGAACCCTGTCCTGTGCGAGGCGGCAACCCAGGTCTCAGCCCAGGTGATCGGCAACGATGCCGCAGTGGCATTCGGCGGCTCGCAAGGCCAGTTCGAGCTCAACGTGTTCATCCCGATGATGGCGCGCAACGTGCTGGAGTCCGCTCGCCTGCTGGCGAACGTCTCTCGACAGTTCGCTACCCGCTTGGTTGACGGTATCGAGGCGAACGAGGCCCGCATGAAGCAGCTCGCGGAGTCTTCACCATCAATCGTCACCCCTCTGAACAGTGCAATCGGCTACGAGAACGCTGCGAAAGTGGCAAAGCATGCGGTGAAGGAGGGCATCACGATCCGCCAGGCTGTGATTGACCTCGGCTTCGTGGACGGCGAAACGTTGACTGAGGAGGAGCTCGACAAGCGTTTGAACGTCCTGTCGATGGCTCATACCGAACGCAACTAGTCTTCGCTACAATCATCCCTGCTACTGCCCATGTTCATGAGCACGACCAGGGATGATTTTTATGTCTGATTCTTTTTCGCAGCTTCGTACAGCTGGGGGCTCAAATAAGCCATGGGTTATTGGCGGTGTCTTAGCTCTGGTGGTCTCGCTTATCGGGATAGCGCTCGCCGCAGCGTACTGGTCCGCTCAGCCAAAGCCGGAGCCTAACGGGGTGCCTACAGTTGTGACGGTGACTGCGTTTCCTGAAGCTCCGCAAGTGCGTGACGACGCCCCCTCTGGAACATTCCAAGGCACCCTCCAATCGCACAGCCCTGATGCTGCCGTAGCGGCGTGGCCGGCGGTGTTCTCCCTCCATGAAGGACAAGGGATGGTCAGCTATCCTCTGAGCGGTTGCGTGGCGCTTATCGCGCATGATGGCAGTGCTTCCGCTCTGACGAAACAGTGCCCTCCAACTACTGATGATGGTTTCTGGAGCTTCTCCAGCCCGGAGCCGGGAATCGTTGAGGCACAGTTTTTCGAGCGCCGCGGTGATAGCTCTCCAAACGTGGAAGGCTCACTATCGCTCCTGGTTGAATAGGTTTCTTTGATATTTTTGCACGGAGTGTAAGATTGCACTCCGTGAATTTTCCCGATCAGTCAGAAGGTCTCCGGCAGCGAAAGCGCCGCGAAACACGGCAGCGAATCTTCGATACAGCTGCATCGCTTGTGGCACGCGACGGCTATGACAATGTCACAGTCGA